>JAMFSV010000235.1 GCA_026225455.1 Burkholderiales bacterium | reverse complement strand
TCGTCGACGCGATCGGTCAGCACCAGCACTTCGACGCCCTTCTTGCGGAACACTTCGAGGTGCGGGCTGTTGCGCGCGGCCTGCCAGCTTTCGCCGGTCACGTAATAGATCATCGTCTGGCCTTCTTTCATGCGACCGACGTAATCGACCAGCGAGACAGTCTGTTCGGCGCTGTCGACGTGCGTGCTGGCAAAGCGCAGCAACTTCAGAATGCGCTCGCGATTGGCCTGGTCTTCGCCCACGCCTTCCTTGAGCACTTGCCCAAACGCCTTCCAGAACGTGGTGTATTTTTCCGCCTGGTTTTCCGCCAGATCTTCGAGCATCGACAGCGTACGCTTGCCCACGCCATCGCGGATTGCCTTCACATCACGGCTTTCCTGCAGGATTTCGCGCGACACGTTCAAAGGCAGATCGTTGGAGTCAACCACCCCGCGGATAAAACGCAGGTAGCTGGGCAACAACTGCTCGGCATCGTCCATGATGAACACACGCTTGACGTACAGCTTGAGGCCGCCACGCTGGCTGCGATCCCACAGGTCGAACGGCGCTTGTGCCGGCAAATAGAGCAACTGGGTGTATTCGCTACGGCCCTCGACACGGTTATGGGTCCAGGCCAGCGGCGCTTCATGATCGTGGGTCAGATGCTGGTAAAACTGGATATATTGCGCTTCGTCGATCTCGCTTTTCGAGCGGGTCCAAAGGGCGCTGGCCTGATTGACGGTTTCTTCTTCGTCCTTGACCACGTGGGCGCTTTTTTCCGCATCCCACTCTTCTTTCGGCATCACGATGGGCAAGGCGATATGGTCCGAATACTTCTGGATAATCGATTTCAGCTTCCAGCCCGAGAGAAAATCGTCTTCGCCTTCACGCAAATGCAGTGTGATCGAGGTGCCGCGCTGTGCGCGTTCGATCGTCTCCACATTAAATTCACCGTCGCCCTGGCTTTCCCAACGCACGCCTTCGTTAGCCGGCACACCGGCACGGCGCGATTCGACGGTCATCTTGTCGGCGACGATAAAGCCTGAGTAAAAACCCACGCCGAACTGGCCGATCAGCGCTGCATCTTTTTGTTCGTCGCCGGACAGCTTCTGGAAAAATTCCTTGGTGCCTGAGCGCGCAATGGTGCCGAGGTTGGAAATCACTTCGTCGCGGGTCATGCCGATGCCGTTGTCGGCGATGGTCACGGTGCGTTTTTCGCGATCGAAGGAAACACGGATTTTCAGTTCGCTATCGTTCTCGTACAGCGCGCCATTCGCGATTGCTTCGAAGCGCAGCTTGTCGGCCGCATCCGAAGCATTCGAGACCAGTTCACGCAGGAAAATTTCCTTGTTGCTGTACAGAGAATGAATCATCAATTGCAGAAGTTGTTTAACTTCCGCCTGAAAGCTCATTGTTTCTTGCGCCATGGAACAGACCTCTTTTTATGTCGTCAACAGAATTAAATGGGGAATACAGCCAAGTTTGGGGGTGAATTCGCGGATTTCAAGAGCAACGGTGGTTTTGCCGCGCAGGGGTGAGGCTGCCAGGTCTAGGTTGCGACGGCTCGGCGTCGAGCTCATGTGAGCGAATATCTTATACATGGGAAATATGGGAAAAATAGACAAATTGGATATTTAGCGTATTATTTGCTTAATATTGCCATTTTTGCGCGCTCTCAGGAGATCACCATGCTCGCCGATTTGCCCAGCATCCAGGACCTGCCTCGCCAAAGCGCGTCCCAGGTGAAGAACAAATGGGCCAACGTAGCGCGCCTGGTCCAGCAAACGGGTAGCGTAGCGATCACCAATCACTCGGCGGTGGAAATGGTGTTGCTCGATGCTGTGACCTACCAGCAATTCGTCGATGAGATCCAAGCCTTCAAGGCACGCGAGCAAACGGGATTGGACCAGTTGGATGAGCGTTTCAGGGCACACTTGGCATTGCTGCAACAGCCTGATGCGGCTCAGAAAGTAGATGCGCTATTCGCGGCCAAGGGCATATTGAGCCGCCGCCCCAAGGCCGGCACTTCGTATTGATGCAGGCGCCATGTCCGCTACTGAAACGATAGCGCGTCCGTTTATTTTGGTGCTGGCCGGCATAAATGGTGCGGGCAAAAGCTCGGTGGGGGGCGCCATGCTCGCTCAATCCGGTTTGGCCTGGTTTAATCCCGATGTTTATGCAAGCGAATTGATGACGTTATCCGGCCTGAATCTCGAGCAAGCCAGTGGTCGCGCCTGGGAGTTCGGCCGCACCCAGCTGGAGGCCGCGATTATCAACGGCACTTCCTACGCCTTCGAAACTACGCTGGGTGGGCGGACCATCACCAAAATGTTGTCTAGAGCCGCCCGCACCCACGATATCGTCATGCTGTTTTGCGGCCTCTCATCGGTACAGCAGCACATCGCGCGCGTGCAATTGCGCGTGGCTCATGGCGGTCACGCCATAACAGAAAACAAAATCCGCGAACGCTGGGTTACGTCACGAGCCAACCTGATCAAACTACTACCGCAATTGGCTCGGCTACAGGTGTTTGACAATAGCGCCGAGGCAGTTGTGGGCGAGGATATTCCGGATTCGGTGTTGGTGCTGGAGGTATTTGACGGCCGGATGGTATTTCCTGAGCCGGATGACGGAGCGGCTTTGGCTGCGACGCCGAACTGGGCTCGGCCAATAGTGCAAGCAGCAATAGAACTCCCGCATACGCCATAAGCAGCATCCCTCGGCGTCATGCGAACAAAGAACAAACACATGGTTAAAGGACTCGTATCGCGATCCTATTCTTACCGTGGTTTGTCCCGCGTCGCGTACTTACCGTGCGCGGCAGTCGAACTCGTCTTAACCCCGCTCCAATTGCCGCGCCAAAAACGCCGACAGGCCCGGGTCGCCGCAATTGGCAATATTAAAACGCATCCAGGTCGAGACGCTCTGATGCGGCGAAAACAACGCGCCGGGCGCGAGGAAATAACCCGCTTCCAAGGCCGTCGCCGCCATCGCCGAGGTGTCGACGCCGGAGTCGGCCCAGAGAAACATGCCGGCGGTCGGTGAATTAAATAACTTGAACCCGACCCGCTCGACCATCCGCATGGTTTTGTCGCGTACCTGATCGAGCCGGCTGCGCAGACGCTCGACGTGACGCCGGTAATGGCCTTCCGTCAAGACCTTGAATACCAGGCGCTCGTTGATTTCCGGCGAGGTCATGCCGGCCAGCATTTTCTGGTCGCTCAGGGCCTGGATAATTTCCGGCGCGGCGGCAATAAAACCGACACGCAAGTTGGCCGCCAGGGTCTTCGAATAACTGCCGAGATAGATCACGCGTTTTAGCTGGTCGAGACTGGCCAACCGCGTGGCGGGATAACCGAGGGGCGCCAAGTCGCCGTAGATATCGTCCTCGATCACCATAAAATCGTAGGTTTCGGCGAGCTGTAAAATCCGATGGGCCTGACTGGCGCTCAAGGAGGTGCTGGTCGGATTTTGCAGTACCGAATCCAGCATCAGCATCTTGGGCCGCCAGGTTTTGACCTGGGTTTCCAGCACATCCAAGTCGAGGCCGCCGGGCGTATAAGGCACGCCGACCACCCGCGCGCCCTGCGAGGCAAAACGGCCGAACATTTGAAACCAGCCGGGTTCGCCCACCAATACAGTGTCGCCGGGTTGCACATAGAGCCGGGCGATCAGGTCCAGGCCCTGGGTAATGCCCGAGACCAGCAGGATCTGTTCCGGTGTCGCGCCGATCTCAAGTTCGGCGAAGCGGGTTTGCAATTGCTGGCGCAACGGGAAAAAACCCTGGGGGGTGCCGTACATCAGCAATTGCGAGGCGGATTGCCGGCCCAGCGCACGCAAGGCATTGGCCAAAATTTCACCGTCCAGCCAGCGATTCGGCAAATAACCGATACCGGGGCCTTTCTCCGGACTGGCCGTGTGCAGCATATTGCGTAACAGCCAGACCACATCGATCGGGCTATCGACCCGCTGCATGCTGTTATGGCGCGCCGGTTCGGCGCCGCGTTCACGTACATAAAACCCCGAGCCGCGGCGCGAATCCAGGTAGCCATGCGCCACCAGCCGCTCATAGGCTTCGACCACGGTAAACCGCGACACGCCTTTATCTTCCGCCAGCTTACGGATGGACGGCATGCGCATGCCGGGCCGGAACACCCGCTCGTCGATCCGGTGCCGCCCCCACTGGACCAACTGATCGACCAGGGTCAACTGCGACGACTCCACCGGAGCCGGGATTTGGTCGGAGAGAGAAATAATGGTCATGGCGGCGGCCCCCGAATGGCAAAAAAGATACGCATGACACGCAAATAATACGGCCCGAGGGCCGACAAATAAACGTGCGATGAACTGGCAGAGCAACTCGCAGAGAGGTTGCCTCGGCAACTGTACCGCAAAGTATTTAATCAATTGTACCGTTACTGTTCTGGTTTGTGTCTGTACATTTAAACCCTGAACAATTACCGGAGCCCACCATGCCAGCCTTCAATGAGATTCGCCATTTCGAACTCGATCCCGGCGTCTGTGTGGCCCATCGTAACCAGCACGCGAGCCGGATCACCGTCGCCAGCGGCACCTTATGGGTGACGCTGGAGGGCGATGCGGTCGACTACTGGCTGCGCGCCGGCGACAGTTTGATGATCGCGCCGCAACTGCGGCTCTGGCTTTCCGCCGAAACCGATGCCGCGCGGTTTGGTATTGCGCGGGCGTTGCGGCCGGTGCTGTCGGTTGCAGCCAAAGTACGTCAAACTGGCGGGCTGCTGCCGCATTTGACCGGCACAGTTGCCGGCCTGCTCAGCCACCCACGTTAACCCGCGCGCATTTAAGCGTAACCCAGCCAAAGTCCAGCCCATGAATCCCTTTTCCGCCGCCGCCCAAGCGCTCCAGCTCGATCATCTGGTGGTCATCGCCGCGACCCTGGAAGCGGGTGCGCGGCATGTGGCGGAAGCCCTGGGCGTCGAGCCGGTAGCGGGCGGAAACCACGCCGCGATGGGCACGCATAATCAGTTGCTTAATTTGTCAGGCGGGCAATACCTGGAAATTATTGCCATCGATCCGCAAGCTCCAGCGCCGCTGCGGCCACGCTGGTTCGGCCTCGACCAGCCTGCATGGCAGGCCCGGCTTGCCGCCGGGCCCTTTCTGGCGCATTGGGTGGCGCGGGTGAATCGGCCTAAAAATCTGGCTCGCTGGCAAGCGCAGTATCCGCAGCGCATTGCGCCCGTGTTGCCGATGGCGCGCGGCGATTTCACCTGGAACATCACCGTGCCCGACGATGGCGCGCTCCCCGGTGACGGTCTGTTGCCGACCCTGATTCAATGGCATACACCTGCGCATCCGAGCGCCCGTTTGCCCGAGCCGCAGGCCGCATTACGCTCGCTGCGCGGTTTTCATGCCGAGGCGGCGACGCTGCAGGCCGAACTCGACTGGCTGGGCGCGCCGCATTTGATCACGCTGGACGCGACGCTGGAACAACCCGGCCTGATCGCCGAATTCGACACACCGCAGGGCATCCGTGTGCTGAAATAAGCTCGGGGTCAGTCGGAGGGTCGCCCGCGCAGGACAGGTACAATTGCTACAAATCTTTTTTACCCTGGCATTTTCGGCGCTGTTTTTCGGTGAACATGTCGGGGCCGTTACCTGGTTTTTCACCGCAGCCGTGCTTATCTGCGTCGCCATGGGACGTAAGGTTGCAGTCGGTCGCGCAAGCCCAGTGCCGTCGCGAGCCACATAAGCTCTGCCGTTTGGTTTCTTTTTGAACTTGTTTGAACTGGTTTTTGAATTCGCCACTCACTAGAAAATATAGAGACGTCCATGCTCCAAAATGATCTGCCCACGCCGCAATGGCAATTGTCCGAACGTGCTCGCAAGCTCACCAGCTCGGCCATTCGTGAACTCCTGAAAATCACCGAACGCCCTGAAGTTATTTCGTTTGCCGGCGGCCTGCCCTCACCGGCCGCATTCCCGGTCGAAGAAATTCGTACCGCGGCCGACCGGATTCTGCGCGACTCGCCGACGGCGGCCCTGCAATACAGCGCCACCGAAGGTTATATGCCCTTGCGCGAATGGGTCGCCGCGCGCCACTCGACGCCCGGCGCGCCGATCGATCCAAGCCAGGTGTTGATCACCACCGGCTCGCAGCAGGCGTTGGAGCTGCTGGGCAAGGTCCTGATCGACACCGGCAGCCGCGTGCTGGTCGAAACCCCGACCTATCTCGGCGCCTTGCAGTCGTTCTCGCTGTATGAACCGGAATTCGTTTCGCTGCCGACCGACGACCATGGCCTGGTTCCCGAAGCTTTGACGGCTACGCTGACCCAATGTGCGCGACTGTTGTACGCCCAGCCCAATTTCCAGAATCCGACCGGCCGCCGTCTGCCGCTTGAACGCCGTCAGGCGCTCGCGGCACTGGCCATGCGCAGCAGCTTCCCGGTGATTGAGGACGATCCCTACGGCGCCCTGTGTTATCGCGGCGAGCCGCTGCCGACCTTGCTTTCGATGGCGCCCCAGCATGTGGTGCACCTGGGTTCGTTCTCCAAAATCCTGGCACCGGGGCTGCGCGTGGGCTACATCATCGCGCCGGCCGGGCTGCACTTTAAATTGGTCCAGGCCAAGCAGGCCACCGATTTGCATACGCCCAGCCTGAACCAGCAAATCGTCCACGAAGTGGTACGCAACGGTTTCCTCGACAACCACATCCCGAAGGTCCGTTCGATGTACCGCGCGCAGTGCGACGCGATGCTCGCCGCGCTCGAACGCGATATGCCCAAAAGCGTGACCTGGAACCAGCCCGAAGGCGGGATGTTTATCTGGCTGCAATTGCCGCCGGGCATCGACAGTACCGAATTGCTGGCTGCGGCGCTCAAGGAAAATGTCGCCTTTGTGCCAGGCGGCCCATTTTATGCAACACCGGCCAGTGCGGCCGATTCCAGCCGTACCTTGCGCTTGTCGTTCGTTACCGTCCCGGCCGAAAAAATCGCCGTCGGCATCGAACGTCTGGGCAAGTTGCTTGCCGCGCGCCTGTAAGGCCTGCGCTCAACCAGTTCAAGGACAGCTCTGTGTGCCGCCGTCCTTGAACCGGCCTTCTTCTTGATAAAAGGATTCAACAGATGACCACGACTTCCATCTACGACAAGCTTAAAGCCCTAGGCATCGAACTGCCGGCGACCGCGGCACCCGCGGCGGCCTATGTGATGAGCGCCCAAACCGGTAATACGGTATTCGTCTCCGGTCATATCGCGAAAAAAGACGGCAAGGTCTGGGCCGGCAAGCTCGGTGAAAATATCGATACCGAAGAAGGCAAGGCTGCGGCCCGCGCCATCGCCATCGACCTGATCGCCACGTTGCATGCGCATACCGGCGACTTGAACAAGGTCACACGCATCGTCAAGGTGATGAGCCTGGTCAACTCGACTTTGACTTTCACGGAACAGCATCTGGTCACCAACGGCGCCTCCGAGTTGCTGGTCGAAGTGTTCGGCGACGCCGGCAAACACGCCCGCTCCGCTTTCGGCGTGGCACAGATTCCAATGGGCGCCTGTGTTGAAATCGAACTGATCGCCGAAGTCTCGGCCTGAGCGACATCGGCGTGGCGCGCCCTTGACCCTTAAGGGCCACTGCGCGGCACTCTAACTCGTCGCACAGGTCTCGGCCTGCACGCCGCCGGTGGCGCATATCGCTTGTACCATCGGCACTTACATTTTTTAGTCATATCTACGCGGTATTCTGGTATTAAGCGTGAAACGACCGCCCAGCCGGCCTTGATTAGCGCAACCTCCCCGCTTTGCCTGCCTCTCACCCGAGAATTATCATTAAATCGGGAATTACTATTTCTAAATAATTCCGTATTGATTAATATGGAGTGTATTTTTGCCGCAATTATGGGCAGCTTATCGAATAATGACTTTATAAACGATGCATGGCGCATGATCTGTAGCAAACGGATCGGCACGCAGTCTGATTGATTTTCGATCCGAGGTAGATCGCATGTTGCAAGGCTCGGCCCGTGACACGGCACAGATTCATGTCACATCTTCCACCCACGATAGCTGGCGTAGACGCTCGCCACGGACCTCGCGCAAATACGCACTGCTGCTGATACCTGCCCTGGGCTGCGTGGTGCTGGCCTTGCTCTGGGCCGTCATCATTGCGCGTTTGTCGACCGAACGCGAGAATGTCGCGCGCGACTCGCAGGCGGAAACCGCTTTGCTTTCAGCGGCGCTGGAACAGCATACCCTCAAATCGATACGCCAAGTCGACCAGATCACCCGGTTCGTCAAATTCGAATACGAAAAATCACCGCAAACCTTCGACTTGAATCGGGTCGTTGAAACCAGTGTGGCGCCCAGCGATACCTTGGTGCAGGTTTCGATGATTGACGAATTCGGCAAGTTTTATGCAAATACCGCCACCCCGCAACCGCCGAAGCTGGATCTATCGGATCGCGAACACTTCCAGGTACATAAGCAAAGCAGCGAGGATTTTCTTTATATCAGCAAGCCGGTAATCGGTCGCTTCTCGAAACAAATGACCTTGCAGGTCACCCGCCGCCTGAACCATCCCGACGGTTCATTCGCCGGCGTGGTGGTGGTCTCGGAAGATCCGACCTATTTCACCAACGACTATTACAACGATGTGGTGCTGGGACATAACGGCATGATCGCGGTGCTGAACGACGACGGCACGATTTTGTCGCGCCGCTCCGGCAACGCGGAAACCGTACCGACCGTCACCGAGCCCAACGGCAGCTTGGCCCCCGCACGTTATCCCGAAGAAAAACGCACCACGGGTTTGTATGCCGACCCGATTGACGGCGTCGCCCGCTTCGTCTCCTTCCGCCACGTTGACGGTTATCCGTTGGGGGTGCTGGTCGGCCTGTCCGAATCGGATGAAATGTCGGACTACAACCATACCCGCCGTATCTATTTGTTGATGGCCAGTTTTATTTCCCTGGCCATGATCGGCTTCTTCGGCGTCGCCACCGGTTTGATCGATAAGTTGCTGGTGCGCGAACGCGATATGGTGCAGTTGGTCGAGACCGATTTGCTGACCGGTTTGCCCAATCGCTTTCGCACCTTGAAAATCCTGCATCGCGAAGTCACCGAAGGTAATTGCGTGGGCAAGCTGGCCCTGTTGTTTGTCGATCTCGACAACTTCAAGACAGTCAACGACACCTTGGGCCATAACGCGGGCGATATCGTGCTGCAAACAACGGCCGCCAGGCTGACCCAGAGCATAGGCGAGCGCGGTATGTTGGCGCGTATCGGCGGCGACGAATTTGTGGTGATGGTGCAATCGGACGAGATTGAAGCCGCTGCGATAGAAATGGCCTCCATCGTGGAAGAGACCTTGCAGCAACCGTGCGACGTGCGCGGCAGTTCTTTTGTGCTGCGCGCCAGTATCGGCATCGCCTTATATTCGTCGGCCACCGAAAACGAAATCGACCTGCTGAAAAAAGCCGACCTGGCGATGTATAGCGCCAAGAACGCCGGCAAGAATTGCTATCAGTTCTATTCGCCGCAACTGGCGCACAAAGCCGATCATTTGATGCGCTGGGAACGGCAACTGCGCATTGCCCTGGCCGAACGCCAGTTAATGCTGGTCTACCAGCCCAAGATCAATCTGTCGACGGGCCGCATCACCGGCTTTGAGGCGCTGATACGCTGGAACCATCCTCAGCAAGGATTGATTGCCGCGGTGGAATTTGTCTCCATCGCCGAATCCAACGGGCTGATCGTACCGATGGGCGATTTTGTCCTGGAACAGGCCTGCGCCCAGTTGCGGCAATGGCAACATGCAGGGCATGCCGAGTTGTCGATGGCGGTCAATATTTCGCCGGTGCAATTCTGGCGCGGCGACATTGTCGGCGCCGTGTCGCGGTGCCTGCGCGAATACCAGATCCCGGCCCATCTGCTGGAACTGGAGATTACCGAAACCGCAATGATGGATCATACCGAGCTGGTCGCCGAGAAAATCGCGGCGCTCAAAAAGCTGGGGGTGCGCATCGCACTCGACGATTTCGGTACCGGTTATTCCTCGTTGTCGTTCCTGAATCGCTTTTCGGTCGACACGTTGAAAGTCGACAAGTCGTTTATCCATGTGATCCCGGAAGATCGTCATGTGTGCGTGATGGTGGCGGGGGTGATCCGTCTGGCCCAATCGTTGGGCTTGACGGTAGTGGTCGAGGGCACGGAAACCCAGGAGCAGATCAACTGGCTGTCGACACTGGGCGATATCGAGGCACAGGGCTACCTGTTCTCGCGCCCCGTGCCGGTTGCCGAGGTGCCGGCGCTGATCGCCCGCTTTGGGCTGGAACAGCGCGTATTGGAAAGTTAACCCGGGAAAGTTAACCCGGCAAAATCAAGCCGGCAAAATCAAGCCAGCACCGCCAAAGCGATGGTCACAATGCCCAACACCAGGTTGATACTGACCCAGGTGCGAATCTTGGCCATTCTAAGCGCTCCTTCGGCCCAGTTCTGGCTCTGCACCGCCCGGCGTAATTTGGGGAAAAGCGCAAAGCGGATATGGCCGAAGAGCAGCATCATCACCACCCCGGTCGCCGCCATCGCCTTCACCGTCCACGGTGCATAAGCGCCGTAGTGCGCCATCATCAAGGCGCCGGAAGCGAGAATCGCCACAATCGCAATCGCGACCCAGGTAAAAAATCGGCCCAAGACACTTTCAAGCAAGGCCAGGCGCAATTGCGGCGCGAGATCGGCCGTGGCCGGGCGCAGGAAAAAATGCGCGAAAGTCATCCCGCCGACCCAGACGACTACGCCCAGAATGTGCAGGAATAAAGCGATTTCATAGGTGTAATTCATTCGAATATCCGGTTGGTCATGCGCCGCGAGTCGTGCGCAGTATTCATAGCTACACGCCGTGTCAGACCGTGGATCGCGGCAATTCGTTGCATGATTCGCCCGATTTTAATCAATCGGACCAGGTCGGGTGTTTATCTCGGACGAATCATTCAGGCTTAATTACACGCCCAGTTCACCAGCTTTGGTTCGGTGCGGCCGGCTAGGTGCGGCCGGCTAGGTGCGACCGGCTAGGTGCGGCCGGCTAGGCGTGGCCCGCTAAGGTGCGACCGCCGGCAATACCGGACGTAAGTCGCCGATGGCGAATTTGACCGCCGGGGCGCGGCCTTTACGCGCCCGCTTGCCCAGATGCGCCGCCAAGGCTTCACCGGCCAGCGTCGCTTCCTGCATTTTGCCGCCCCGCCCGATACCGCTCAAGACCACGCCGGCGCGCCCGATGGGAACTGCCTGCACCAATTTCTGTGCGCCTTCCAGCGCAATCAGCGTGACCCCGCGGCCACCGCCGGAAAGCGCCTTCAACTCGTCCAGGCCGAACACCAGCAAGCGGCCGTCATCGGACAGACAGGCGACCTGCTCGGCCCCGCCCCAAAGCGGCATCGGCACTAACGGCCGAACGCCGGCATCCACCGTCATAAAGGCTTTACCTGCCTTGACCCGGCTGACCAGATCGGCAACCTTGGCGGTAAACCCAAAACCGGCATCGGTTGCCAGCAACAACTGCTGGTCGGCCGCGGCCGCATAATAATGCATCAGGTTCGAACCCGATTCGAGTTCGATCATCGAAGTCACGGGCGCACCATCGCCGCGCCCGCCCGGCAAGGTCGCCACCGGTACCGAATAAACCCGGCCGTTGCTGCCCCACGCAATCAGCAGGTCGGGCGTGCGGCATTGGAAAGCGCCATATAGTGCATCGCCCGATTTGAAGGTCAGCGCGGCCAAGTCCAGGCCATGACCTTTTTGGGTACGCACCCAGCCCCGCTGCGACACCACCACCGTCACCGC
>JAMFSV010000234.1 GCA_026225455.1 Burkholderiales bacterium | reverse complement strand
CTTGTTTAGCATTCTTTGTTACGCGATTGTCGAATGGCAATACAATACAATACACACCATGTTGCACCGACTAACGAAAAAGTAGATCAAACCATCGCTTGGTAAAGAAGTTAGGCTTAGAGAATGTTCATGACGTGGCAACGGTGACGCAGCGATATGGTGGGCATCATATGTCATGTTAGTTGCTTGGTCATAACAGACAATGGCGTCGGCGTGCCGCTGCAAATCCTGCATGATATTGCCGCGGTTGTAGTGGCCGGGTGCGGAGTTCGGCCTGAATTGCAGGGCCAGTTCATAATCGGTCATCGCCTCTTGCCGGCGCCCGAGAGTGCGCAGCACATTGCCGCGGTTGATCAGGACGTCGACATGTTCCGGGTTGATCAGCAAGGCGCGATCGTAATCGACCAGGGCTTCGTCCAATTGTCCGGTACGGGAAAATAAATTGCCCCGGTTCATATGCGCGTCGGCGTAATCGGGCCGGAGTTGCAAGGCACGCTCGAAACAGGCCAGCGCGAGTTCATGGTGCTGCATGGCCGCAAGAGCATTGCCCAGGTTCAAATGGGCAGTGGCGTGATTGGGGTCGATCTCAAGCGCATGGCGTATCAGTTCGACGGCGCGTTGGTGGTCCCCGCGCTGATGGGCTATAAAGCCGAGTAAATGCACTGCATCGAATTGCCCAGGATGGTGCTCCAGCAGTTTCAGATAACCCTCCTGTGCCTGATCGAGCTGCCCTTGCATATGCAGGGCAAGCGCTTGCTGCAGCAGCACCACGACCTCCGGCGACCGGATTGCTGCCTCGGGGTTCGGTTGCTGGCTGGCTTGGCTATTGCCCATACGGTCGCTTTGGTTGGAGGTTTAAAACCCTATTGTGAGCCATTTTCCTGAAAAATTTGCACTTGTTCCCGCCTTAATTTCCGCTCCGGTAAGGGCGCGTAATCTCCAGTGCGCGGTCAGGCGTGGAACAGGCGGTCCATTGGCGCACCCCGCATTTGCCGCCGTTGCAATCCCGCACTAAGATGGATGAGATAACAGAGACAAATTATGCGGAGACAAACCATGCGCAATGCCACCGAATTGATGGTGCAGTATGCCGCCTACCATCGCGACCCCCGCAATATCGCCAGCCATTTCGTCGGCATTCCCTTGATTGTGCTGGCCATCGGCATTTTGCTGGGGCGCAGCACCTTCATCTTGGGCGGCTGGTCGTTGACGCCCGCGTGGCTGGCGTGGGCGCTGTCGACCGGATGGTATCTGAGCCGCGGCACCCTGGTGCTGGGGCTGGCGGTGAGTCTGGCCAACGGGGCGCTGCTGGCGTTGGCGCGGCCGCTGGCCGGCGGGTCTGTGGAGCAATGGTTAAGCTGGGGGCTTGGGACCTTCGCACTGGGTTGGATCATCCAGTTCGTGGGGCATCATTATGAAGGGCGCAAACCCGCTTTTATCGATGACTTGGTCGGCCTGTTGGTCGGCCCGATGTTTGTCACCGGCGAGGTATTGTTTGCCCTCGGTTGGGGACGTCCGATGTTGGCCGAAATCGAACATCGGGTGGGGCCCACGGTACGGCGTGAAATGCCGCGCCCGTCCTGAATTTTGACGCAACGCAAATACGCCATGATTGCCGTGCACGGCCTTATTTCGGGGCCCTCAATTGGCACGAGAAAGGTTTGCGCAGATAACGACTAGCGGTAGTCGATCAAAATCTCGTTACGGCGCAAAAAGGGCAAGGTCCACGGCGGATTGTAGCGCGCCAGTTGCGGCGTCGAGACCGGTTCCAACTGGTGCTGGGCCAGCCAATCCAGTAGTGCGCGGGTTTTGGCGTCGACCGTATGCGCGCGGACCCAGCCGGAGAAGACCAGTACAGCGGTCTGCTGCGCCGGCAGTTCGCGCAACGCAATGCCGGGATGTCGCGGCCGGGGCAAGGCCGCGAGCGTATAGCGGCGCGGCATGATGAATTGCACCCGCCAACGGCCGCCGAAACGCTCGATCGACACGGGCGCCGTCATGGCGATTTTTTCGGCTTCACGATGAGTCTGGATCTGCTGTGGAGCAGCAACTGCGCCATCCGTCTGCGCCGCCGGCTGGGTTTCGCCGGCGCGGTGGTTGGCGCCGAAGAGGTAGCGGGCGATGCGTCTGAAGCCGGCTGCGGATGCCTGTGCCAGAGTGCCGTCGACCACGGTTTCGGCGACGATGCGCGACGCATACAGCCGTCGCTGAAATGCGCCGGCGTGTTCCAGCAGATCAAATACGGGTTCTTCGATGGCCATGACCGGTGCCGCTTTGAAGGAAGATGGGGGGAGCGCCGCAGGCGGCTTGAACCGCGCTCCGGAGGCCGGACCCAGTCCGGCGCCAGCTCATTCTACTTAACCAAAAATCCGGCGACTCAAACCCACCTGCCAGTCACTCAACAACTCACTCGTCGTCGATCAGACGCACCTTGACGCGCTTGCCTTTGACCTTGCCATCCGACAGTTTGCGCAAGGCCGAACGCGCGATGCCGCGCTCCACGGCGACATAGGTCGAGGCTTCGGTTACGTTGATTTTACCGATTTGCGTGGCACTGAAACCGGCTTCACCGGTCAGGGCGCCCAACACGTCGCCGGGCCGAATCTTTTCTTTGCGCCCACCCAGGATTTGCAGCGTCACCATCGGTGGTGTCAGCGGTTCACCGTCGGCATGCGTCAAGGTATCCAGCGCTTGCCATTCGAATTGTTTGCCTTGCGCTTCCTCAAGGTTACCGACGCGGCCCATTTCGTTCATGCTGGCCAGACTCAAGGCCCAGCCTTCCTGATCGGCGCGACCGGTGCGGCCGATGCGGTGTACATGGATTTCCGGGTCCGGCGTGATATCGACGTTGATCACCGCTTCAAGTTGGGCGATATCGAGCCCGCGCGCGGCGACGTCGGTCGCGACCAGCACCGAGCAACTGCGATTGGCAAATTGAATCAGGACCTGGTCGCGTTCGCGTTGTTCCAGTTCGCCATGCAAAGCCAGCGCATGGAAACCCTGGGCGCGCAGCACATCGAGCAAATCGCGGCATTGCTGCTTGGTATTGCAAAACGCCAGTGTGCTGACCGGGCGATAGTGATTGAGCAACATCCCCACCGCGTGCAAACGCTGGTCCGAAGTCACTTCATAAAAGCGCTGGCGGATTTTGCTGCTGGCATGTTGCGCCATCAACTTCACTTCCTGCGGTTTGCGCAGGAACTGCTGGCTCAGCTTGGCGATGCCCTCGGGGTAGGTGGCCGAGAACAGCAGCGTTTGCCGGTCTTTCGGACACTGCTTGGCGACATAGGCGATATCGTCGAAAAAGCCCATGTCCAGCATCCGGTCGGCTTCGTCCAGCACCAGGGTGTTTAAAGCCTCTAGATTTAAACTGCCGCGTTCCAGGTGATCCATGATGCGGCCCGGCGTGCCGACCACAATATGGGCGCCATGCTCCAGGCTGGAGATTTGCGGGCGCATGGTCGAGCCGCCGCACAAGGTCAGGATCTTGATATTTTCTTCGGCGCGCGCTATCCGCCGCAATTCTTGTGTGACCTGATCGGCCAGTTCGCGGGTCGGGCACAACACCAGCGCTTGTACCGCAAAGCGGCGCGGATTGAGGCGGGTCAGCAGGGCCAGCGCAAAAGCCGCGGTTTTGCCGCTGCCGGTCTTGGCTTGGGCGATCAGATCGTGGCCGGCCAGTGCGATAGGCAGGCTGGCGGCCTGGATCGGCGTCATGCTCAGATAGCCGAGTTGCTGCAAATTGGCCAACATCGCGGGCGCGAGCGGCAAATCGCTAAAAGAAGGCCCGGCGGGCGGGGTCGCGGCGGCGCTTGAGGCTGCGGGCGTGGGTGTCGAAGATGTAGTCATGTCCGATTATAGCGAGATGCCGGGGCAACAGGCGGAACTTGTAGCACGCTGATAGCCCGCGATCCCTGGAAAACGCGAATTCAGGGTCGCGGGAAAGTGAATGGCGCTTATCCCACGTTAAATTCAGGAATCAAACATGTCGGTACGTTGCATAAAGTCTTGTTTCGCTTTTGTGCTGTGCTTCGTGTTGGTGAATACCACTGCGATTGCCGCGCCTGCATTTGAAAAAAATACCGGCGTATTTGACGTCATGGCCAAACTTAACCAGTTACCCGTGGGAGCGGCGCCGATTCTGCCATGTGGTCTTGATGAGAAAAAACGCGTCGTTGATATGCTGCGAGGTAAGGACGACCCAGATTTGACGATGTCGCCCGATGGAGTTGTGTCCGACCAGTGGCACGACACCATCGAAATCTATAAGGGCGACTTCAGCAACCAAGGCGCGGTGGAATATGCCTTGGTCACAACCGGTGGCGACATGAATATGAATACCGTGACCGTCTATAAGCTGGCCGGTAATCAGTTGGTCGACGCCAAACTGGACGACATTATTGTTGCCAATCGCATTCCGGGCGGCGACATGAGCCGATTTTATAGCTGGGTTGGCAATCCGTTTGCGATGATCCAGAAAGGGAAGGTTTATCTGCGCTATGAACAATATCAATGGGCTGCCGCGGACCCGAATAAAATCAAACCGATGCTTTGCACTTATTTTTGGCAAAAAAATAAATTTGCGGCCACCGATCCGAATTTAAACAAACCGCAGAAAAATCCGGGTTTATCCGCCACACAACGCTGTATGTGAGGCTTGGCGCCGCAGGTGGTTTGCCCTGGTGCACGGCAATTCGCCCTGGGAGGTGTTGGTCGCTGTGTTCGATTCTTTTTAACCCGGGCCAGCCGTCCGGCGCGGACCCCTCCAGGCCCGCGTGCTGCGCGCTTGAACGCGCCGATACGGCGGGCGCTTAACCTGCCATAAACGTCCTGACCAGCCTTTCCAGAATCTGCGAAGTGCGTGCCGCCTTGTCGGCCGCGTAAGCGTAGGGCAAGCTTTCCTGCATATAGCTGCGTTGCGCGAGTTCGAGTTGGATCGCTTGCACGCCGTCCGCCGGGTGGCCGTAGGCGCGGGTGATATAGCCGCCCTTGAAGCGGCCGTTCAGCACCGCGGTGGCGCCGCTTTCCTGTTGCGCCTGTTGCAGCAGCCGGTTGGCCAGCGCGCTGTCGCACGAGGCGCCGTCAACCGTGCCGAAGTTGAACATCGGCAATTCACCCTCGAACAGCCGCGGTACGTGGGAGCGGATCGAATGTGCTTCCCACAGCAAGGCGCGGCCATGGGTCGCGCGCAAACGGGCCAACTCGGCCTGCAGCACCTCATGATAGGGCAACCAGTAAGTATCGAGGCGCTGCGCGATGTCGCGGGCATCCGGCACTGCTTGGTCGAGGTAGAGCGGGGCACCGTCGAAGGTGGTGTGCGGGCACAGTCCGGTAGTGTTCTGGCCGGGGTAAAGGCTGGCGCCGTCGGCCGGGCGATTCAGGTCGATCACATAACGCGAATGTACCGGCACCAGAATCGAGGCGCCCAAAGCGTGGGCAAAAGCGTAAAGACGCTCCAGATGCCAATCGGTGTCGTCCAATTGCCGGGCCACGGGAGTCATGCGTTCGGCGATAGCCGGGGGCACTTGGGTGCCGACGTGCGGCATCGAAATCAGTAGCGGACTGGTGCCGCGGGTCAAGGTGTAGATCGAAACGGACATGATTGTTTTCCTGATTCAGGGCACTAGGCCAGGAGTTCGGCGAGCGCACGCCGATAATCGGCCAGCGCAGCGGTTTCGTCGGCATGATGCCCGGCATGTACACGCAGGCGACCGGCCACGGTGACGTCGCGAATTGCGCTGGCGCCATGCTCGGAAAACACCCAGCCTGCCAACCATGATTCAGCCGGGCGTTCGGCCAGATCGGGATGGTCGCCGTCCAGGGTGATGAAATCGGCTTGCTGCCCCACGGCCAGTCCAGCTACCGGCCGGGCGCTGGCGCGGGCACCGCCGGCCAGCGCCGCAGCGTACAACCGGTCGGCGACCTGCGGCGTGCCGGGGGCGGCCAGCACGTTGCGGCTGCGATGTAACAGCCGCTGGCCGTATTCAAGCCAACGTAATTCCGCGACCGGGCTGATGCTGACGTGGCTGTCCGAGCCGATGCCCCACCTGCCGTCGGCGGCGAAATACCGTGCGGCGTCAAACAAGCCGTCGCCGAGATTGGCTTCGGTGGTGGGGCATAAGCCGACCACCGCGCCGCTGGCCGCCACGTCGCGATATTCCTCGTCGCTCATATGCGTGGCGTGAACCAAACACCAGCGCGAATCGACCGGTTGATGGTCGAGCAACCAGCGCACCGGGCGGCTCCCAAGCGTGGCGCGACTATCCTCGACTTCCTTGGCTTGCTCGGCGATATGAATATGGATCGGGGCGCGCGGGTCGAGTGCGTGCAAACCGCTACGCACGGCGTCCAATGATTCCGGCGACACGGCGCGCAGCGAATGCGGCGCCACGCCATAACGTAAAGTTGCGCCGGGAGGATGGGCCGTGGACACATTGTCGATCAGTTTCAGGATCCAGTCCGCGGAACTGATAAAGCGCCGTTGTTCCGGCACCGCGGGCCGCGCCCCAAAGCCGCTGTATTCGTACAATACCGGCAACAGGGTCAGGCCGATGCCGGTGTGCTGCGCTGCCGAAATAATGTGCAACGCGTGCTCGGCCTGGTTGGCGTAGGGTTTGCCGTCGGTTTGATGATGCACGTAGTGGAATTCGCATACCGAGGTGTAGCCGGCTTTCAGCATCTCGATGTAGAGATGGCGTGTGATGGCTGCGATATGTTCCGGCTTGAGCCGGTTGGCGAAACGGTACATCAAGGTGCGCCAGCTCCAGAACGAATCGGCCGGTGCCCCGCGCACTTCGGTCAGGCCCGACATGGCGCGCTGGAACGCATGCGAATGCAAATTCGGCATGCCGGGCAAGACCGGGCCGCCGGCAACGGGTACCCCGGCGGGAGCGGGCAGGCCAATCTCAATGGCGCTCAACATACCGTCGGCGTTCCATTGCAATAGGACGTCGCGTTGCCACGTGTCGCCGACCCAGGCATCGCGCGCAAACAGGCTGCCGCTGCTGCCCGATGAGTGTGTAGCAGTGGAAACGGGGACGTTCAAAGCGAGGCTCCAGGTGAGATGAGGGGAGTGATGCGAATCACCAGCAGGATGGCGTCGGTCGATGGCTGCATGTGCCAAAGTCCGGTCTCGGCCGGATCGATCTGCAACAGGTCGCCGTGCCGCAGGCGGTCGGTTGTCGCGTTCGAGTTAAAACTTAAATCCACCGTGCCGCGTTCACAGTACACCAGTGCGACCTCTGCATCCAAATCCGCTGCGTCCGGTCCCCGTTCTATATCCAAGCGGCCCCGCGCCTGAGCGCGCCGTATCATCAGGTTGAAGTCGCGCGTCGGGCCGTCACGCAGATGAGCCGACACCGCGCGTTCGCCGCTGAAGCGGAACGGCTGATAGGGCAAGTCCAAATTGTGCTGTTCGGTCTGGTCGAGGTACAGCGTGAAACCTGCGCCGTCGAGCAGTACCAGCGTGCGGTCGATGCCGCCGAATACCGAAAACGGACCGTCGCGGTTGACCTCGGCAATACTGGCACGCCAGACAAAATCGTCAAACCCCGCGCCGGGCGGCGACACCGCGAGTTCGTGGGTGACGCCGCCGCCGTTTTTCCAGGGCATGCTCAGATGCTGCTGCGCGCGCCGGATCTGGGATGCGGGCATGTAGGGGGGAGAGGTCACAGGATAGTCTTCAACAGCCGCGGGTTCGCCGGCATCGGCGCTCAGTCGATAGCGGGTGCATCGGGCGTGGTGCGCAGTGTGCCCGCGACGTACACCTGATGACAAGGGTTGGCGCCGATGGTATAGCTGAGCTCGGCCGGATGGTCGATATTCCACAGCACAAAATCGGCGCGTTTGCCGGGTTCCAGCGTGCCTGCCTGGTGCAGGCCCAGCGCTTGAGCGGCATGCCGGGTCACGCCTGCCAATGCTTCGGCCGGAGTCAGGCGCAGCAAAGTGCACGCCATATTCAACATCAGCAATAAGGACGTAACGGGCGAGGTGCCCGGGTTGTTGTCGCTGGCAATTGCCAGCGGGACTTGATGCCGGCGCAATAAAGCGATGGGAGGCAGGCGGGTCTCGCGCAGAAAATAGAACGCCCCCGGCAGCAATACGGCGACGGTGCCATGCCGCGCCATTTCGATTACCCCGGCTTCATCGAGATGTTCGAGATGGTCGGCCGACAAGGCGTCATAACGTGCGGCGAGCGCGGCGCCGGACTGATTCGAGAGCTGTTCGGCATGGATTTTCACGGGCAGGCCGTGCGCGTGGGCGGCGCGAAATACACGCTCGGTCTGCGCCGGGGTAAAGCCGATGGTTTCGCAGAATACATCGACCGCATCGACCAAACCGGCTTCGACCAGGGCGGGCAGCATGGCGTCGACCACCTGGTCGAGATAACCGTCGGCATTGCCGGCATACTCGGGCGGTATTGCATGGGCTCCGAGAAAGGTGGTGCGCACAGTCAGCGGCAGGGCTGAAAAACGCCGCGCGACACGCAGCATTTTTGCTTCATTGGGTAAATCCAGACCGTAGCCGGATTTGATTTCGATGGCGGTGACACCCTCGCGCAGCAACGGCGTCAAACGCCGCAGGGCCGAAGCATAAAGCTCGTCTTCCGAGGCTGCGCGGGTTTGGCGCAAAGTCGAGATGATGCCGCCGCCGGCGCGTGCTATTTCTTCGTAAGACAGTCCTTCCAGCCGCATTTCAAATTCGCGGGCGCGGTTGCCGCCATGGACCAGATGAGTATGGCAGTCGATCAGCCCCGGGGTAACCCAGCGCCCGCCGCCGTCGTATTCCTGTGTGGCGCAGGCCTTTCCGGGCAACGCGTTTGCCGCGCCGAGCCAGGCGATCTTGCCATCTTTGAGCGCGAGCGCACCCATCCCGCCCTGCGGCAATTCACCGTAACGGGCGTCGGGCGGCGCGTCTGCGCGCAAGGTGGCCAGGCGCACATTGCGCCACAATACGTCCCACCGGGGCGAGTTGTTCATGCGGCTGGGGCCTTACTTCTTCAACATGGGCATTTTCACGCCCTGTTCTTCGGCGCAGCGGATGGCGGCCTCATAACCGGCATCCGCATGGCGCATTACGCCGGACGCCGCGTCGTTGAACAGCACCCGAGCCAAACGGCGGTCGGCCGCCTCGCTGCCGTCGGCGACAATCACCACGCCGGCGTGCTGCGAATAACCCATGCCGACGCCGCCGCCGTGATGCAGGCTGACCCAGGTGGCGCCGCCCGCGGTGTTGAGCAAAGCATTCAACAGCGGCCAATCGGATACCGCGTCGCTGCCGTCTTTCATGCTTTCGGTTTCGCGATTGGGGCTGGCCACCGAGCCGGTATCGAGATGGTCGCGGCCAATCACGATCGGCGCTTTCAGTTCGCCGCTGCGGACCATTGCGTTAAATGCGAGCCCGGCACGATGACGTTCGCCCAAACCCAGCCAACAGATACGTGCGGGCAGTCCCTGGAACGGGATGCGTTCGCGCGCCATATCCAGCCAGCGATGGACGTGGTGATTCTCGGGGAACAATTCTTTGATCTTGGCGTCGGTTTTATAAATATCTTCGGGGTCGCCGGATAACGCGACCCAGCGGAACGGCCCGCGCCCTTCGCAAAACAGGGGGCGGATATAAGCCGGTACAAAACCGGGGAAATCGAAGGCATTTTCGACCCCTTGATCGAACGCGACCTGACGTAAATTATTGCCGTAGTCGACCACCGGAATGCCCATTTTCTGGAACGCCAGCATCGCCTCGACATGTTGCGCGCATGAACGTGAGGCGGCGTCTATCAGCCGTGCATGCTGGCTGCTGTCTTGTTGCGCGGCGCGCCATTGTTCCAGACTCCAACCCAAGGGCAGATAGCCGTTGATCAAGTCGTGCGCGGAGGTCTGATCGGTCACCAGATCCGGTTTCAGGCCGCCTGCTTGCGCGCGCCTTACCAGTTCCGGCAGGATTTCCGCCGCGTTGCCAAGCAAGCCGATGGATACCGCTTCGCGCCGGTCGCAATGCTGTTTGATCAACGCCAGTGCGTCGTCGATATCGCGTGCCTGTTTGTCGAGATAACGGGTGCGCAAACGGAAGTCGATGCTGCTCTGCTGACATTCGATATTCAGCGATACCGCACCCGCAAACGAGGCCGCCAGCGGTTGCGCACCACCCATGCCGCCCAAGCCGGAGGTCAAAATCCAGCGGCCGCCGAGATCGCCGCCGAAATGCTGGCGGCCGGCTTCGGCGAAGGTTTCGTAGGTGCCTTGCACGATGCCCTGGGTGCCGATATAGATCCAACTGCCGGCCGTCATCTGGCCGTACATCATCAAACCTTTACGGTCGAGCTCGTGAAAGTGTTCCCAGGTCGCCCATTTCGGCACCAGGTTGGAATTTGCCAGCAGGACGCGCGGCGCATCGGTGTGGGTCTTGAATACGCCCACCGGCTTGCCCGATTGGATCAACAGCGATTCGTCGTCTTCCAGCACCTTGAGCGCGGCCAGAATGGCGTCGAACGATTCCCAGTTGCGTGCTGCACGCCCGATGCCGCCATATACCACCAGATCGGACGGGCGCTCGGCCACCGCCGGGTCGAGATTGTTTTGCAGCATGCGAAAGGCGGCTTCGGTGAGCCAGCTCTTGCAGGTCAGTTGCGTGCCGGTGGGGGCGCGCACGACGCGCTCGGGGTCATGCCGGCTCATCTGCTGGCTCGTCTGCTGGGTCATCGCGTCACTCCTGAAATAGGGTCATGCCGGTGGTGGGCAAGGCGTAGCCTCGCGTGCCGGTTTTAAAATTCGCCGTTGAATTGATAACGCGAGCCGGGGTGCCACAGAGTCACCGCGGTCGCCACATCGTTCATCGCCCAGGTGCGGCGGAACAGCACCAGGCAGGGCTCGCCGATATCCATCAGCAAACGCTTGCGCACTTGCGCGTCCGGCGTCTTGGCTTCGATCCGATATTCGGCGCGTTTGATCGGGGCAATCCGCACCAGATACTTGTTGGGCGTTTCCAGGGTGAAATCCTGATTCAGGTAATTCGGAAACACCCGTGGATTGACGTAGCGGTCTTCGTATTGGATCGGCAGCCGATTTTCAAAATGGACGATCCGCGAATGAAATACAGGGCCCTCTTCGAGCTCCAAAGCGGCACATGCCGCCGGCTCGAACACGGCTTCCAGCGCCAGCACCTGGCAGCCATAAACATGGCCGCGCGCGATCACTTCTTCGGCGATATTGCGGATCGATACGGCGGTTGAGCCATATTTTTGTTCGGCGACAAAAGTGCCGGCACCCTGCACCCTGACCAATAACTGCTCGGCCGTCAGCTCGCGCAAGGCACGCGTCACGGTCATGCGCGACACGCTGAATTGCTTGACCAGTTCGTGCTCCGACGGCACCGTTTCGCCCTGCTTCCAGGTACCGTCCTGGATCCGGCTGGTTACATAGTTTTTGACTTGCTGATAGGCGGGTACCGCTTGCGGTAACTTCTCATCCATGCGCTGGGCCCTTAGGAAATCGATACACTGATGAACGCAAGACTGGAGCAACTTTAGTCTTTGTGAAAATGATGGTATTTGTATTGTATATACAAGTCAAGCTGAACAAAATACCGACGCAGGATTTATGGTTAATTTATTTATATCATTGATTTTATTGAAATATAAGTGATTTTTCCAAGATTTTTCATTTTTCTGTTGGCAGGGCGGGATCGCCCAATATAAGATACTTAGCTATACAAGTTGCTTCTATTGTTTGACGCGCAACGGTGGTTCAAGCGAACCTTTCAGGCGCAATTCGCCGATGCCGGACGAGCCTGCCGGCATCCGACACGAGCGCCGATTCATAGGATAGCTGGTCCGGGGACATCGCAGGGGACGTGTTTGGGCCCCCGTGACGCGGCGTCCAATGACCCGTATTTAAAGTACCTAATATGGCCCTGTTTGGGGGCCTACGCCAAGGATAACCATGACCTCGAATTCCTCGTCGACCGCCGCGCGTGACGTGCTGGTTCTTGCGCCGGGCAAGGTGACCCTTGCCGACCTGCGCCGGATTTACCGCAACCAGGTCAGTCTGGCGCTCGCGCCTGAAACGCGTGCCGGAATTCTGGCGGCGCAGCGGGTGGTGCAGCGTATCGTCGACGAAGGGGCCGTGGTGTATGGCATCAACACGGGTTTTGGCAAGTTGGCGCAAACGCGGATTCCGCATGAACGGCTCGCCGAATTGCAGCGCAATCTGGTGTTATCGCACAGCGTGGGAACCGGGACCGCGCTGTCGGCCGACGTGGTGCGCATGATTCTCGCGATCAAGGCGGTCAGTCTGGCGCGCGGCCATTCCGGGGTGCGCCCCGAGCTGATCGACGCGTTGCTGACGCTGGCCAACCGTAACGTGACGCCGCGTATTCCGGCCAAAGGTTCAGTCGGCGCGTCGGGTGATCTGGCACCCCTGGCGCATATGTCGATGGTCTTGATCGGCGAAGGCGAAGCGATCGTCGACGGTGAAGTGGTATCGGGCGCGGAAGGCATGCGCCGCGCCGGGTTGACGCCGTTCGAATTGGGTCCCAAAGAAGGTCTGGCTTTGTTGAACGGCACCCAAGTGTCGACGGCGCTGGCGCTGGCCGGTTTGTTTGAGGCGGAAAACGTCTTCGCCGCGGGCCTGATGGCCGGCGCGTTGTCGCTGGAAGCGATCAAGGGTTCGGTGCGGCCGTACGACGCGCGGATTCATGAGGCGCGCGGGCAACTCGGGCAAATCAGCGTCGCGGGCGCGGTGCGGGCGCTGTTGGAAGGCAGCGACGTGCTGGATTCGCATCAGAACTGCGGCCGGGTGCAGGACCCGTATTCCATTCGTTGCGTGCCCCAAGTCATGGGCGCGGTGCTGGATAACCTGACCCACGCAAGCCGTGTATTGCAGATCGAAGCCAATGCGGCATCCGATAATCCGCTGGTATTTGCCGATCCATTGTCCGACAGCGGCGATGTCGTGTCCGGCGGTAATTTCCATGCCGAACCGGTGGCGTTTGCGGCCGACATCATTGCCCTGGCAATTGCTGAAATCGGGGCGATTTCCGAACGGCGCATGGCCCTGCTGCTGGATACCGGCTTGTCCGGCCTGCCGCCTTTCCTGGTCAGCGACGGCGGCGTGAATTCGGGCTTTATGATTGCCCAGGTCACCGCGGCGGCGCTGGCTTCAGAGAATAAATCGCTGGCGCATCCGGCCAGTGTCGACAGCTTGCCGACCTCGGCCAACCAGGAAGATCATGTATCGATGGCCACCTTTGCCGCGCGCCGGTTGATGGAAATGGCGGAAAACACCGCCACCGTGGTCGGCATCGAGGCGATGGCAGCGGCACAAGGGCTGGAATTCCACCGGCCGCTGCGCAGTTCATCGTTGATCGAGGCGGAATTTGCTTTGGTCCGGGAAAAAGTTGCTTTCCTGGAGGCCGACCGCTATCTGGCCCCCGATATCAATGCGATGCATGCCTGGGCTCGCAAAGACGTATGGCCGGCCGCCATCGCGGCGATTCTGCCGAGTCGGGTGGCGGAATATGCAGCGAAGCATGCTGCCGCGCAATGAACCATTTGCCTTAAATAGGTCCAAATAGACGTTGGTGCAACAGTTTGGGGCCTGATCGGCATGCCGCCATTCCAGGTCTTGGGCCGCACACGTCATATTTGGACAGGGGCACGGTGATGATTAAAAATTTCGAACATGTGATGGATGGCCGGCGGATTCCGCTATGCGTAACGCTGGCACCCGGCCCTGACGGGCAGCGCGCGGTAATCAGCCATCTGGAATCGGCGCAGGCCATCGTCATGATGGATGTCACGGGGGTGATCGGCATGCTGAAGTCGGCGGTCGAGTCGCCCGACGAATTCCTCGATCATGCCGTACGTAAAGCCAGCGAAGAAGGGCTGATCGACCTCGCCCTGCGCAGCGGCGAGCCGCAAACCGGCTCCATATAAGTATTTCCGGGCTGGCCCGACGGCCCAATCAGGCTGCCGGAGCAAGGTTTTGGATTCGTGCCGATCGGCACAATCTCGCCCGCCGTCTATCTTCATCCTGCAAAACAGTGGAAAATGCGTGATCGGTCACGGTTTGGCCGTGCGTCGCATCGCGCACCATCGACGCTTTATGCATCAGGTTAGGGCACCGGGATGGCCCGGTCGGCTTTAGCCTGGATCGACGTGTGCTGTCGATCGAATCACCAGTGGGCCTATGAAAACGCCAAAAAGAATCGCTCCCCTCGTCGAAGATGGTTTGGTCGATGAAGTCGTCCGTCAATTGATGAGCGGTAAGGAAGCCACCATTTTTGTGGTGCGCTGTGGCGAAGAAATTCGTTGCGCCAAGGTTTATAAAGAAGCCAGTCAACGTAGTTTTCGCCAAGCCGCGAACTACCAGGAAGGCCGCAAGGTTAAAAACAGCCGGCAAGCGCGCGCTATGGAAAAAGGCTCCCGCTACGGACGCAAGATGCAGGAAGAGGTATGGCAGAACGCCGAGGTCGACGCGTTATACCGGCTTGCGGCGGCAGGCGTACGTGTGCCGCAACCTTATATCTGTTTCGAAGGTGTGTTGCTGATGGAGCTGGTCACCAATGACGCGGGCGAAGTCGCGCCGCGCTTGGCCGACGTCGATTTCACCGAAGCCGAAGCGGTCGCCATGCATCAAACCCTGCTGCGGGAAGTGGTGTTGATGTTGTGCGCCGGAGTGATTCATGGCGACCTGTCCGAATACAACATTCTGGTCGATGGCCAGGGGCCGGTGATTATCGATTTGCCCCAGGCGGTCGATGCGGCGGGCAATAACAATGCCGCGGCCATGCTGGAGCGCGACGTCGCCAACCTGTCGAATTTCTTCGGGCAGTTTGCCCCCGCCTTGCTGGATACGCACTATGGCAAAGAGATCTGGTTGCATTACGAAGCCGGCTCCTTAACCCCCGAGGTCGTGCTGACCGGTCACGTGGAACTCGACCAGACCCCGGCCGATGTCGAAGGTGTGCTGCGCGAAGTCGAAGACGTGCGCCTTGAAGAAGAAGCGCGGCGCCGGCGTTTGAGTGAAGCCGAGTCGGCTCATGAGGGTTGGGGTTAAACCGCCCAAGGTGTTGACCGGCTTGGCTTATCCTCGTTGATTTAGGATACACGCATGAGTGACGCTCCCAATGGCTGCGAACATAAGACGTCGCGGCTGGAACTGCTGATTGAAAGAAGCATTTTTAATAGCCGCTGGCTGCTGGCGCCGATCTATCTCGGTCTGGCGCTGAGCCTGATGTTGCTGCTGATCAAGTTTGTGCAGAAAAGCTATACGATGGTGGTCCATGCCTTCACCATCAGCAGCGATGACACCATAGTCGGCATCCTGTCGCTGGTCGATCTATCGCTGATGGGTAATCTGCTGCTGATGATCATGTTTGGCGGTTATCAAAACTTTGTCTCCCAACTCGATTTCGATGGGCATAAAGACAAACCCGACTGGATCGGCCATGTCGGTTTTGGCGAACTCAAACTCAAGTTGATGGCGTCTATCGTCGCCATCTCGGCCATCGAATTGCTGAAGAATTTTATGAATGTGGAACAGGTCAGCAACCATGATCTCGGATGGAGCGTCGGAATTCATGTGACCTTTGTCTTGTCCGCGGTGTTGCTGGCCCTGATGGATGCATTGGTCGGCCGCGCCAAGACATAAAGCGGTGGCGGGCGATGCTGGGCGGCTTGGCTGCCTGCTTGCTTGCATCAGTTTTTCCGCCTGGATGACTGAGCTTTATCCTGGCTTTTTATCAGTGCGCTGCACCACCACATTCTGCTCCAAACGGATCTGCTGATGGTCCGCATCCAGCGTCACCCGGGCGCCCAGCGGCAAGGTCAGGTTCGGGTCGCCATGGCCGCTGCGCCAGCCGCTCAGCACCGGGACCCCGAGCGGCAAGAAGATTTCCCTGAATAACGGCAGCAGAATCGCCTCATTTATCTGCCCGCCGGCGGCATCGTTGCCGATATCGGTAAACTCTCCCAGCAATACCCCGCGCAGGCGGTTCAATTTTCCGCTTAAGCGTAGTTGCGTCAGCATCCGGTCGATCTGATAGGGTGCTTCGTTAATATCTTCGATAAACAGAATCGTGCCGCGGGTATCGATCTCATAAGGCGTATCGAGGGTGGCGCAGAGCATCGACAGATTGCCGCCGGCAAGGCGGCCACTGGCCGAACCGCCGTTTAAAGTGGCGAGCGGATAAGCCGCCGGCTGCGTCAGCAGCGCGCCCCGTCCCAGCCGGCCTTCCAGCATGGCAAATAAAGCCGATTCGGTCGGCTCCTGTTTGCCCGCCGCCAGGTCCGAGACCAGCATCGGCCCATGAAAAGTGACAAAACCCGCATAACGATTAAGCGCAAGATGCAGCGCCGTGATGTCGCTATAGCCGATAAAGGGTTTGGGGTTTGCGCGCAGCAGGTCGAAATCGATCTGCGGTAGCAGGCGCATGGTGCCATAACCCCCACGCAGGCACAGGATCGCATCGACTTCGGGGTCGGCAAAGGCTGTATGCAGGTCGCGCAGACG
Source organism: Burkholderiales bacterium (assembly GCA_026225455.1). GTDB lineage: Bacteria > Pseudomonadota > Gammaproteobacteria > Burkholderiales > Burkholderiaceae > LMUX01. Next base: position 2,640 of record JAMFSV010000234.1, on the reverse strand, counting down.
GGTCGTATCGTCGCCGGCAAGATAGGGTGTCGCCGCCGGTGTCGCCGCCGGCACATTGGCTCGGCAGCCGGGGAAAATACGCGTTTGATAACCGCGTGCGGCCAGCCACGCCGCGCCTTGATCGACCTGGTCTGCGGCCGGGCCGGCGGGCGCGATCAACCCGATAATCCCGCCCGGCGGCAGCGATGGCACGGGTCTTAAGCCCCTGGCATCGAGTGCGCCACCGAATTTGTCGTCGAGTTCGTCGCCGAATTGATCTTGATCTGCCGATGAGCGGTTGGCGATCAATGGCGCGCAGCCGGCGCTAAGCAGTGCTGCGGCCGACCAGCAAACGGAAGTTTTGAGCCAGGTACGTCGATTCATTCAGGGCGGAAGTAGAGAGATGAGGCGGTGGAGCGAGAGCATATCAGCGCATCGTACCGCATCGATGACATCGGCAGGTGCTTGAGCAAGCCCTCTTGACGAGAGGCGGTGTTGAATCCCGGAGGCGCGCCCCCGTTATGCGGGAGCGCGCGCCAGGCCCTATCTAACGCAGGGTATGCGTTCAAGGTTGCTTGATCTCTCAGTCCCCGAAGGATGGCCGGGAAGCTGCAAAGACCATGACCAATGGTACTGCCGGGCGGTTGCGCTTGCTTCGCAAAATCTAGCGTGGAACAACTCGAATTAACATGATTCATGTGAATTTAATATAATATTGAATTGTTCATGTGTTAATTCATGATGACGTGTAATTATCGCTCATTTTCCCAAATCGAAGCAGGCCGGCCTTTTCTCTGCCCGCCCGCAGCTCTTGGTCCATCAGGCTCCCGTCCATGCAACTCGACCCTTTCGATAAAAAAATCATCACCTTCTTGCAGGAGGACGCGTCCTTGTCCGCCGCCGATATCGGCGAGCGCATAGGACTGTCGCAATCGCAGTGCTGGCGGCGGATTGAGCGGCTGGAAAAAGAGGGGGTGATTATCAAGCGCGTGGCCTTGGTGGACCGCAAGAAGATCGGGCTGGATATGATGTTGTTTGCCCACGTCAAGCTCAATGGCCATTCGCATAATGCCTTGCCCGAATTTTCGGCGGCAATCCAGCAATTCCCGGAAATCATGGAGTGCCATGTTTTGCTGGGGAATGTGGATTTTTTGCTGCGCATTATCGTGCCCGACGTCAACGCCTATGAGCGTTTCTTTTTTGAGCGGTTGTCGCGTTTGCCGATGGTGCAGGAGGTGAATACGATGATCGCTTTATCGCAGATTAAATCGACCACCGTACTGCCCTTGGAATTGGTTGGCGCTTAATGTGTGGCGGCGCGGGCGGGGCTCAGCGCATCGATCAAGCCGGCCAGGTCGCGCCGGAGAATTTGCCCGATCATCGGCAGCAACGCGGCTTCGCGCATCGCCGTGCCGCTGCCCGAGGTGAGTTCCTGGTTGAGTTGCCCGATGCATTTGTCGACGGCACCCAGGGATAACTCGCCCGAGCCCAGGTGGGATAGAGCCTTTGCGGCAGCTTGATGTGCCGGCGGCGCATGTTTGGGGGTCGAGGCTGCGCGCATTACGGCACTCAACAGCGGGCGTAGCGCCGCTTCCAGTGCGCTCAGTTTACGCAGCAACTCAGGCGGTGTTTCATCATGCTGCCAACTTTGTGTCACACGTCCTACAAATACAATGTCGCTGTGCAGCCGGCGCACTGCGCGAATCTGGCTTTGTAAGGTGTCGGCCGAGCTGCCGGGCTCATGCTGCGTCTCCGCCTGGGCTTTTTCGGCCAAGGCGATTTCATTGCGCAAGCGGTCGTTAAGGGTATTGATTTCCGCTTGCGGCGCGCGGCCGAAGCGGACCAGATAAAGGTGCAGCAATTCGATTTGCAGTGCCAATGCGCGAGCCAGCGCGGCCCGCGCCATCTCGCGTGCGTGAGAAGGTAAAACCACGATCGAGACCAGAATGCCGATCGCGGTGCCCAACGAGATTTCAGCAACACGGTGCAGCGCGGGGATCCACGGCGCCTGCAGGTCGCCGCCCGCGAGCAAGGAAATCACTGCGGTGATAGGTGCGATGCGATAGGTGGGCCGGACTGCCGCGAGGATGGACAGCGGAATCAAGGCGATGGCCAGCAGAATCAGGTCGGAGACGCCGTGATAGCGACCCATCGCCACTACCGCGCCGACCACCGCGCCGATCAAGGTGCCCACGATACGATCGATCCCGGCGCCCATGGTGGCACCCACATTGGCTTGCACAATGACCAGCGCAGTGATGGCGGCCCAATAGCTTTGCGGCATGTGCAGCGCCTGAGCCACGGCATAGGACAGCAGGGCTGCGATCAACAGACGCGCTACCAGCCGGGCTTGGGCTCGGGCAGCATTGGCCTGGCGGCGCAAGCGGTCGATCATGGTCATGCGTGGGAAGGTCCGATGAGGATTCAAAGAGGTGGCGGGTGGGGCTATTTTAGGCGTTTTGTGGGTCCGGCGGCGGGCTGTCGGTCGGATTCGATGCAGATTGATCGAGAAAATTATAAAAATATCTTGCTATTTAATAGTGCGCTATATATATTGAGCGCATGACAACGGAACTCTCCAAAAAAACGCGGCAAATCCATCCCTCGCTGAGGTTGGATGACCAGCTCTGCTTTGCCCTTTATTCAACGTCCCTGGCAATG
>JAMFSV010000233.1 GCA_026225455.1 Burkholderiales bacterium | reverse complement strand
CTCCTGATCGTAAAGGTTGACGGTACCGTCGGAAAGAATATTGGTTGAACCGAGATCCTGCGCGTACTGATTGTCCGATACGCGATTGTAGTTAACATATACACCGAAGCCATAGCCCAGTGACTGGGCGTGCGACAAATACGCCGCATAACGATTGCGATGCAGAATCTCGTCATCCGGCAAATACTGCAGCGTATCGCTTCCGCTATAGGTCGGCGACAAATAACGGTAAGTACCGCTTAATTCTTCGCCGCGCTTGGACATATACCGCGGATCCACCGTCAGGTCGCGATTCGGCGCTATATTCACATAAAAAGGCGTGATCAGGTCGATGCCGCTGCTGGTATCCGAACCGTATATCGGCGGCAACAAACCCGTATGCCGGTCATTATCGAGCGGGAAGCGCAGATAAGGACTGGCGAAAATCGGCACGCCCTGGAAAAACACCACCGCGTTATACGCCTCTCCGACTTCCGCGCCGGTATCCAGATCCAGCGTGGTCGACTGAATATACCAGGCCGGTTTGGTGGTCTTGCCGTCGTTGGCCGGATTGGCGGGATTCACGCATTGACACGAGGTGTAATAAGAGTGCAGGAAGGTGCTGCGGTCCGGGTCCAACAAATTGACGCGATCGGCGTGCCCCGAACCACCGGTATTATTGAAAAAATAATACGGTTTCAGCATAAAACCTTCGTTGGAGTCCACCTTCAGGTGCGCCTCCGGCCCCAAAAACCGGTTGCCTTCGTTGACCAGCAGCACATGACCGTAAGCATCCGCTTGATCGGTGTCGGAGTCGTAATGGATTTTATCGCCCTTGATCACGACTTTATCTTTCCGAATCTCACTATGCCCTTGCAAGGACACATTCTGATCGCCGGCCGCCGTCAGGTAATCGCTTAAAGTGAATGTCGCGGGCGTATCGCCCACTTGCAACAGATGTTCCTCAAGCTGGGGCGACAAACGCAAGCCCCACGGCTCATCGACCGGGACCGGCTGCGCGGCGGCGCCCGCCAACTGTGCGTGCGACAGGGACGGGATGAGGCCGGCCAGCGCCATCAACGCAGCCGTCATGGGCTTCAGGCGCACGCCGTGGATCAATCGGGCGGCCGTACGCGACGCAAGCGCATTGCGCCGCGCACGTCGATCCGGCGTACTGTCGTTAAGACGTAAATTCGAGCGGTGATTCAATCTGAACGGCATGAATGCATTGGGCTAGCCTACAGGACATGCGCGCCAAGTCGCTGGGGACTCGCGCGTCAACCGGTTATAAGGCATCGTGGACGGGCTATTTATCAGGCTTCGAACCAGCCGGAACCGGCGCTGGCTCAGTCTGTAAATCGGTCTGCCAGTGCGTCGGCAGGCCGGGCGGACAATCTCTAGTGCAAACAGCGTACCTCAAGTCGTGGGGTATTATATGGCAAGACGTTTGTGTTCTCGATTTTCATCTTGCCTCTTATGCCCGCAATCCTAGCCGACCCACGCCTCGAACACCTCAATATTTGGCTCGCCGGCCAGCCGGCGAGCCTGCAATTATCGGCTCAGAGCCTGGAACCGGCCTCGGCCGACGCCAGCGGGCGGCGCTATTTTCGCATTCTCAGCCCCGCCGCTGCCGGCGGATCGCTGATTGTAATGGATGCACCGCCGCCGGAGAAATGCCGCGAGTTTATCGAAATTGCCGGCCTGATGGATAAGGCCGGCGTACGGGTTCCGCAAATACTGGCGTCGGACCTCGATCACGGGTTTATCCTGCTCAGCGATTTCGGCCGCCATACCTATATCGACGTGCTGAATGCCGACAACGGCCGCCCTTTGATGCTGGCGGCCCTCGATACCCTGACCGACTGGCAACTGGCCTCTCGCCCGGGCGTGCTGCCCGTCTACGATGCGGCATTCCTGCGCCGCGAGCTCGACTTGTTCCCCGAATGGTATCTCGGACGCCATCTGGGCCGCGATCTCGCCGATCCGGCGCTGCAAGCCACCCTGGAATCCGTGTTCGAGTCGCTGATCCGCAGCGCCCTGGCCCAGCCTCAAGTTTTTATGCACCGTGATTTCATGCCGCGTAATTTAATGGCCGAAATCAGCACCCTGAACCATAGCCCGGCACCCAAGCCGGGCGTACTCGACTTCCAGGACGCGGTATATGGCCCGATCGGCTATGACGTGATTTCGCTGTTTCGCGACGCCTTGATCAGTTGGGATGAAGATTTTGAGCTGGACTGTCTGGTGCGCTACTGGGAGCGCGCCCGCAAGCTGGGGCTGCCGGTGCGAGACGATTTCGCCGAATTTTATCGCGAACTCGAATGGATGGGCTTGCAGCGCCATCTAAAGATCCTCGGTTTATTCGCCCGGCTCTGGTACCGCGACCGCAAGCCGCGTTATCTGACCGACACGCCGCGTTTTATCGGCTACGCCCGTAAAGTCGCGCTGCGTTATCGTGAACTGGCCCCGCTGGCGCGCTTGTTCGATGCGATCGAGGGACGTGCGGCCGAAGTCGGCTACACCTTCTGAAGCGACTCGCCCCGACATGACGACTTCCGCGAACACGGGACCGATGACCGCCCCGACCGACCCGCTTGCCGCACGCTTGACAGGCCACGAATCCACCTTGAAATCTGCCGTAAAGCCCGAGGCGAAGCCGGATGTAAAGCTGGATGTGAAGCCGGATTTAGCGCCGCTTTGCGCCATGATTTTTGCCGCCGGGCGCGGTGAGCGTATGCGCCCGCTGACCGACCACACCCCCAAACCTTTATTGCCGGTCGGCGGCAAACCGCTGATTGTGTGGCAAATCGAACGTCTGGCACAAGCCGGTTTCACCCGCATTGTGATCAATCATGCCTGGCTGGGCGACCTGATCGAAAAGACCCTGGGCGACGGTTCGTCATGGGGCGTACATCTGAGCTATTCGGCTGAAGGCAGCGCGCTCGAAACCGCCGGGGCTATCGCCCAGGCCCGCCCGCTGCTGGAATACGACGGCCGCCCGCGGGTCTTTGTCGCGGTCAGCGGCGACGTGTTTAGCGACTTCGATTACCGCACCTTACGCCAGCGTGTCGAACGCGCCCAAGCACTGCAGGCGGAAGAAGCGCCCAGGCTGCATCTGGTGATGGTGCCCAATCCGGTCTACCATGCACAAGGCGATTTCGCGCTGAACGGCGCCCAGTTGTCGCTTGAGGGTACGCCGCGTTATACCTTCGCCAGCTTCGGCATCTACGACACACGCATGTTCAACGACCTGCGGGCCGGCGAAAAAAAGGCCTTGCTGCCCTATTACCAGGCAGCTATCGCCGGCGGCCATGCCAGTGGCGAACTGTATTGCGGGCGCTGGGAAAACATCGGCACGGTCGAACAATTACAGGCATTGGATCAAGCTTTACGCTGCACGGTAAATTAAGCACAGCCGTTCGCCGCCGTCGGGTCTTCCGCCGCTCAAGCCTAAGACCCCGCATCGCAGTCTGGCATCGCGCCCCACTCATTTAGTTGATATCGCTCACATCATGACTTTTCAAATCGACGCCGCACTGCTTGCAACTTCCGCCCCTACGCCGCATCCCGGCGCCGTCTATCGAGCTCGACGCGAACGCGTGATCGCCGCGATGCGGGCAGCCGGCGGCGGTGTGGCCGTGATCCCGACAGCCCCGGAAACGATCCGTAACGCCGATGTCGAATATGCCTACCGGCACGATAGTTATTTTTATTACTTGAGCGGATTCAGCGAGCCTGGGGCATTGCTGGTGCTCGACGCCCGCACCGACGCCGCGACCAGCACCCTGTTTTGCCGCAGCAAAAATCCCGAGCGGGAGATCTGGGACGGCTTCCGTTTTGGCCCCGACGCCGCGCGCGAAACCTATGCCTTCGATGCCGCCTACCCGTTTGAGGCCATCGATGCGACCGTGCCGGCACTGCTGGCCAACGCCCCGGCACTGTATTGCGCCTTCGGCGTGTCGCCGGCTTTCGATGTGCAAATTCGCGGCTGGCTCGACGCCGTGCGCGCCAAACGCCGTACCGGTGTCAGCGCGCCGCCGGCGCTGGTCGACGTGCGCATCACACTCGACGAGATGCGCTTGATCAAGGATCGCCATGAACTCGAGATCATGCGCCGCGCCGCGCGCATTTCGGCCGACG
>JAMFSV010000232.1 GCA_026225455.1 Burkholderiales bacterium | reverse complement strand
TTCACCAAGGGCAATTCGATCACGTGCAAAAACGAAGGATCGGCATAGGTGATATTTTCATTGCCGACCGTGGTGCCCGCGGTGACGGTGTCGGCGCGATCCATTTCGCGGGCCGAATCGCGAATTTGCGGAAAATCCTGCCGCAGCGGGGCTTGGGCCGCGAATGTAGCGCTCGCATATTCCTGCGGCGCCTGCCCGGAGTTGGTAAAAATACTATCGATGCGATAAACCTGATTCGCATGCGGCAGCCAGCGGTTATAGCTGCGCTCGTAATTCACCACCATGGAAAGCACCAGAAACACCGCGATCCCCGCGGCGAGCCCAAGCAGATTCAAGGCCGCATATAAAGGATGCCGTGCCAAAGACCGATATAAAACCAGTAACCCATTGCCGAACATTGTTAGTTCCTTTCAGAGAAAGTAACTTCTGAATTTACGGAAACACAGCCGCCAAACTCCCAGAAGTTTTTTGCTTCTTTTTTTCAAAAAAAGGCCTTTCTTTTTTCTCTAAAGCGCATTCCTTGCCGAAATCACCACGCGCCCATCGAGCATATCGATTCGCCGCTTTGCCATATCCGCGTGACTGGGCGAGTGGGTCACCATCACGATCGTCGTGCCCTCGGCGTTAAGCTGGGTGAGAATATCCATCACCTGCGCACCATTTTCGGTATCGAGGTTGCCGGTGGGTTCGTCGGCCAGGATCAGCGCGGGATGGCCGATGATCGCGCGGGCGATGGCGGCGCGCTGCTGCTGGCCGCCCGAGAGCTGGTGCGGAAAATGCCGGGCGCGGTGGGCGATGCCGACCTTGTCCATCACCTCTTCGGTGCGCGCCCGGCGCTCGAGTCGTGGCAATTTGCGATAGACTAGGCCGAGTTCTACGTTTTCCTCGATCGTGAGTTCATCGATCAGGTTGAAGCTCTGGAACACATAGCCCAGGTGATCGCGGCGGAAGCCGGCCAGCGCGCTATCGGGCAGAGCGGTGACATCGGCATTATTGAATTTATATTGCCCTGCCGAGGGCCGATCGATAGTGCCGAGAATATTGAGCAATGTGGATTTGCCGCAGCCCGAGGGTCCCATGATGGCGACGAATTCGCCTTGAGCGATCGCAAGATCGACGCTGTGCAAGGCAGAGGTTTCGATGTCTTCGGTGCGGTAAGTGCGCTGGACGTGGTTGAGTTCGATCATGACGCTATTCCTTAGTTCAGGATCAGACGGGAAAAATTCTGGTATTTGGCGTAATCTGATGTGATCACGCGTTCGCCGGGTTTGAGGCCGCTGGTGATTTCCACCGCATCGGGATTGCGCCGGCCTGCCGTGATGGCGCGGCGGGTGGCTTTTTTGCCGTCGGCGTCGAGCACAAAAATATAATTGCCGCCGCTGGTGGTGAACCAGGGTCCGTTCGGCACCACCAGCGAAGGGATTGATGCGCCCAGGGTCACGCGCGTGTCGGCGCTTTCTCCGCTGTGCAGACCATCGGGTTGCGTGCCGGTAAATGTAAGTTCGATACGGAACTGGCCGTTGTTGACCTGCGGCAAAGCGCGTGAGACTTGCAGATTCGCTGCGGCGCCATCAAAACTTGCGGATGCACGCTGCCCTGCCGCCACGCGGCCGAGGTAATATTCATCGACATCGCCATCGAGCCGGAACTGGCCCGCGCTGTCGATCTGTGCGATGCGGTCGCTGTTTTTCACGCTTTGGCCCGGCTGCAGCGAGAAGTTTGCCAGCCGTCCCGCGATCGGCGCCTTGACCACAAGGGCATCGAGGCTCGATTGCACCGCGTCGAAATTGCGCCGCAGCCTTTGTTCGGTGTCGGCGATGGCGGCAAGCTGGGTTTGTGCCAAGGCTTGGTCGCGCACATAGGCGGCGCGCAGCAGCGCCGCGTGCATGCCGTCGTAATCGGCTTCCTGGGTGGCGGTCTTCACGGCGGCGTCGGATTCAAAACCCTGGCTTTGCAGGGCGCGGCGAACGGAAAGATCCTTTTGCGCCTTGAGCACATCGTAACCGGCACTTGCGATGCCGGCCTGTTCGGTGGCCAGGCTTTGCTGCAACGCCAGCCGCTGTGCGCTGGCCTGGCCCAGTTGCCCGGTGATGTCGGCTTCGTTGGAAGACACTTCGAGCTGCAGATCGGGATTGCGCAAAGTCGCCAGCACCTGGCCTTGGGTCACCAGCGCGCCATCAAGCACCTGCACCTGCTCCACCTGCCCTGCCGCCACAGCATCAAGGTAGACCGTGTGCAGCGGCGTTACCGTGGCTTGCAGCGGCAGATAATCGTCGAACAGCGCCTGGCTGGCGGTACCGCTGCTGATGTCGGCCGCATCGACTTGCAAACTTCCCGCCGAAGGCACCGCGCGGATCGCAATCACCACGCCCGCCACCACCAACACGGCAACCGCCGGCCAGCGCCAGCGCTTCCACCCGCGCGCCACCACGACCTTGCGATCCATCGCGCCGCCCGTCACACGTTCAGCGGGCGGTTGGGTGGACGGAAAGAATTCGTCTGCCATGGGAAACCCTCCGGTGTTCGGCACCCAAACAGAATAAGCCCGAATCGTTAGAATTCATCCCATTGATAGATAAGGATAATTTTTGCACCTTGACGGCGCTGTGCGCGAAACCGGACAGTAGTGTCCGGAACCGAACATGTCAGACAGCGTGTCAATCACTTCGCGCATACTCTTCGTCGACGATGACGCCGACGTGCGCAAAACCGCGCAATTATTGCTGGCGCGCTACGGGTTCGAATTGATCGGCGCCGCCAATCCCGAGGAAGCCTGGAGCGTTCTGGCCGCGGGGCCGGTCGATGCGGTGCTGCTCGACCTGAATTTCGGTCCGGGTGCGGTAACGGGTGCGGAGGGTTTGCGCTGTCTGCAAGGGCTGGTCGCGAACGATCCCGACGTGGTGGTGATCGTGGTCACCGGCCATAGCGGCATCAAGATCGCGGTGGAGGCGATGCGCGCTGGGGCCACGGATTTTGTGATGAAGCCGTGGAACAACAACCGGCTGATTGAGATTCTGCAGGATGCCGTGGCGTTGCGCCGCCGCCGGGCCGCCAAGATCGAAGCCAAGCACAGCGACAATGCCGAACCGTTTCTGGCGGTGAGCACTGCCTTGCGCCAGGCCGAGACTTTGGCCCTGCGCACCGCGCCCACCGATGCGGCGGCGCTGATTCTGGGCGAAGCCGGCACTGGCAAAACCCTGCTCGCGCAAAACCTGCACCGCCGCTCGCGCCGGGGCGGGTTGGGCTTTACCATGCTCGATCCGGCTGCGGCTTGGGCTGAAGGCGGCAATGCGCTGGCTGAGATACTGGCCACAGCCGATCCATCCGGCACGCTGTGTCTGGATATCACCAGTCTCTGGCCGGCTTCGCTGCAAACGCGGTTGCTGTCGTTCATCACTGTTCATCCCAATTTGCGGCTGATAGCCACGTCTCGCTTCACGGCGGTGGCTTTGCAGGAATCGCTCAACGCCGAATTATTCTTCCGCCTCGGCACGATCGCGATCGGGCTACCGCCGTTGCGCGGGCATGTCGAAGACATAACCGCGCTGTCCGCGCATTTTCTGCGGCTTTACGCGCGTCGCTATCAGCATCAGATTCCGCAATTATCGTCCGAGGCCGAAGCCGCGCTGATCAATGCTTCATGGCCCGGCAATGGCCGCGAATTGCGCCAGGCGATCGAGCGCGCCGTGGTACTCAGCCCGTCATCCACGCTGCAACCCTCCGATCTGCTACAGACCGCGCCCCTTGCGGCCGATCCGGGCGAATCCGATCTGAATTTGCTGCGCAACGAGCGCACCGTCGTGCAGGAAGCGCTCAAACGGCACGGGTTCAACGTGTCGCGGGCGGCGCGCGAACTGGGGCTCACCCGCACCGCGCTTTATCGCCGCATGGCGCGCCATGGGATTTAACAAGGCCGGACTGCTGCGAGCCTTAGCCTGCGCCGGTGCCTTTGCCGCTGGCATTGCCGCCACTGCGTCGTTCCATTTCAATTATTACGCCTGTTTCGCTCTGGCCTTGCTCATTGCTGGCTGGCTGATGCTGGTCGCGCAGCATGCCGATCCGCCGCTACTATTGCCACCGCCGAAGGCGCCCGATGGTCTGGCCCACGAGGCCGCCCTGCTGCGCCTGCGAACCATGCTCGATCATGCGCCGGTTCCGCTGCTGGAGCTCACGCCCGACGGCGCGCTGCATGCCATGAACCGCGCCGCGCGTGCTTTGTTCGGCACCGACGACCGGATTTTGCTGCCCTCGCTGATTCAGGCCGTGATCGATGCCACGCCAGGCCAGCGTCTCACGGTGCGGCTGCCTTCCGCCCAAGGCGTAGAGCGTGCTTATGCACTGCCGGTGGCGCCCTGGACCGGACCGCAAGGTCCCGGCGTGCTGGCGGCACTGATCGATATTCAGCCGGAGTTGCAAGCCGCCGAGGCCGCCACGCTGCGCGATCTGTTGCAGACCCTGGGCCATGAGATCATGAATTCGCTAACTCCCGTGATGTCGTTGGCGGAAACCGCCGCTGCATTGCTCGCCGAGCAGGCCGATAATGCCGTGGCCGATGCCCAGGATGCGCTTGCGATCATCGCCCGCCGCGCCCAGGGATTGGAGCGTTTTGTCACCGGCTATCGGGCGCTCGCCCGCGTTCCGGCTGCTGCGCCGCAGTCCAATTCCGTGGCCAGGTTGCTGCGCGATTGTGGTATCTTGTTCACCACGCGCTGGCGCAACCAAGGTGTGGTGCTGTATATGCAGCCGCCAGAGCCAGACATTATCGCGCGTTTCGACGCCGCACTAATTGCCCAGGCACTTCAGGCGCTGCTGACCAATGCCGCCGAAGCCGCCATTGCCAATCCGGCACGGGCACCTTTGGTTAGTCTCAGCGCCAGACTGCAATCCGACCGGCTGGTGTTGAATGTTAGCGATAGCGGCAGCGGAGTTCCCGCCGAACACGCCGAGGCGATCTTCCGCCCGATGTTCACGCTAAAACCGCAAGGCACGGGGGTTGGTCTGGGCCTCGCCCGGCAGATCGCGCGATCGCATGGCGGTGAATTGACGCTTGAAGCTGCACCTGAAAATGATGGCGCGACGTTTTTAATTTATCTTTAGGATAAACTCAAAAAAACACCCCGTCACTTACGTAACGGGGTATTTTTATATGGGTAACTTGGAAGAGCTGGCGGCGACCGACTTTCCCGTGCCTTAAGGCACAGTATCATAGGCGCTGGGGGTTTTCACGGCCGAGTTCGGGATGGGATCGGGTGCAGTCTCCCCGCCAAAGCCACCAGCTCATCCAAGGCACCCGGAGGTGTATGGTGAGTATGGGTTCTGGTAATGATGTGTGCGTTTGGATTGTTTTGCATCACCGCGCTTTTTGCGCGTGGATGATTTCTATGCATGAGGGAAGATCTCGAGCCTATTGGGCGATTAGTACCGGTAAGCTTCGTCCATTACTGAACTTCCACACCCGGCCTATTAACGTGATGGTCTTTCACGGCCCTCAGGGAGACCTAGTTTTGAGGTGGGTTTCCCGCTTAGATGCTTTCAGCGGTTATCCCGTCCACACTTAGCTACCCGGCCATGCCACTGGCGTGACAACCGGTGCACCAGAGGTGTGTTCACCCCGGTCCTCTCGTACTAGGGGCAAATCCTCTCAAGTCTCCAACACCCACGGCAGATAGGGACCGAACTGTCTCACGACGTTCTAAACCCAGCTCACGTACCACTTTAATCGGCGAACAGCCGAACCCTTGGGACCTGCTCCAGCCCCAGGATGTGATGAGCCG
>JAMFSV010000231.1 GCA_026225455.1 Burkholderiales bacterium | reverse complement strand
TGGCGTCAAAAGGTTCGATTTCAGACATGCGTAGACTACGGTGTACCGAAACGGCAGGAACGGCTGATACAACTTTAAGTCGCCGCATGCTGTTTCGGGGATGCATTAAACTAAGGGCAAGTTTTTCAAATTCCCCAGGCCCGCCCCTCCAACTTAAAATTCATTCAGGAGAACCCAGCAGGCTCACGAATGCGTTTTATGGGGGAATAGGCCCTAGTGTAGAGCAATCAGGCGTCCCACCCTATCCGGCGTTGCCCGAGCCTCGCGCCGGACCATGAAATGACGGCCCACGTTCACTCTCGCTCACGTGCAGCAAGACCTGCTGTTACCCTCACCCGCTGTTACCGTCACCTTTATGCCAGCAGCCGTACCCGACCCAAGCGCCGCGTCCAGTCTTCCGCCCCCCAATCAGGCAGCGGCCAACGAGCGCCCCGACTGCGACATCTTCTGCGTGGTGGTCGACAATTTCGGCGATATCGGCGTGTGCTGGCGGCTGGCGCGCCAGCTTGCCGCCGACCGCGGCTGGCGCGTCCGGCTCTGGGTCGACGACCTGCGGGTCTTTGCCCGCCTATGTCCGGCGCTGGATGTCCAGGCACCGCGGCAAACCGTCGACGGCATCGCTATTGCGCGGTGGCAACGCACCGACGAGGCGGCTGCGGCGATGGGCCGCGAGATGGATCTCGAGATGGGCCGCGAGATGGGCCGCGAGATGGGCCTCGAAACGCCCGCCGCAATAATCATCGAAGCCTTCGGCTGCGACCTGCCGGAGTCTTACCTCAACGCCATGGCGCGGCGCGATCGGCGCCCGGTATGGATCAACCTCGAATATCTGAGCGCCGAAGCCTGGGTCGCCGAATTCCATTTGCAACCCTCGCCGCATCCCCGTCTTGCCTTGCTGAAAACCTTTTTTTTCCCCGGGCTGACGCCTGGCACCGGCGGCGTCTTGCGCGAACGCTGGCTAAGCGAAGCGAGACGGGACTTCCTGGCGATGCTGGGGCAAGACGGCTTATTGGATCCTGATCTATCCAGCCCCGAGTCATCAATCGCCGACGCATCGACGCCAACGTCCTCGACCCCAACCTCGCCGGTCTCCGGACCATCGGCCCTTTGGCCCGCGCTTGGCATGGTGGCGCCGCCGCGCGACGCGACCCTGATTTCGCTGTTCGGCTATGAAAATCCGGCCCTGCCGGCACTGCTGAGTGCCTGGCGCGATGGAGCGGAAGCCATCGTTTGTGTGGTACCCGAGGGTCGGATGTCGCAAGGCGTTGCCCATTTTCTTGGCTTACCTGCATTTAACGCCGGTGCCGGCGCCCGTGTCGGGCGGCTCACCCTGCACGCCGTGCCGTTTATGGACAGCGCGCTTTACGACCGCTTGCTGTGGGCCTGCGATCTGAATTTTGTGCGCGGCGAAGATTCCTTTGTCCGCGCACAATGGGCCGAACGCCCCCTGGTCTGGCATATTTATCCGCAAGCCGAGGCGGCGCACCTGCCCAAGCTCGACGCCGCGCTGGCCTGTTATGGCGCCGGGCTGCCCGCGTCGGCACGCGAGGCCCAGGCGGCTTTCTGGCACGCCTGGAATGCCGGCGACCCGACCCTACTGGATTGGCCCGGCTTCTGGCGGCATCGGGCGGCGTTGCTTACGCGGGCTGGCGTTTGGGCTGAAGAATTGGCGCGATTGGGCGACCTCGCCGGGAATCTGGCGGAATTTGCCGAAAATCAGTTAAAATAGGCGGTTATTCAAACGCTTATGCGCTTGCTTATGCAGTCGGCCGAGGCTGAATGCAGATTGAAATCAGGAAGGACTAGCGGGAAGGACTCGCAGCAAAAACTCGCAGGAGCAGGCACGCGTCGGAACTTAAGCCCATGCGCAGCACATGCCCCGTCCCCTGGTTTCGCCAAGCGCCGCTCGCGAGCCTGGCTAAAACACACCATGTGTTCGGCACAGCAAAGTAGCAAGACCCGACATGATTCAAGTGATCTAAACACACAGGACTGTTTTTTATGAAGACCGCACAAGAACTCCGCGTTGGCAACGTTGTAATGATCGGTACCGATCCGATGGTTATCCAGAAAGCCGAATACAACAAATCGGGCCGTAACTCGGCCGTCGTCAAGATGAAGTTCAAGAACTTGCTGACCACCGGAAACACCGAATCGGTCTATAAGGCTGACGACAAGTTTGAAGTGGTACAACTGGAACGCCGTGAAGTGACGTTCTCGTACTTCGCCGACCCGATGTACGTGTTCATGGACTCCGACTACAACCAGTACGAAGTCGAACAGGAAAGCCTCGGCGACGCACTGAACTACCTCGAAGACGGCATGCCGTGCGAAGTGGTGTTCTACGACGACAAGGCTATCTCGGTCGACCTGCCGACCACCCTGGTTCGTGAAATCACCTACACCGAGCCGGCCGTCAAGGGCGATACCTCGTCGGGCAAGGTCTTGAAAACCGCCAAGCTGGCTACCGGCATGGAACTGCAAGTGCCGCTGTTCTGCGCTATCGGCGACAAGATCGAAATCGATACCCGTACCGGCGAATACAAGAGCCGCGCTTAAGCTCGCTGAGCGGATAACAGACTGCAAGCTTGGCTTGCAGTCTGTGCTTGAAATTTGCGCTTTAAGCCCCTGCCTTAAGGTCCGTGCTTTAGGTCCGTGCCTAAGGTCCGTGCTTTATTTTTCCAGCGCCGCTGGTCGGATCAGCCGAACACCTGCTTGATCTGCTTCACCGCGGACACATAAGCCGGATGCCGTTCCAGCTTACCCCAGCGTAGCGAGCGGCCACGCGCCGTCATCTGCTTGATCCGTTGTTGCCCGGCCTTCGAACGGGGCGGCTTCAACCCTGCCAATACCGCATCGGCCTGAGCCGGCTGATTGCACACCAGCACCATATCGCATCCCGCTTCCAGCGCCGCTTGCGCCGCCTGCACCATATCTCCGGCAAAACGCGCGCCTTCCATCGACAAATCGTCACTGAAAATCAAGCCTTCGAAACCCAGTTGCTGACGCAGTATTTTCTGCAGCCAGATCTTGGAGAAACCGGCGGGTTTGCTGTCGACTTCAGGATAAATCACATGTGCCGGCATCACCGCCGACAAAGACAGGCCCAACCATGAGTAAGGCTGGGCATCTTCGCCGAGAATTTGCGCCAGGCCGCGGTTATCGACAGGAATAGCCAGATGCGAATCGGCTTCGACATAACCATGGCCTGGGAAGTGTTTGCCGCAATTGGCCATGCCGGCCAGCGCCAGCCCATGATTCAGGCTCTTGGCCAACAAGGTCACGACGCGCGGATCGCGATGCAAAGCGCGGTTGCCGATGGCTTTCGACACGCCGTAATCGAGATCGAGTACCGGCGTAAAACTCAGATCCACACCCGAGGCACGTAACTCGCAGGCAATCACGTAACCGATCGAGGTCGCCAGTCGAGTCGCCAACAATACATCGGTGTCCCACAACTCGCCCAGACTGCGCATCGGCGGCAGGGTGGTAAAGCCATCGTTCTTGAAGCGCTGAACCCGGCCGCCCTCGTGATCGACAGCAATCACCACGTCATCGCGCAAAGCGCGGATATGTTCGGTCAGCGCCGACAACTGCGCACGATTCTGATAATTGCGGGCAAATAAAATCACGCCGCCGGTCAAAGGATGGCTGATCCGGCGCGCATCGTCATCGCTCAGCGTGAGCCCCACAACATCAAGCATAACCGGGCCGGGGCTAGGTTTCAGGTGATCCATTACAGGTTCTCTTACTCGCGGAATGAAAGGGTTAAGGCGCGACCTCGGCAATCACAAAAGCAACGGCATACTCGCGCTCATCCGACATGGTGATGCGGGCGGTAATGCCTCGCTCGCCCAGCCAGTTTTCCAGCTCGCCGCTGGTGACCACCACCGGCGCACCGCTGTGCGCATTCAGGGTTTGCATGGCGCGCCAGGTCATGGGCCAACGCATGCCCAAACCGATGGCCTTGGAAAACGCTTCTTTGGCGGCAAAACGAGTCGCCAGGAAAGCCAGGCCGCGAGCCGGCGAGCGCGCCGCCCGGGCGTGGTATTTATCGAGCTCTTCCGGTCCCAGGATGCGCTCGGCAAAACGCCCCTGGGTGCGTTCCATCACCCCCGCCACACGGCTGATCTGGATGATGTCGGTACCGATGCCGTAGATGCGCGTCATGGCTTGCTCGATAACGGAGCCAAGCCGTGAGCGTGGCCAAGACCGCTGGTATCGAAATAAGCACCCTGGCGCGCCGCCACCATAATCGCTTTCATTTCGCGCACGGCGTTTTCCCAACCGGCAAAAATAGCGTGCGCCACAATCGAGTGGCCGATATTCAATTCGGAAATGCCATCCAGGGCGGCAATCGCTTGCACGTTGCCGTAATGCAGGCCATGCCCGGCATTCACCCGTAGACCCAATAACAAGCCCAACTCAATGCCGGCAATCAGTCGCTTGAGTTCGTTGTGCTGTTCGACTGCGTCATGCGCGTCGGCATAACGGCCGGTGTGTAATTCGATCGCCGCGGCACCGCTTTCGGCGGCGGCGCGGATTTGCTCCTGATCGGCATCGATAAACAGCGAGACACGCGCATTGGCCGCGGCGAGCTGTGTGCAAGCGGCTTTAACCGCGGCAAAACGCCCGGCCGCATCAAGTCCGCCCTCGGTGGTCAACTCCTCCCGTTTTTCCGGCACCAGGCAAACATCTTGCGGTTGCACGGCGCAGGCGATATCCAGCATTTCCGCGGTGACGGCGCACTCCAGATTCATCCGCGTGCGCAATTGCGGACGGATCGCCCACAAATCGGCATCGCGGATATGTCGCCGGTCTTCGCGCAGGTGCAGCGTGATCACATCCGCGCCCGCGGCTTCGGCTGCCAACGCGGCGCGCAGCGGATCCGGATAAGAGGTGCCGCGCGCATTGCGCAAGGTGGCGACATGATCGATATTGACGCCGAGATCGATCTGGACGGGAGTAGGGCCAAATGGGTTCATAGATTTTGTAAATCGATAAGAATCTGACGAGTATTCAGCGGCACGCCGCCGAGATAGAAATTCAACAGGAAACGCATCAATAATTTGCTTTGCGATACGGTCTGGGCTCGCGTGTAATCATCGCGCTCCATATCCATCAGCGTCTGCCCCGACACTCTGGGCAACTCGGCCGGCGCGCCATCGGCGGCGTCGCGGATGCCGCGTTCCGGCTCAAACACATAGTGGCGCCCGGCTTCCACCGGGGCATGATCCCGCGCGGTACGGTCGAACGCAACGGCATATCCGGTTTCGCACAACAGAACCCGTTCGAAAGAGCGCAACACCTGTACCGGCGGTTCATCATGGGCGAGCCGCGTCAGCGTGCGTACGTAATGGTCGAATAAGCGCTCATGGGCATCTTCGCGGGCGCAAAATTTGACCAGCAATTCGTTGGCATAAAAACCGCAGAGCAAGGCGTCACCCGATAAGGGTCGCATCCCGCCGACCCATTCCGCCTTGGTCAGCGTGCGTACTTCGGTCTTGCCCGACCACGAAAGGGATAGCGGCTGGAAGGTTTGCAGCGCGCCGCGCAAAGCCGAATGGGGCCGTTTCGCGCCTTTGGCGACCAGCGCAATCCGGCCGTGATCGCGACTGAAGACATCGACGATCAGGCTGGTTTCCCGGTGGGGGTAGCTGTGCAGCACAAAGCCGGGTTGCTCGGCAATGCGGTGTGCATGCTGGGGGGCGCTGCGCGCCGAGCCTGCGGCAGGCTCGCGTGGGCGGGTGGGCGTGGGTATCGACGAACGCTCGGACGAACGCTCGGACGAACGCGCGCGGGCACGCTTGGGGCGCGCATCGCCCTGCGGCTCGCCGTCGGGGACGGCGGCGTCGGCCGCTGCGGCGTCGAGTTGGGTCAACTGCGCCTCGGCGGCGGCTTCGATCACGTCATTCGTAACCATAGGCCCTGAGACCGGCCTCGTTGTCGGCCCAACCGCTCTTCACCTTGATAAAGACTTCCAGATAAACCGGGCCGTCGAACATCTTTTCCATGTCCAGACGCGCATCGGTATTGATTTGCTTAAGCTTGGCGCCTTTTTGGCCGATGATCATGGCCTTGTGCGTATCGCGATCCACCAGAATGCTGGCAAAAACCCGCCGCAAACGCCCTTCCTGTTCGAATTTCTCGATGATCACCGTACTGGTGTAAGGCAATTCGTCACCGGTCCAACGGAACACTTTTTCGCGCAGGATTTCGGCCGCCAGGAACCGTTCGCTGCGATCGGTCAGGTCATCCTCGCCATAGATCGGCTCGCCTTCCGGCAAGTACGGGCGCACGGTTTTCAGCAAGTGGGCGATATCGTCGTGAACCTTGGCCGACATCGGGATGATTTCACGGAAATCGCGCAAGGCCCCCATTTTTTCCAGGAAGGGAAACAAACTGCCCTTGTCCGAGATGCGGTCGATTTTATTCGCCGCCATCAACAACGGCACGTTTTTGGGGATCAGATCCAGCACCTTTTGATCGTCCGGCCCGAAACGGCCGGCCTCAACCACAAACAACACCACGTCGACCGAGGTCAGCGTCGAGGTCACCGCCCGATTGAGCGAACGGTTCAGCGCGCCGCTGTGCTTGGTCTGGAAACCGGGTGTATCGACAAAAATATACTGGGTTTGCTCGACCGTATGGATCCCGGTGATGCGGTGGCGGGTGGTTTGCGCCTTGCGTGAGGTAATGCTCACTTTCTGGCCGACCAACGCATTCATCAGCGTCGATTTTCCCACATTGGGACGGCCTACGATCGCGACCATGCCGCAGCGGAAAACAGATTCAGTGGATGCGTTCATAATTTCAGTCTAAAAATAGGGCTAGGCATCCGCGATGCTTGAAGCGTCGGAATGACCGGGGTTGCCGCCGGGATTTCCGCCGGGTTGCTGCTATAGTCGGCGGTACGCGGCGGTAACATGTTCATCGTTCGTCGGTCGCCGCGGGGGCTGTGGCCAGCGAGTCGTCGCCGGGCGCAGAATTATTGGCGCTGGCCGCCCGGGCACCGGACGCGGTCAAGGTCGAACGCGCCAGCGTGGCGGCCGTAATCACGGGAATCGTCGCCGATGCGGCAATCGGGGCCGAACCGTTGGAAGGCGCGCCGCCCGGGGCCGAACCGCCGGCGGAATCGGCATTTTTGCCATGGCCTGCGGCCGTGTCATGCGCCGCACGCGGATGTTTGCGCTCCGGAGTAGCACGCAAATCCAGGGCACCCTGGATAGCCGCCTCGTCGCGTTGTTTCGCGGCGGTTTTTTTCGAGCGTTTGGGCTTGCCCAGCAAGGAAGGCGCGAGCGCCAGCACCTCATCCAGCGCTTTTTTCGCCGCAGCCTGCTCAGCCGCACGGCGGCTCGCACCGGCGCCGGAAACCTTGATTTCGAGCTTGGGCACACTGCATTCGACTTCGAATTGCTGATTGTGCGCCGCACCATGGGTGGCCACCACGGTGTATTGCGGCAAAGCAATTTTGTGCCCCTGCAGATATTCCTGTAGCAAGGTCTTGGCGTCCTTGCCCAGCGTACGAGGGTCGATATGGTCGAGAATCGGGATATACAGGCGTTCGATGACCGCTTGTGCGGCCTCGAAGCCTTGATCCACATGGATCGCCCCGAAAATCGCCTCCAGCGTATCAGCCAGAATCGACGGACGGCGGAATCCCCCGCTTTTCAGCTCGCCTTCGCCCAGACGCAGGAAATCGGCTATCGACAGCGCTTGGGCAATTTCGTAAAGCGATTGCTGCTTGACCAGATTGGCCCGCACCCGCGACAGGTCGCCTTCGTCCAAATCGGCAAAACGCTTGAACAATAAGGCAGCCACCACGCAATTCAGGACGGAATCGCCAAGAAACTCGAGCCGTTCATTGTGCGTGGGACTATGACTGCGGTGTGTCATCGCCTGGCGTAACAATTCCGCATTGCGAAATTGGTAATTCAGCCGGCTTTCCAACTGTGTAAGAGACATGTTTACAAGTATAGCGCGAGCCGGGACGGCCAACGAAGTTCGGGCGGATGGGTGTGCAGTGGCCGGAATTGAGCCTCGCCGGGTGCGCCACAAGCAGCGAAATCTGACAAAACAGGGACGCGGGCCATTTTTTAGCCTGCCGGTCGCAATACAAAACAGAAGGGCATGCGCCTCGCATGCCCTTAACCCTTCTATCGCATTACTTAATGAAACGAGCCGATACGTTTCAGGTCGCCAAAATTCATCCAGATCACAAAGGCACGACCCACCAGATTTTTATCCGGCACAAAACCCCAATAACGGCTGTCTTCGCTATTGTCGCGATTGTCGCCCATCATGAAGTAATTACCGGCGGGCACGGTGCAGGTAAAACCTTGGTCATCGTAATTGCAATTTTCCTTATGCGGAAAATCGTGCACGCCGACCACAAAAGAAGGCTGCGACGGAAACCGTAGAATATTGTTGGTACGCCCGTCGATGGTTTCCTGGTACTGCTTCCAATAACCGAAATGGTCATCGGTCGCGTTACCCAGGAAATCAGGCAGTTCTTTTTCCGCGACCGGTACGCCGTTGATGGTCAAGTGCTTGTCGCGATACTGGACCACATCGCCCGGCACACCGATCACACGCTTGATGAAATCGATCGACTCGTCTTCCGGGAAACGGAACACCACCACGTCGCCGCGCTTGGGCTCATGATAGGCAATCAGCTTCTGGTCGCTGATCGGCGAACGCAAGCCGTAGTCGAATTTATTCACCAGGATAAAATCACCCACCAACAAGGTCGGGATCATCGAGCCGGACGGAATCTTGAACGGTTCGACCACAAACGAGCGCAGCATGAAGACCAGCAAAATCACCGGGAAGAAACTTGCCGAGTACTCCAGCCACCAGGGCTGACGCAAGGTATCGTCATGCAACTTGGCGCGTGTCTGATCGGCATTCTCGTCGGCGAAACGCTCGCCTACACGCTCCTGTTGCCGGTTGAATTCCGCGATCACTTCTACTGCGGCAAGGCGCCGGCGCGGCAGAAAATAAAGTTTATCCCCGACCCAGGCAATACCTGTGAGTATCACCAGAATAAAAAGGATCAATGCAAAATTCATAAACCGCCCGCCTATTTGTCTTCAACCTGAAGGATGGCCAGGAAAGCTTCCTGCGGAATCTCCACACTGCCCACCTGTTTCATCCGCTTTTTACCTGCCTTTTGTTTCTCAAGCAGTTTTTTCTTGCGCGAAATATCGCCGCCGTAGCACTTTGCCAGCACGTTCTTGCGCAAAGCCTTGATGTTCTCGCGCGAAATAATGTTGGCGCCGATGGCGGCCTGAATCGCCACGTCAAACATCTGCCGCGGAATCAATTCGCGCATTTTGGCCGCCACTGCGCGGCCGCGATATTGGCTTTGCGAGCGATGCACGATCACCGACAAGGCATCGACTTTTTCGCTGTTGATCAACATGTCGACCTTGACCACGTCGGACGCGCGATTTTCCTTGAACTCGTAGTCCATCGAAGCATAACCGCGCGACACCGATTTCAAGCGATCGAAGAAATCGAGCACGATTTCGGCCATCGGAATTTCGAAGGTCAGTTGCACCTGACGGCCGTGATACGACATATTGATTTGCGACCCGCGCTTCTGAGTGCACAGCGTGATCACCGAGCCGACGTATTCCTGCGGCATATAAAGATTGACCACCACGATAGGCTCGCGCACCTCGGCAATCTTCGACGGTTCCGGCATCTTCGACGGATTTTCGCAGGTAATCACTTCGCCGCTTTGCAACAGAATCTCGTACACCACAGTAGGCGCCGTGGTGATCAGATCCATATCGAATTCGCGTTCCAGGCGTTCCTGCACAATTTCCATATGCAGCAAACCCAGGAAACCGCAGCGGAAACCGAAACCCAGCGCCTGCGACACTTCCGGCTCGTATTGCAGCGAAGCATCGTTGAGCTTGAGTTTTTCCAGCGATTCGCGCAGCGCGTCATACTGGTTGGCTTCAATCGGGTACAGTCCGGCAAATACCTGAGGTTTGACTTCCTTGAAGCCGGGCAACGGCTGTTTGGCCATGCGGTTCACGTGGGTCACGGTATCGCCCACTTTCGCCGCGCCCAATTCCTTGATGCCGGCGATGATAAAACCCACCTGCCCGGCCGACAACGACTCCCGATCCTGGGATTTCGGCGTAAACACGCCGATATGCTCAACCGGGAATTGCGCACCGGTGGCCATCAGTTGAATTCTTTCTTTCGGTTTCAGCGTGCCGTTCTTGATGCGCACCAACATCACCACGCCGACGTAGTTATCGAACCATGAATCGATGATCAAGGCTTGCAATGGCGCGGCGGGGTCGCCCACCGGCGCCGGCACGCGAACAATCAACGTCTCCAGCACGTCTTCCACACCGAGACCGGTTTTGGCCGAACAGCGCACCGCATCGGTCGCGTCGATGCCGATCACGTCCTCGATTTCCTGGATTGCATTCTCGGGATCGGCGGCAGGCAAGTCGATTTTATTCAGGACCGGCACCACCTCAACCCCGAGTTCGATCGCGGTGTAACAGTTGGCTACCGTCTGCGCTTCGACCCCCTGACTGGCATCGACCACCAGCAAAGCCCCCTCGCAAGCGGACAGGGAACGGCTGACTTCATAAGAGAAGTCGACGTGTCCTGGAGTGTCGATCAGATTCAGGTTATAGATTTGGCCGTCGCGCGCGCGATAGCTCAATGCCGCGGTTTGCGCCTTGATCGTGATACCGCGCTCGCGCTCGATATCCATCGAGTCGAGTACCTGGGCTTCCATTTCACGGTCGGACAAGCCACCGCACAGTTGGATGATCCGGTCGGCAAGCGTCGATTTACCATGATCGATGTGCGCGATGATCGAAAAATTACGAATATGATCCATTCAGCCTATTGAAGCAAAAAAGGCGCGCTCGAAGCACGCCTTTCAGTTAGAGACAGCACGGCGCATTTTAACGGAAAACGCCCCTCTCGGGGCGTCTTTGCAGGTAGATCGCTGGCTTTTAGACGCGGCAGACAAGCCGGACCCAGGGCTTACCGGCACCGGCCCGCTTACTAAGGCCCGCTTACTAAGGCACGCTTACTACGGCCCGCTTACTACCGGGCGCCGGCCCGCCGCAGTCCGGTCAGCCCGGTTTATATCTATTGCGCCGGCTGAGTGCGCGGATGCAGCGCGATATATTGCGTGGCATCGCCGCGACGCACCAGCAAGGCCACCATCTTTTGCGGATCCAGCTTATGCACGATGGCGGCAAATTGGGCCGCGCTGACCACATCGGTGTCGCCCACGCGCAAGACCACGTCGCCCTTTTCCAGACCGGCACGCAGGGCCGGACCGGCAACCGCTTCAACCGTCACGCCGTTACGCAACTTCAGCGCCTTCAATTGCTCCGAAGTCATGTCGCTGACGCCCAAGCCCAATGCATTGGAAGCCGTGGCCTTGGCCGCCGGCGCCTTTTGCGCGGACTGGCCGGCTTGCTTGTCGGTCGGCATTTCCTCTACCGTGACCATCAGCTCCAAGGTTTGGCCTTTGCGCCAGACGGTCAAGGCACTGCGCGTGCCAGGCTTGGTTTCACCGACCATGCGCGGCAAATCGGTGGCGCTGTCGACGTTCTTGCCGCCAAATTTCAGGATGATATCGCCGGGCTGGACGCCTACCTTGTCCGCCGGGCCGCCCGGCTCGACGTTGCTGACCATCGCGCCCGCAGCCTTGGGCAGGCCCAATGAGTCGGCCACATCCTTGGTGACTTCACCGATGGTGACCGCCAGACGGCCACGGGTCACCTTGCCGGTGCTCTTTAATTCGTCGGCTACCCGCATCGCTTCGTCGACGGGAATAGCGAACGAAATACCCATAAAACCACCCGTGCGACTGTAGATCTGCGAATTGATCCCGATCACCTCGCCTTGCATATTGATCAGCGGGCCGCCCGAGTTGCCCGGATTCACCGCCACATCGGTCTGGATGAAGGGCAGGTAGTCGCCGGTATCGCGCCCTTTGGCGCTGACAATGCCTGCCGTCACGGTGTTATCCAGACCGAACGGAGATCCGATCGCCACCACCCACTGGCCGGCGCGCACCTTGTTCGAATCGCCCTCGGTAATAGCCGGCAGATCGTTGGCTTCGATTTTTACCAAGGCAACGTCGGTACGGTCATCCTCGCCGATGAGGCGGGCTTTGAACTCGCGCTTGTCGGTCAGCGTCACGTAAATCGTATCCGCGCCGTCGACGACATGCGCGTTGGTCATCACATAACCATCGGGACTGATGATAAAACCGGAACCCACACCGCCGCCGCCGTCGCCGTCCGCGCCGTTATCCGGGTCCTGATCCTGGGGGTCCGGCGTGTTTTTCGAGCCGCCGCCACCGCCTTTGGGCGGGGTAGCCTGCGGCAGGGGAATGCCGAAAAAGCGGTGAAAAAACTCAGCCATATCCCCATCGTCCATACCGGGCGGCATAGTCGGCACGTCGGCGCGGACTTTGTCGGTGGTACGGATATTGACCACCGAGGGGCCGACCTTGTCGACCAAATCGGTGAAGTCAGGCAGATTGGCGGCGGAAGGCGCGGCGCTGGCAAACGGCGCGGCCAGCGGCAACAGCAATGCGGCGGCCGCGATCAGCAGCAGGTTACGGACCGGGATAGAAGTCATAGGGAGAGCCGTTAGTGCTTCGAGTTTGCGTCGGATTGTGTGATACACCGCAGCACCGGCCTTCGACTACCGGGCTGACACCCGGCAATCGCGTCTGGCTTACTTCGGTTCTTGATATTTTATGGTGGCAGCAAATTCCCGCAGCGTATCGAGGGGAACCTCTCCCAATAGCGTAATCCAGAAATTACCCATGCGGGTGATCATGATGTGGGTGGCGCCGTTACTGCCGAAACCTTCTTTGCGCGCGCCCTTCTCACCCGGTTCGACAAATACCGAAATCGCGGTCAATCCATCGGAAAACACGGCTTGGTCGACTTCGACCGGCGCACCGCCGGAAGCGAACGGGGCCATCGGGCGACGTAACTGGCGAATTTCCTTGAAACCGGCGACATCGGGCTTGATGGTCCAACCCTGAGCGTTCATGTCGACCGCGCTGGTGGCGCCGTGGATGACCTGCCAACCCGCCAGATTGCGAATCCCGGCGGCAATCGAATTGTGGTCGGTATCGCTGCCGATCTTGATTTGCGAAAAAGCGATTTGCTCGAGCACATGCCCGTCGGGACCGAGGGTCTGGGCGCGCAGCAGCAAACCTGTACGCATATCGGCCCACAGCTTGTAGCCGAACCGGTAATGGTCTTTCGGGTCGAGTTGAATGACTTGGCTATCGACCCCGGCCACCCGCTCGACACCCAGCAGTTGGGGCACATAAACATCCAGCACCGCGCTGCTGTCAGGCCCCACCAGCGACGGGAAGGTAATTTTGCTTTGCCGCTGATCGACGATACACAGCTTGCGCTCGGGGATGAAGGTGTAAACATCGTCGTTATGGCGCAGCATGGTACGCGGACGTCCGTCCAGACTTTCCAGCCGCTCGTATTCGTCGCCATGGCGCTCGGCAACATGCACGATGCGCGACGATTGGATCAAACCGCCGCGCTGAAAAACGAACGTGCCTTCGTAATCTTCGTTTTCAGCCGCGGCGTGAATCCGGTTTAACCAGGCATTCGCTTCGCGACGCACCACCAGCGGGTCATTCGATTGTGCGGAGGCGGAAACGCAAACGCCTGCCGCAGAAACGAACGCAGCGGCCAACAACAAGCGCCGCCACGGGAAAGATACTGCAAACAGCCTGTTCGACATCGATTATTGCTCTTGCGAAGCTGAAGTCACTCTGACGAGCGGCACGCTTTGCGGCACCGGGCGCTGCGCGAATTGCTGATGAGCATCGAGATACTGATCGAGCTGGGCATCGCGGATCATGTTGACGTCGTCATGAGCCGGTGCCGCAGTCGCCGCGACATCGTTATCGGACGACGAAGCCGCCAGAGCCACCCGTTGGACCGTGGTACCGTCCATTTGCGGCACGGCTTGCATGGCTGACTGCGCAACCCCCTGCACCGCCGGCGCAGCCGCAGTTTGCATCGCCCCGGCGGCCGGCACGTCACCGTGCATCTGATGCGGCACCAGAACCCAGGTCAGCATCACGACGGCGGCAGCAGCAGCCAGCGTCGGCATAAAACGGCGCGCGCGCAAAGCGGTACGGTTGGACTTGAACGCGTTCGGGGCGAGTAGCGCAGGCTCGCCGGCAAAAGCGGCTGAAAAACTTTTGAGAAAAGCGTGCTCGGCCGCGGGATCAACTGCAAGATCCTCAGATTTAAGCACGTCGCCGACTAAGTGATAGTCCGCCCATAAGGCGCGATCGTCCTCGCCGAATTCGCGCAAAAAGCGCGTCAGAACTTCGTCCGTAACCGGACCGTGGTCTTGTACAGACTCACCGTCGACAAAAGCTGACAAACGCTCGGCACGCGACACGCCAAGCGACTGCATCGAGACAGAACTCATGATGCTCCCCATCTTACTAACCTACCCCGTTGTAACTCAACCGACCCTGATTCCAGGGAACGTACCCAAGCTCACTCACGATAAGCCCAGGCGTACCGGATACTAGAAAATCCAGAATCGAAACGATTTAACCCAAATTATCGGGCGGGTGAAAAACATAGCGCAACGAAATCTACCTACATTACGCAAATTTTTCAGCCAAATCATCTATTTGTGACGTTGCCGCCACACCTCACCAGCGCTTACCCTCGGGCGTGTCCAGCAACGGACGCAACCGTGTCGCAATCGCTTCACGAGCCCGAAAAATACGGGAACGAACGGTGCCTATAGGGCAACCCATCATTTCCGCAATTTCTTCGTAGCTCAGGCCCTCAATTTCGCGCAAGGTAATCGCCATACGCAACTCTTCGGGCAAAACTGCCATCGCGGCGTTAACCGTCTGGGCAATCTGCTTGGTCATCAACATCGATTCCGGCGTGTTGATATCCCTTAGTTGGTCTGCGTCGGCAAAAGTTTCAGCATCTTCTGCATTGGTTTCAGTTGACGTGGGGGCACGGCGCCCCTGAGTGGCCAAATAGTTCTTCGCGGTGTTGACCGCAATGCGATAAAGCCAGGTATAAAACGCCGATTCGCCGCGAAATTGCGGCAACGCACGATACGCCTTGATAAAGGCGTCCTGGGCCACGTCTTCGACCTCCGCTTGATCGCGCACGAGTCGCGAGATAAGGCGGATGATCTTTCGGTGATATTTTGCGACCAGTAGTTCAAACGCGGCCTTGTCACCTTTTTGCACGCGTTCGACCAGCAATTGGTCGATTTCTTTTTCACTCACCTGATAGTCCGTTCACGTTTGAATGCAGTTTCCAGCGCGTGATTGTAGCGCCCTGCCTCAGGCGACCGTTGATGCATTTAAGGGTGTTACAGCGGTTACATCTAAAATACAAACGGATGGCCCTAAAAAGATCGGAAAGGATTTATAGAGGGTGGCATAACAACTGACCCCCACCCCATTCGACCCCAAATTTAAAATCTCACCGCGGCGCGCTTGCCATGACGGCGGCCCCAAGCCGCCAGCGCACGAAACTGTGTCGGGTCCAAAGCATCGGACATCACCAGCACGCTCTCGCGCCGCCCGTTTGCCGGAGCCAATTCGAGCACCAGGAAGCCCGGCCATTGCACATAACCGGCCAATTGCAGCGTCCGGGCCACCCGCGTACCGGATCTCAGACTGACGTCCCCGGCCGCTTGCGCAACCAGGGCACAGGGCGCCTGGAGGTCTGCCAGGCATACCCGCCATGCCAGCCAAACCACCGTCAACCCCGCCGTACCCGCTGCGAACCAGACACCAAGGCGCGGTGCCGCAACCAGCCAGATTGCGCTTCCGGCTGCGCAAATAAAACCGGCCTGCAAGTATTTCAGACGCTTCGAACAGGCCAGCCGAAACCGCATGTGGGGGTCGGCAGTACCTGCGCTCACGTCGGCAATGCTCAAATACGCTTGAAAATCAGCGTGCCGTTGGTTCCGCCAAAGCCGAACGAATTCGACATGGCGTACTCGATATCGATCTTGCGCGCCGTGTTGGCACAATAATCGAGATCGCACTCGGGGTCTTGATTGAAGATATTGATGGTCGGCGGCGACACTTGATCCTGCAGCGCCATCACCGAATACACCGCTTCAATCCCCCCTGCCGCGCCGAGCAAATGCCCGGTCATCGACTTGGTGGAATTGACCACCGTCTTTTTCGCGTGATCGCCCAAAGCCAGCTTGATCGCGTTCGATTCGCCGACGTCGCCGATCGGCGTCGAAGTGCCGTGCGCGTTGACGTAGTCGATCGCATCCGGGTTCACCCCGGCATCGCGCATGGCTTTAACCATGCAGATCCGCGCGCCTTCTCCGCTCGGTGCGGTGATGTGGTACGCGTCGCCGCTGCGGCCATAACCGACCACTTCGCAATAAATCTTGGCGCCACGCGCTTTGGCGTGTTCGTACTCTTCCAGCACCAGGACGCCTGCGCCCTCGCCCAGCACAAAACCGTCACGATCACGATCCCACGGCCGGCTGGCGGTTGC
>JAMFSV010000034.1 GCA_026225455.1 Burkholderiales bacterium | reverse complement strand
GCGCCGCGCTCCAGCATGGCGGCACTTTGATAGGCGTTGGTGTCGGCGGTGTAACGGATGAACAAAGGGTCGATCGAACTGCTTAAAGGCCAGCCCGCCAGGCGGCTTGAGGGCAAGCCGAAGCTGCCGTAGAGTCCCGATAGATGCAGCCCGGTGCCGAGTTTGCCCGCCAAGGGGTTTTCCGCATAGAGCGTCGGCACCATGTCGAATATGTCGATATGGCCGTAATCCCAGTCGGCATAAGCACGCGCGCCATTCCAGGTGGTCGGGATATTGGCCAGATCGCGGTTGGACATCACCATGCCGTTGCCTAGCCAGAGTTCCTGGCGGCCCAGGCGCAAGCCGTACGTCAAGTCGCCGGTCTGATTCATGATCTCGCCAAAGGCATTGTAGATACCGAAAGCGGCGCTGGTTTTTCCCGGCGAGTCGGCCGGTCCCTCATATTGACCGCTGATGCCTTCGAGGTAAAAGCGCAGATGGCGGCCCAAATGCAGGTCCGCGCCCAGCGTGGTGCGTGCTTCAAATTGGTTGGTTGAGGACGCCGGTGTGTTGACCACATTGATGTCGTTGTGATCAAAAAATAGACGTTCTCCGCCGATCAAGGTCAGCCAGCTATCGCGCTGCGCATCCAGCGGGATGAATTTATAAGGCAGGCTGCCGTTGGCTACCGCCGGGTCGCGCATAGCGCTGTAATCTTCATCGAAGCGCAGTAGATATTGATTGTTGCGTCCCGGTCCACGGCCCTTGTTCGTCAGGGGTTGCGGCACTGCCGGGATCACCGGCAGCGGGGCCGTTTTTTTTGCGCCGGGCGCGACCTTGGGTTTGACCTGCAGCGCTTGCGCGGCGGCGCTTGGGCCGAGATCGGACGCCTCGATGCCATGCCCTTTGCCCGGCGTCGGTGCCCCATGCCGGTCGACCGGGCTGGGCGCAATGGTTTGCGCATGCGCCGTCAGCGTGCCGAAACACGTGGCGACGGCGAAGCAGGATGCCCGGAGATAACGATGTACGGCGGGACGCCGCATTGCATGGCGACGGCGCGTGACGACTGGGGTATCGCGGCACCGGCTTTCAAGTGCGCGGCGACATGGCGCTTGTGGGGTGCGGCAACGGCACGCCGCGTGGTGTACATAATGTGTTGAGGACAAGAGTGGCTCCAGCGAATTCGATTGATATCGATCTTGTTCGCCCCCGAACTCACCGCGCGGCCAAGAGGTCGCCCTGGTGTTCTTGCTATGGTGTTGCCCGGCTCGATACTGACGGCGCTTCGTTGCTTGGCGAATGCGGCAGCACGATTACGATAGGCGAAGTTACGGCGTATGGCGTTGGGATTACTCTTATATTTGAAGGCGGCGGCCCATTATTTTTGGCATTTCCCGCAATGTAATAACTTTTATCGCCCTACGAAATTTTCCGCGATGAGAGCGTTAAAAATCACCCGTTACACCTTGGATTGGCAGCGTCCACCTGCTTTCACACGGCTTGTGCGCAGATGCAGGGGCGGCGGCGCAGAGGCCGCCGCCGGATTGACTTGAGCCGTCTCAGGCGTGCTCCAGCGTGAATTGCAT
>JAMFSV010000033.1 GCA_026225455.1 Burkholderiales bacterium | reverse complement strand
TGTGGCGCCGTATTCAGTTTTAACTTAAAAGGCGACCGCAGCGCCGGCCGCCAATTTATCGAAAACCTGTCCTTGTTCTCGCATCTTGCCAATGTGGGCGACGCGCGTTCACTGGTGATCCACCCCGCCTCGACCACGCATTTCCGCATGGACTCGGCGGCACTGGCCCAAGCCGGTATTGCCGAAGGCACCATCCGCCTGTCGATCGGCTTGGAAGACCCCGACGATTTGATCGACGACCTGAAACGCGGCTTGAAAGCCGCGCAAAAAACCCTGCCTAGAGCCGCAGCCCCTGCCGCCAAACCGGGAGCCGCATGATGAAGTTCGAGCTGACGACTTATCTGACCGATGCGCTGGCCGATGCCCCGGCCGAGGCGCAAGCCTATGCCTATACCGGCGGTCGCGCGCCGACGGCGGGTCTGCCGACCGTGGTATTTATCCATGGCGCTCAGCATGACCACAGCGTCTGGGCCATGCAAAGCCGTTACTTCGCGCATCATGGCTTTAACGTATTGGCGGTCGATCTGCCGGGTCATGCGCGCAGCACCCAAGCAGCCTTGAGCGAGATCGGCGCGATGGGTGACTGGTTGATCGCGCTGCTTGACGCCGCCGGCGTCGAACGCGCCATGCTGGTTGGCCACAGCATGGGTTCGCTGATCGCGCTCGACACCGCGGCCCGTTTTCCGCAACGGGTGAGTGCTCTGGCGCTGGTGGCCACGGCCTATCCCATGCAGGTTTCCGAGGCGCTGCTGAATGCGGCGCTGCAGCGCGAGCCCGACGCCATCGATATGGTCAACGTCTGGTCCCATTCCACCATCGCCGCCAAACCGTCCTTCCCCGGCCCGGGATTCTGGATGCACGGCAGCAATCAGCGCCTGATGGAACGGATTGCACACATCAATCCGGCCCAGGTTTTGCATACGGATTTTGCCGCGTGCAATGCGTACTCAAGAGGACTGGAAGCCGCGGCCCAGATCCGCTGCCCGACCTTGTTTGTGTTAGGCCGGCGCGACCAGATGACGCCATTACGCGCGGCACTATCGCTGTCGACCGCCATCGCGGCCAACGGCGTGACGGTTGAGACCATCGTGATCGACGCAGGCCACGCGATCATGTCCGAACGGCCGGATGAAACATTGGATGCGCTGTTTATTTTTGCCAAGGAGCAGGCGGTCGCGAGCTAAGATCCGGGACCCAAGCAAGCGGGTGATAGACAGATAAGCAGTAGGCGAACTCCGCCCCTGAAATCGGGTCCAATCGATGCGGGCTAATAGCGTTCTGCATCATCAGGCACTAGGGTGCGACGCTATACACAAACGCGGAAAATCGCCGCATGATGTGTGCTGCGACACTCGCATCCGGTATGGAGGGACATTTTGAACCATTCGACCCACCCGCAACAATTTTCGACCTTTGCCGAGTTTTACCCGTTTTATCTCGGTGAACATCGCAACCCGACCTGCCGCCGCCTGCATTTTATCGGCTCGCTCGGAGTCCTCGGTTGCCTGTCGATGGCTATCGCCACCACCGGCTGGATCTGGCTGCCGCTGGCCTTGGTGTGCGGTTATGGCTTCGCCTGGACCGGCCATTTCTTTTTCGAGAAGAATCGTCCGGCGACCTTCAAACACCCCTGGTATAGCTTGTTGGGCGACTGGGCCATGTTCGCCGATATCTGCCGCGGCCGGATCATGTTCTGAATATTCCGAAGCGACGCAGCAACCGGCTTGACCACCCGCCCGCGTGTCAATTCAGCCGGCCGGCGATTTTCGGGACAGCATCAGGCGTTACTTCATTTAACTGAGGCGCAATCAAATCCGCCAAGGTGACATCCATCTGCCGCCCGCTGAGCGCCGCCGTCAATGCCACGCTATTCAGTTGAGTCGGCGCTTGACCGATCTGATAGTTGAACTCGGTACGGTCAAGCACAAAACGTTCGTATAAATCATTGAGTGTGATTTGCTTCGGATTGGCCAACATGATCCAATTGTCCGGCGCATTATGCCGCGGCAAGCGCGCAATCCATTCGGCTTTATCCAGCACACGCAACACCCGTTTGGCGGTGTCGAGGTCGCAACGCAAGATACGCGCCAGCGTCATGGTCGGATAACCGTCCGCGCCGCGCGCTCGCGCTTCATGCAACAACGCCAGCGCGTTGATCGCGTCCAGCAGATCGCCGCCGGCAAAATGCTGGCGATGAAACTGGCCGGCGCGGATTGCGGGCAACAAGGCCGCGACCGTCGCGCCCGCCAGGGTGATAAACCACAGCAGGTAGACCCACAGCAGGAAAATCGGCACCGCGGCAAACGCGCCGTACACCGCGGCATAGGTCGGAAACCGTTTGATATACAGGCTGAAACCATGACGCGCCAACTCAAACCCGACGCCGGCCAACACCGCGCCCGGCAAGGCGTCGCGTAATTCGACGCGGCAATTGGGCAAATAACTATATAAAAAAGCGTATGCCGCAACGGTCAACGGCAGTGCCGCAGCTTCGAAGACCCAGCCGATCAAGGCCGGCACATGTTGCATGCCCGACAGCGCCAGCGATTGCGACAGCACATACGACGAGACCGACAGGCTGACGCCAAACAGAATCGGGCCGAGGGTGATCACCCCCCAGTAAATCACCACCCGATGTGCCAACGGACGCGGTTTGCGCACCCGCCAAATCACGTTAAAAGCAGATTCGACGGTCATCATGGTCATCACCGAGGTGACCACCAGAAACAACAAGCCGACGGTGGTCAAACCTTTGGCTTTCGACACGAATAAATCGAGATACTTGAAAATCTGGTTGCTGACTTGCGCCGGCATCAGGTGATTGGCGAGAAAATTCTGCAGCGACGACTGAAACGTGCCGAAAATCGGGAACGCGGTAAAAATGGCAAACGCCACGGTAAACAACGGCACCAGCGACAACACGGTGGTAAACGTCAAACTGCCGGCCACTTGCGGAATCCGGTCTTCATTGAGACGTGTCGCGGTAAAACGCGCCAAACGTCTCAACTTGTCAAAATCAAATGCAACCATCAATCCGTGCTCCAGAGGTGGGGCGATATCGGCACACCGCCCAAACGTCGCTGACATGCCGCAAAAACGCGGCGTCAGAGGGGGAAAATTGCTGCATCAATACCGCGCGCCCAGCGCCAGCCTCTTATAATACCTGCTCAACCGATAGAGCTTATGAAAGACATACTTGTACTGTATTACAGTCGGCATGGCGCTACGCGCGAGCTGGCGCTGGCCTTGGCCGCCGGCATCGACAGCGTGGCCGGCGTGCAGGCCCGCCTGCGCACCGTCCCCGCGGTCTCCACCGTATGCGAAGCCAGTCAACCCGAGATTCCCGACAGCGGGCCGCCCTACGTCGAAAATAGCGATTTGGAGGAATGCGCGGGATTGGCCCTGGGCTCGCCGACGCGTTTTGGCAACATGGCCGCGCCGCTCAAGTATTTTCTCGACGGCACCTCGCCGCAATGGCTGTCCGGTGCGCTTAGCGGCAAGCCGGCTTGTGTGTTTACCGCTACCGGCAGCCTGCACGGCGGCCAGGAAAGCACCCTGCTGTCGATGATGCTGCCGTTGCTGCATCACGGCATGCTGATCCTCGGCATCCCTTATTCGGAAAGCGCCTTGAGCACCACCCAGACGGGCGGTACGCCTTACGGCGCATCGCATTTTGCGCGCGCCGATCGTGCCGGGGGCGAAGCACGCCAAGGGCTCTTGAGCCAGGACGAAAAAACCTTGGCGACCGCCCTCGGTGCTCGCCTGGCGCGTGCCGCGCTGGCCCTGGACGCATAAATGACCGGAACCGCCGGCGGCGCAGCGCCGCCGCAACGCCAAGCCGATCCACCCCGTGCCACTCCGCAGCTTATTTGAACCAGAACGCCCTATGACCGCCACACCAGCCAATTCGTCCACTACGCCCGACGCCACCGCCACGGCATTTATCGCGGCCTGCGCCGAACTCATCGGCAGCGCGCATATCCATACCGATGGGCAAGACACGGCGCCCTATCTCACCGACTGGCGCAAGCGTTATACCGGAAGCACCTGCGCGGTGTTGTGTCCGGCCGATACCCAGGAGGTCGCGGGGCTGGTCAAACTCGCCGCGCAGTATGGCATTGCGCTGGTGCCGCAAGGCGGCAATACCGGACTGGCCGGAGGCGCCACACCTGACGCCAGCGGGCAACAAGCGGTGCTCAGCCTGCGCCGCTTGAACCGTGTACGCCAGATCGACCCGGTCAACCACACCCTGACCGTCGAAGCCGGTTGCATTCTCGCGGAAGTGCAACGCATTGCGCGCGAGGCCGGCAGGCTATTTCCGCTGTCGCTGGCAGCGGAAGGCAGTTGCACCATAGGCGGCAACCTTGCCACCAATGCGGGCGGCACCGGTGTTTTGCGTTACGGCAACGCCCGCGATTTATGCCTGGGACTGGAAGTCGTGACGCCGCAAGGCGAAATCTGGAACGGCTTGCGCGGTCTGCGCAAAGACAATACCGGCTACGATCTGCGTGATCTGTTTATCGGTGCCGAAGGCACCTTGGGTATTATTACCGCCGCCGTGTTGAAACTCTATCCACTGCCGGCGGCACAGGTCACCGCACTGGCGGCATTGGAGTCGCCGCAGGCCGGACTGGCGCTGCTTGAACTGGCGCAGCAGATTACCGGGCCGCTGTTGACCGGCTTCGAACTGATGTCGGACTATTGCCTGCAATTGGTCGGCCGGCACTTTCCGGCGTTGCGTTATCCGTTTGCCGAACGCCATCCGCAAGTGGTGCTGCTGGAACTTTCCGATAACGAAAGCGAGGCCCATGCGCGAACGCTCTTTGAGCAATTGATGGAAACCGCTTTCGAGCGAGGTATCGTGAGCGACGCCGTGGTCGCGGAAAATCTGACGCAGTCGCGCGCCTTCTGGCATTTTCGCGAACATATTCCGCTCGCCGAAGCCGAGGAAGGCCTCAGTATCAAGCATGACATCGCCGTGCCGATTTCGCAGACCGCGCATTTTATCGAAGTCACCGATGCGCTGGTTGCCCAAGCGGCCCCGGGCGCGCGCATGGTGACGTTCGGCCATCTCGGCGACGGCAACCTGCATTACAACGTCCAAGCGCCCGCCGGCATCGATCCCAAACAGTTCCTCAAGGAATTCCAGCACCTGGTCAATCGCGCGGTCCACGACAGCGTCCATCGACATCATGGCAGCATCAGTGCCGAACATGGCCTGGGGCAATTGAAGTCCAACGAATCGGCAAGTTATAAATCCCCCGTCGAACTGGCGCTGATGCAAGCCATCAAACAGGCGCTGGACCCCTTAAATCGGATGAATCCGGGCAAAGTGCTGCCCCGCCAAGCGGTGAACCCCAAGCGCTAACCGGCGCTACCGCGTCGATCATTCAGGCAGGCGAACCCCGGCTTGGATGCCC
>JAMFSV010000230.1 GCA_026225455.1 Burkholderiales bacterium | reverse complement strand
TATGGGTTTCGATTCGATCGCGCCGTACCTGGAACACAGCGGCCGCGGCGTGATTGTGTTGTGCCGCACCTCGAACGCGGGCGGCTCCGATTTGCAATTCTTGCAAACCGGTACCTCCGCCGCCGCACGTCCCCTATATCAAGTGGTGGCGCAGTTGGCCGCCGAACGCTGGAACGCCAGCGGCCAATTGGCCCTGGTGGTCGGCGCGACCTTCCCCAACGAAATCGCGCAAGTACGCGAAATTGTCGGCGACATGCCCTTGTTGATCCCCGGGGTCGGCGCTCAAGGCGGCGACGTCGAAGCAACCGTCAAGGCCGGGCGCACGGCCAACGGCACCGGCATGATGATCAACTCTTCGCGGGCGATTATTTTTGCCGGGCAGGGCGATGATTATGCTGAGGCGGCGGCATTGGCGGCGTTGCAGACAAGGGATGCGATTAATGCGTTTCGCTGAAGCGAACGGGGTGAACGCAGCTTCACCCTGCCGCGATAAAGTGCCGCTTCAGTTGTAAGCGCGGCTGTCGGCGGGCGCCTTCATTAAGCCAAGGCCGAGACCATCAACTCTCTTTTTCATCCAGCATCGTCAACACCCCGCGCAGCGCATGGGCCGTTGCCTGCACCCGGATCTGCCGCCGGTCGCCCTTGAACACCAGCGTTTGACACAGCGTATGGACCCGGTTGGTCCAGGCGAAGCTGACGGTGCCCACCGGTTTTTGCGGCGAGCCGCCGCCGGGGCCGGCGACGCCGGTGATGGCCAGCGATAGTTGGGCGCGGCTGTTGCGCAGGGCGCCTTCGGCCATGGCGCGTGCTACGGCTTCGCTGACGGCGCCGTGTTTTTCTATCAGTTCGGGCGGCACGCCGATCATCTCGGTCTTGGCCTGATTCGAATAGGTGACAAAACCGCGTTCAAACCAGGCGCTGCTGCCGGAAATATCGGTGATCGCGGCGGATACCATGCCGCCGGTGCAGGATTCCGCGGTGGCCAGGAGCAAACGGCCTTCGCGCAGTCGGTTGCCGACGCGAATGGCGAGCTGGTGAACCACGTTATCTGTATCCATGAGTCTTTTAAAGCAAACCGCAAAAGAGGAAGGCTACATAGACCGCCATGGTGCGCGGTCCAGCAGAATATGCCGCGCCTGGCGCGTGCGGGGGCCGCAGCAGGGCGGCTTTTAGTGACGCCAGACGGCGATCACGATCAACGTCAGAAAAGCCGCGATGGCATCGTCGACCATGATACGCGTGCCGCCGCGTAGTCTGCGTTGGTAATAACGTACCGGCGGCAGCGTGACCGTATCGAAAAAGCGAAACAGCAGGAAAGCGCACAATTGGGTGAGAAACGAGGAAGGCGTGACCATCAGCAACACCAGCCAGAATGCGACCACGTGGTCCCACACGATGACCTGGGCCGGCCCCGGCCGGGTGGTTTGCTGAATCCGCTTGTGGGTATAGCCGGTGATGGCAATCCCCGCGAGAAAGCCGATGCCGATCAGCACGGCCCACTGCAGCGGGTTGAGGTAGCGGTTCAAAATAATAAACGAGGCCCAGCCAAACAGGGTGCCGGTTGCGCCGGGCAGGACCGGCGCGAGGCCGCTGCCCAGGCCCAGCGAAATGGCGTGCAGCGGGTGCGACCACATAAAACGAGCGTCCAGGCCCATCTGCATCGGGTTGCTCGCGGCAAAGGCGTTAGATGTGCCGGCGGCGGGGTCGCGGCCAGGGTCAAGTTCAGTCTGCATCGAAGTGATCGAATCCGTGAAACGTGTTGGTGAGTGTGTCAGGCAGAGGTTTGCCGTCGGCGTCGACCCAGTTGATCAAGGGCCTGGGCCGAGCCGGGGGCGGTTGCGGCGCGGCAAGCACCGCATCACGTATTGTACCGATGCGTGTCAGGGGCAGTGCGAGCGTTGTACTCAGGGCGGCGATGCGTTCGCGCGCGGCCGGCGCCGCGGTAAAGCAGAGTTCGTAGTCGTCGCCGCCCGCGATGGTACAGAGGCGCTGGATTGCGGGCGTTTGCCGGGCCACCGCGGCGGAGCGCGGCAGGGCGTCGATATCGACGCAGGCGGTAAGGCCCGAGCGTTTCAGGATATGTTGCAGGTCGCCGGCCAAGCCATCCGATAGATCCAATGCCGCGTGCGCCAGGCCGCGTAGCGCCAGGCCCAATGCAATCCGCGGCTCGGGGCGCTCCAGCGCGCGGCGCAAGCCGGGCAGGTCGGCGCTGTCCACTTGCCATTCCTGACGGGCGGCCCCCAGCGCCAGCCGCGCATCGCCCAATTGGCCCGAGACCCAGATATCGTCGCCGCTACGGGCGGCGTCACGGGTCAGGGCG
This sequence comes from Burkholderiales bacterium, assembly GCA_026225455.1. Lineage (GTDB taxonomy): Bacteria > Pseudomonadota > Gammaproteobacteria > Burkholderiales > Burkholderiaceae > LMUX01. The sequence continues at coordinate 9,636 of JAMFSV010000230.1, read as the reverse complement.
CGGCCCGGTTCAATTTCGCCGAAGACGGTGATGCAGATATTGAGCGGCCCGGCGGTGGTGTCGCCGCCGATCAGTTCGCAGGCGTAACGGTCCGCCAGCGCAAACAAGCCTTCGCTAAACCCTTGCAGCCAGGCCTCGCCTGCTTCGGGCAAGGCCAAGGCCAGGGTGAAGGCGCGCGGCTGAGCACCCATCGCGGCCAAGTCCGACAAATTGACCGCGAGGGCTTTATGACCGAGCGCATGGGGCTCGACATCGGCAAAAAAATGGCGGCCGGCCACCAGCATATCGGTCGAAATCGCCAGTTGCTTGCCGGGGGCGGGCATCAGCAGGGCGCAATCGTCGCCGATCCCCAGGGCGGTGTGCGACGGCACGTCCGGCGTCGGCGCGAGCGCCTGCGGGCCGGTATCTGTGTGCAGCCGATGGCTGGCGTCCGTCCGCGGGCGAGTAAAGAAGCGGTCAATCAGGCCGAATTCAGTCAACATGGGGAGCTGCTTTAAACCCTTGCTATAAACCCTGATTGTAAGCGGGGGCAGGGTACGGCTGTTGATTATGTAAGGAATTTAAAGGGATAGCGCGGACAGGGCGGTCTGACCGGCGCCGAGGCCCGGTGGCTTACCCGGGTAATCCTGAGCATTTCGCCGCGAGCGATAAAACGAATGGCGCTACAATGCACTGCATGATTGCATGCAAAATCTCCTGGATTTGCAAGCCCCAAGGTTTCGTAACTACCCAGACCCGCGCAGACTACCTATGTCCACTCCAGTAAACAGCAAGTTACGCGAAGCGGCGCTCGACTATCACGAGTTCCCGACGCCCGGCAAAATTGCCATTGCCGCGACCAAGCAGATGATCAATCAGCGCGATCTTGCGCTGGCCTATTCGCCCGGCGTTGCGTTTGCCTGTGAGGCGATTGTCGAAGATCCGCTGAACGCGGCCCGCTTCACCGCGCGCAGCAATCTGGTGGGGGTCGTCACCAACGGCACGGCGGTACTGGGACTGGGCAATATCGGCCCGCTCGCCTCCAAGCCGGTGATGGAAGGCACGGCGGTGCTGTTCAAGAAGTTCGCCGGCATCGACGTGTTCGATATCGAGTTGAATGAAAGCGACCCGATGAAGCTGATCGAGGTTATCGTCGCGCTTGAACCGACCTTCGGCGGAATCAACCTGGAAGACATCAAGGCGCCCGATTGTTTTGTGGTCGAGCGCGAATGCCGCAAGCGCATGAAGATCCCGGTGTTCCACGACGATCAGCACGGCACGGCGATTGTGGTGGCCGCAGCCATCACCAACGGCCTGAAAGTGGTCGGTAAAGATATTTCCAAGGTGAAGCTGGTCACTTCGGGCGCCGGCGCCGCCGCGCTCGCCTGCCTCGATCTGCTGGTCGACCTGGGCATGCCGCTGGAAAATATTTTCGTCACCGACTTGGCCGGAGTGGTCTATAAAGGCCGCGCCGAATTGATGGACCCGGACAAAGAGCGTTTTGCGCAGCCGACCGAAGCGCGCAAGCTGGCCGAAGTGATGCCGGGCGCGGATATTTTCCTGGGACTGTCCGCCGGCGGCGTACTGAAACAGGAAATGCTGACGCAAATGGCCGAGCGGCCGTTGATTTTGGCGTTGGCCAACCCAACCCCGGAAATTCTGCCGGAACTGGCACTGGCCCTGCGTCCCGATGCGATTTTGGCCACCGGCCGCACCGATTATCCCAATCAGGTCAACAACGTCCTGGTCTTCCCCTTTATTTTCCGTGGCGCGCTCGACGTGGGCGCGAGCACCATCACGCGTGAAATGGAAATTGCGGCGGTTCACGCCGTGGCTGAATTGGCACGCCAGGAACAAAGCGACGTGGTGGCGACCGCCTACGGCATCCAGGACCTGTCGTTTGGGCCGGAATACTTGATTCCCAAACCTTTCGACCCGCGCCTGATTGTGCAAATTGCACCCGCGGTCGCGCAAGCCGCGATGGATTCCGGGGTGGCGACGCGCCCGATCGAAGATATGGATGGGTATCGCGAGCACCTGCAGCAGTTCGTCTATCGCAGCGGCACCATCATGAAGCCGATTTTCACCGCCGCGCGCTCGTGTGAATTGTCGCGTAAGCGCATTGTGTTCTCGGAAGGCGAAGAAGAGCGCATCTTGCGTGCGGTTCAGATCGTGGTCGACGAGAAACTGGCAAAACCGGTGTTGATCGGCCGTCCGGCCGTGATTTTGCAGCGGATTGCGAAATTCGGGCTGCGCTTGACGGTCGACGTCGATTTCACGATAGTGAATACCGATCACGACGAGCGTTACCGCGATTATTGGCAGACTTATCACAAGATGATGTCGCGCCGCGGGATTACCGAGCAGCTCGCCAAGGTTGAAATGCGCCGCCGCTCGACCTTGATCGGCGCGATGATGCTGCACAAAGGTGAAGTCGACGGCATGATTTGCGGCACCATCAGCACTACCCATCGTCATTTGCATTTCCTTGACCAGGTCATCGGCAAACGCGAAGGCTGCAGCGTGTATGGCGCGATGAACGGCCTGATTTTGCCCGGACGGCAGATTTTCCTGGTCGATACCCATGTCAATGCCGATCCGAATCCGGAGGAATTGGCTGAAATCACCATCATGGCGGCCGAGGAAATCCGCCGCTTCGGCATCGTGCCCAAGATCGCCTTGCTGTCGCATTCGAATTTCGGTTCCAGCAATATGCCTTCCGCGCAGAAAATGCGCGATACGCTGGCTATCCTGAAAAAGCGTGCGCCAGAACTCGAAGTGGACGGCGAAATGCACGGCGATTGCGCGCTCGACGCGAAGTTACGCGCCGAAATCCTGCCGGATTCGACCCTGGAAGGCGAAGCCAATCTGCTGGTGATGCCCAACATCGATGCGGCCAATATTGCCTATAACCTGCTGAAAACCGCGGCCGGCGACGGTGTGGCCATTGGCCCCATCTTGCTCGGAGCGGCCAAGCCGGTGCATATCCTGACTCCGTCGGCAACAGTGCGGCGTATCGTCAACATGACGGCGCTGGTGGTGGCTGACGTCTGCGCCAACCGCGAACGGCGCTAACGGCTTTTTGACCCGGCGGGCCGTCTCGGCATCGGGCTGGCGCGCCGGCTGGGCGAAACTTCCTCGGATTGTGCGATGAGGACGTTTCGCCTGGTATTTCCCTCGCATCGGCCCGTTTTGCCCCCTCTGACCCTTCCTTTTGCGTGAGAGCCGCCATGCGGTCAACGCTCCTCTGCTGATTTTTTTCAAAAATTAACCATTCTGCTCAATGGCTTGCTGAGCGAGCTTCCCGACGCCATTTGCGGTTTTTATCGGGCGATTACCGTTCCACATGCCGAAACGAGGATTGATTCGCAAGCAGGATAGCGATAACCTTATGTCTTTAGTGGTAGTGGGCCGTGTCGTACGCAAGTGGTGAAAGCGGGCGTCAGGTAAGCCTTGGGGTAGGCATGGGTAATCTCCGCAGGCGCTTGTGTAGCGGTGTTGTGGCGCTGGTGCTGACGACCGGCGGGCTGAATGCTTTCGCCCCCGAACTGCAAGCAAGCACGCCACCGGTCGGGCGCGCAAATCAGTCTGCGGGGCCGGTCATTGCAGCGTCCGCGCTTCCGCCCGAGGCTTGGAGCACACTGGCGCTGATCCGCAAGAATGGCCCCTTTCCCTATCAAAAAGATGGGATTGTGTTCGGCAACCGCGAGCACCTGCTCCCTCTTATGCCTTACGGCTATTATCATGAATACACGGTTCCGCCGCCTGCAGCCGCGGATGAAACTTCGGCCTTGCAGCAGCGCAGGGTCCGTGACCGTGGCATCCGCCGCATCGTCTGCGGCGGTCAGGCAGCCGGCGTGGCGTGTTATTACACGGCTGATCACTACACCAGTTTTCAACGCATTGTGGGATGAAACGGTATGAGCGATGACATTTATGCGCACGACGCCGGACTCGCAATCGATCCGTTCGGTATGAGCAATAAAAACCTGTTCGATAGCGTCTTGCTGATGCGTGATGGTGCTTATGCCAAAGCGGGCGAGACCGCGGGCCAAGCGCAATCCGGCGGCGAATCAGAGATCTGCGAGTCAGATAGCGATCTCTATGGCGAAGAGGCGAATATGAACCTGTTCAAGACGGTACGACCCAATATCGTGCAGTCTATCCGGGCATTTCGCGTACCCGACTTGGCTGATGAAGCACGTCGTCAGGGCCTGCATTTCTTGTATGCCAGTTGCGCGCATGCGCAAACGAAAGCCGAAGTCCTCGAAATTATTTCGACGTCTTTTCTCTTTCCCAAGAATTTCGGCAAAAATTATGACGCATTGTTCGATTGCCTGACCGACTTGATGGCGAAAGCCGGCCCGCAGCCGGGTTTTGTGGTGGTGCTGGAAGGTTTGCCGGTGGTCGCCAAATTCGACAAGGAAGCACGGGAAACCCTGCTTGATGCATTCCGCGACGCTGCCGAATTCTGGGGCGAAAAGAAAATCACGTTCCGCGTGTTTTATTCGTTTGCTTAAGGCTTAAGGCTCAAGGGTTGCTTGCATGGCTTGTTCGCATACGCTGAGCTTTCAAGCTGGGCGTAAATGCATCCTGCGGGGCCAGATTTGACCCCGCGAGCTTCTTGCCGATGCGGCCCGACACGTCAGCCATCGCACGATGAACCTGATGCCGAGCCGCACCGGACCATGTTGGTTCCGGTTTGAGCGCCGATGTGCCTGCGACCAGGGCTCGCCATACGCCATGCCGCATGGTTACCGCTGGTTGGCCTGCCGCAGCGCTGACATTTACCAGCCGCCCCAACGCGCCGCGAGCGCTGCCAATACCGCGATTCCCGCTGTTTCAGTGCGCAAGATGCGCGGCCCCAGTCCCACCGCAAGGAACCCGCAAGCTCGGGCTTCGTCTTCCTCTGTCTCGGATAATCCGCCTTCAGGCCCGATCAGCAGTACGACCCCGGAAGAAGGGGCCGCCCTTGGCAGGGTGTCGAACTGCTGCGCGCCGCGCGGAGACAACATCAACTTCAAGGCGCCGTTGCCTGGCTTCGACGTGCCGTCGGCTTGCGCCAGCGCGGCCAGCCAATGACGCAGGTCGGCCAGCGGTTCGACTTGCGGCACGCGATTGCGGCCACATTGCTCGCAGGCGGCGCGGGTCAGGGCTTGCCAATGATCGCGGCGTTTGACGGCACGCTCCCCTTGCAGCCGCACCACGCTTTTGGCCGTGGTCAGCGGTAACACCCGGCTCACGCCCAGCTCCACCGCTTTTTCGATCAGCCAGTCCATTTTGTCGCCGCCGGCCACGCCTTGCGCTAGAGTCAAGCTGTAGGGCGGTTCCAGATCTTCCGCTTGAAAACTTCGCAGTTGCGCGCTGGCGTGCTTTTTTTCGAGGCCGACCAGCTCCGCTTCATAAGCGCCGCCTTCACCATTAAATAGCGTAATCATGTCGCCGGTCTGCAGTCGCAGAACCTGCACATGACGTACCACGGCCTCGGGCAGGATGCAGAGTTCGCCGACGGCAAGCGGGGCAGTGACAAAAAAGCGCGGCATGGGCGGATGGTTCGGTAAGTTGCTCAAGGAAATGGGGCGCGGCTGCCGATGCGAATCCGGGCCGGGTCGGTTGGCTCGGACTTCCCCGAACCGGCCGCCGCTCTGGCCGCACCTGCAAATACGATGCTGTGCCGCATTGTAAAGGCTCCCGCGGCGGATATCACGCATCAGAAGCGGCAAGCGGACGGCAAGCAGGCGGGGCGCAGACTTAAAGCGCCGGCGATCCATCTGGTTTTCCCGGCACTGTGCACCGAATGGCGTCAAATAAAGGCAGAAGACGGATCTTCGCGCCCGCGCGCCGAGCGGCGGTCCTATTCTGTTAGAATAACGCCCTTTGTGGCCCTGACTTTTCGGGTTTTCTGGCCCGCTGTTGAAAGCTCAGGGTTTTATGCTCAAGGCATCAGCTTGGTCGGTCTCCAGACGGGGTCGGGCGGGCGGTGTCACTTGTTGAGCGCCTGCCTTCGGACCCACTATGACGACCCAGCCGACCACTCAAACAGCCCTGATGGCCAATGCGATCCGCGCACTGGCTATGGATGCTGTCCAGCAAGCCAATTCCGGTCACCCCGGTATGCCGATGGGCATGGCCGAAATTGCCGTGGCGCTGTGGCATCGCCATCTCAAACACAACCCGGTCAATCCGCACTGGCCGGACCGCGATCGTTTTGTCTTGTCGAACGGTCATGGTTCGATGCTGCTGTATTCGCTGCTGCACCTGACCGGTTACGATCTGCCGCTGGAAGAACTGAAAAACTTCCGCCAGATGCATTCGAAGACTCCGGGCCACCCGGAACTCGGGGTTACGCCCGGCGTTGAAACCACCACCGGCCCCTTGGGCCAGGGCTTGGGTAATGCGGTCGGGATGGCGCTGACGGAAGCCCTGTTGGCGGCGGAATTTAATGTCGACGGTCTGAAAATCGTCGATCACTACACCTATGTCTTTCTCGGCGACGGCTGCCTGATGGAAGGCATTTCGCACGAATCCTGTTCGCTGGCCGGCACGCTCAAGCTCGATAAGCTGATCGCCCTGTACGACGACAACGGTATTTCGATCGACGGCCATGTTGAACACTGGTTTGCCGACGACACCCCAAAACGCTTCGAAGCTTACGGCTGGCACGTGATTCCCAATGTCGACGGGCATAACGTCGACGCCGTCGATGCCGCTATTGCCGAAGCCAAAAAAGCCGGCAAACCGACCCTGATTTGCTGCAAAACCGTGATTGGCAAGGGCTCGCCCAACAAGGCCGGCAGCCATGATGTCCACGGTGCCGCCCTGGGCGCCGCGGAAATCGCGGCGACGCGTGCCGCACTGGGTTGGACCGCCGAGCCGTTTGTGATCCCGGCCGAGGTCTACCATGCGTGGGACGCCAAGACCCCCGGCATGCAGGCGCAAGGCGCATGGCAAAAGATTTTCGACGCCTACCGCGATAAACACGCGGATAAAGCGGCTGAGTTCGAGCGGCGCGTGAGCGGCGCGTTGCCGGCCAACTGGGTCCAGGCCGCCAACGATATCGTGATGCGTACCCACGACAAAGCCGAAACCGTTGCCACCCGTAAAGCCTCGCAGCAGACCATCGAGGCACTGGCCGCCGTGCTGCCTGAGTTGGTCGGCGGTTCGGCCGATTTGACCGGTTCGAACCTGACCAACTGGAAGGCGTCCAAACCCGTACGCGCCGGCCAGAACGGCATCGAATGGGGCAATCATATCAACTACGGTGTGCGCGAATTCGGCATGAGCGCCGCGCTCAATGGGATGGTGCTGCATGGCGGTTATATCCCGTTTGGCGGCACCTTCCTGACCTTCTCCGATTACAGCCGCAACGCCATCCGCATGGCGGCGTTAATGAAAATCCGCTCGCTGTTCGTGTTTACTCACGACTCGATCGGGCTCGGCGAAGATGGCCCGACCCATCAGTCGATCGAACACGTTTCGAGCTTGCGCCTGATCCCGGGGCTGGATGTCTGGCGTCCGGCCGACACCGTCGAATCGGCCGTGGCATGGACCGAATCGATTCAGCATAAGGGTCCGAGCTGCTTGATTTTCACGCGTCAGAATTTGCCTTTTGTGCCGCGTAACGATGTGCAACTGGCTAATATCAAGCGTGGCGGTTATGTGGTGCGCGACTGGAATGAAGAGATTCCGGCACGCAAGATTATCCTGATCGCGACCGGTTCCGAGCTTGAGTTGGCGATGGCGGCGATTGAGCCCTTGGCGCGTGAAGGGATTGGCGCCCGTGTGGTGTCGATGCCGGCTACCTCCGTGTTCGACCGCCAGGACGCTGAATGGCGCGAACGAGTATTGCCGCACGGTGTGGCGCGAGTGGCGATAGAAGCCGGTGTGACGGCGTTCTGGCACAAATATGTCGGCCTGGACGGCGGCGTGGTCGGGATCGATACGTTTGGCGAATCGGCACCGGCCGGTACGCTGTTCAAGCATTTCGGTTTTACCGTCGAAAACGTGATTGCGACGGCAAAAAAAGCACTCGGTTAAGCCTGCTGCCGGTTCGGCCTCGCAGGGGGCCGAACCGGCCTGGCGAATTTTTCGATATTTCGTTAAATAGGAAGAGGAGATAACACCATGACAGTTCGCGTTGCAATTAACGGCTATGGCCGGATCGGACGTAACACGCTGCGCGCCTTGTACGAGGGCGGCAAAAAGCACGATATCGAAATCGTTGCCATCAACGACCTCGGCGACGCCAACACCAACGCTCACCTGACGCAATACGATACGGCCCACGGTCGTTTCCCTGGCACCGTCACGGTTGAAGGCGATTACATGGTGGTCAACGGCGACAAGATCCGCGTGCTGGCCAACCGTAACCCGGCTGAGCTGCCGTGGGGTGAACTGAAGGTCGACGTGGTGATGGAATGCACCGGCTTTTTCACCACCAAGGAAAAGGCCAGCGCCCATTTGAAGGGCGGCGCGAAGAAAGTCATTATCTCGGCACCCGGCGGTAAGGATGTCGACGCGACCATCGTCTACGGCGTGAATCACCAGATCCTGAAAGCCAGCGACACTGTCATCTCGAATGCGTCCTGCACCACCAACTGTCTGGCGCCGCTGGTCAAGCCGCTGAGCGACAAACTGGGTATCGTCAACGGGCTGATGACCACCATCCATTCCTATACCAACGACCAGGTTCTGACCGACGTTTATCATGAAGACTTGCGCCGCGCCCGCTCGGCCACGCACAACATGATCCCGGCCAAAACGGGTGCCGCGGCGGCGATTGGCCTGGTGTTGCCGGAACTAAACGGCAAGCTCGACGGTTTTGCGATTCGCGTGCCGACGATCAATGTGTCGTTGGTCGACCTGTCGTTTATCGCTGAACGCGACACCACGGTCGACGAAGTGAATGCGATTATGAAAGAAGCCGCGGACGGCTCGCTCAAAGGCATCCTCGCTTACAATACCGCGCCGCTGGTTTCGGTCGACTTCAACCACAATCCGGCTTCGTCGAGCTTTGACGCGACCCTGACCAAAGTGTCGGGCCGCCTGGTCAAGGTGTCGAGCTGGTACGACAATGAGTGGGGCTTCTCGAACCGGATGCTCGATACGGCAGTGGCGCTGGCGACGGCCAAGTAAGCTCGGCCGAGTAGAGATGTCGAGGTAAAGCCGGGGAAGTAAAGCCGGGGAAGTAACGCGCGGCCAGCAAAACGCAGCAGGCGCAAAAAAAGCCGCGAGCAGGGACATCCCCCCTCGCGGCTTTTTAATGGCCTTGATTCTGCTTAGCGGCTTAGCGCTTGCGATTGGGACAGTTTTCGCGGCGGCATGAGCCATACAGTGCGAGCGCGTGCTCATGCAGTTCGAACCCGCGTTCTTTCGCGATCAACTGCTGGCGTCGTTCGATTTCGGCATCGTAGAATTCTTCGACCACACCACAATCCAGGCACACCAGGTGATCGTGGTGGGTTCCTTCATTGAGTTCGAACACGGCCTTGCCCGATTCGAAGTTGCTGCGGCTGAGCAGGCCCGCTTGTTCGAACTGAGTCAGAACCCGGTAAACGGTGGCTAGCCCGATGTCGAGTTCCTCCTGCAGCAAGTGACGATAGACGTCTTCGGCTGTCAGATGCCGGACACTGCTGTTCTGGAAAATCTCGAGGATTT
>JAMFSV010000229.1 GCA_026225455.1 Burkholderiales bacterium | reverse complement strand
AGCCGTCGGTGCCGGACTTGCTATCGGGGAAGTAGCTGCAATGGATCGCTGTAATCACCCCGTTCTCATCCTTGTCGGCGCCCGTACATTCCACCACAAAGCCGTGACGCAGCCGTACCCGGTTGCCGGGGAAGAGGCGGAAATAACCCTTGGGTGGCGCTTCGTTGAAGTCCTCGCGCTCGATCCAGAGTTCGCGCGAGAAGGGAAACTGGCGCTCGCCCATCTCGGGGTGATGCGGGTGTACCGGCGAGGTGCACGCTTCGATCTGGCCTTCGGGGAAATTGTCGATAATCAATTTCAGCGGGTCGAGTACCGCGGTCGCGCGCGGCGCGATCGGGTCGAGATCGTCGCGCAGCGCTTGTTCCAGCGTGCTCATGTCGATCCAGGTATCGGACTTGGTCAGGCCGATCCGTTCGCAGAACAACTGGATACTGGCGGGGGTATAACCCCGGCGGCGCAAGCCAACTACGGTGGGCATGCGCGGATCGTCCCAACCGTCGACATGACGGTCGGTGACCAATTGCAGCAGCTTGCGTTTGCTGGTGATCACATAGGTCAGGTTAAGCCGGGCAAATTCGATTTGCTGCGGCAGCGGACGGGCCATCACGCCGGCTTCGGCCAATTCGTTGAGCACCCAGTCGTACAGCGGGCGGTGGTCTTCGAATTCGAGCGTGCACAGGGAATGGGTGATGTTCTCCAGCGCATCCGAAATACAGTGGGTGTAGTCGTACATCGGGTAAATGCACCATGCATCCCCGGTACGATGATGATGCACCCGGCGGATCCGGTAAATCACCGGGTCGCGCAAATTCATATTGGGCGAGCCGAGGTCGATCTTGGCGCGCAGCACATGGGTGCCGTCGGCGAATTCGCCGGCCCGCATGCGGCGGAACAAGTCCAGGCTTTCGGCCGGGGTACGTTGACGGAAGGGCGAGGGGCGGCCGGCTTCGGTCAGGGTGCCGCGATTGATGCGCATTTCTTCAGCGCTTTGGCTGTCGACATAAGCGCGGCCGCGTTCGATCAGCAACTCGGCAAAAGCGTACAGCTTGTCGAAATAGTCGCTGGCGTAATAGAGATGTTCGGTGGCGCCGTGCTGCCATGAAAAGCCCAGCCATTTGACCGCATCGATAATGCTGTCGGCGTATTCGGTGCTTTCTTTTTCTGGATTGGTGTCGTCGAAGCGCAGGTGGCAAACGCCGTTGTAGGCGCGAGCCAGGCCGAAATTCACATAGATCGATTTGGCATGGCCGACATGCAGGTAACCATTGGGTTCCGGTGGGAAACGGGTCTCCACGCGCCCCGCCCATTTGCCGCTGCGGATGTCTTCGTCGATGATGTTGCGAATGAAATTCGATGCCGGCGCAGTATCTGGCGCTGCGTTTTTTCGTTCGAGGTTGGGTTCGTTCTTCATGTGGGGAGCCTTGGAATATCAGGCCATTTTACCGTACCTCGTCTCTTTTGCCGCACTTTGCTGAGCTAAGTGTGTTTTGCCCGCATAAGCAAATGCCCCGCAAGCGGGGCATTTGAGGCGATTGGCGCGGGCCGATCAGCGGCGGTGGTCGTTACCGTGACCATGATCGTCACGACCGCGATGATAGTCGCGGTGACCCCAGCCGGGGCCGCCGCCATAATAACCACCACCCCCATACACCACCGGCGGCGGTGCATAGTAGGGCTGAGGCGGCGGGGCGTAGACTACCGGCGGGCCGGCCACAAAACCCGGTACGCCGATACCGATACCGATACTGACACGGGCGCTGGCTAACGGGCTTACGCCCACAGCTGCTAATCCAAGCAATGAAATGATTAAAAGGCGTTTCATAAAATATCCTTGTCTGGGTTCCTGCTCGACGGCATTCCGGCTGGCTATCCAGGCGTCAGGGTGCCGTCGAGTGCGCTGCCGGCCAAAACGAGTTGCTGAATTGAGGCTCGGGATAGAGCGCGCCGAGGAGCAACACTCAACGCGGGTATGCCGAGCTTCAATGCACAGCACTCATTACGGCTGCGAGCTGGCGTTCGGTACCGCGGCCTTGGAAGTAGCTGCCTTGGTGCCGCTGTGTTTCATGGCCTGCTTGGCCGGGTGCTGATGCGGGTGGAAGGTTTCATCCGCAACCTTCTTCTGCTCGTCCGACATGCTGTTGTACAGCGGAGCGAACACGGCCGACATCTTCTTCACGCCATCGGCATGGGCTTGTGCCAGTTCGGCATAATTATTCAGGTCGTCGACCGCCGACATCATGTCTTGCTGCGCCTGGCGGCGCGCAATCAACTCATCCATTTGCGTCGCTTCGTCGCGCATCGCCTGGGCCACATCGCCCCATTTGGCTTCTTGATCCGGGGTGATCTTCAAATCGGCGTGCAATTGGTTGATGCGTACTTCGGTACGGTCCGTGGCTGACTTGCCGGCTTTCAGCGAATGCGCCGGTGCGGCGTTGCCCGCGGCGGGTGCGGCAGCAGGCGCGGTTTGAGCGTAAGCGCCCGTAACCAACAAGGCGGAAGCGACGGTAACGATAAGTTTTTTCATGAATGTTCCCTCTCAAATGGCGCAAAGAATGTTGGTGGCATGATGTCGAAACCGATCGGGCTTGCCACAGAAACGTATCGATTCACGACCTAAGCATTGATTTTGAGACGAAGACGGGTAGATGGTTCCGGAGCAATTGAACGATAGGCCCCCAATTGTTACAAAAACGATACGTTTGACGGCTGCCGCCAAGCGGCACGAATCCCCGCTACGCCACGCGATACGAGAATCCGCAGCGGTTTGGGCGCCTCTCGGAACGGGGCCGCGCGGGTCCGAGTTAATACAGTCTGTTACACAATGCCGGCGTCCCGCAGGGCGGCAAAGGCAGTGGCGTCGACTCCCAGCAGCTCATGCAACACGGCTTCGGTATGTTCGCCGAGCAAGGGCGGGTGGCTGGCGACAGCGGGCGGCGTCAGACTCATTTTGATCGGATTGCCCACTAGTTTGATGGTGCCGGCCAAGGGATGTTCGACCGGCACTTGCATCGCGCGGGAGCGCACCTGAGGGTCGTCGAATACCTCGCTCAGGTTATTGATCGGCCCGCAGGGCACCCCGGCCGCTTCCAGCGCGCCGATCCAGTCGGCCTTGCTGCGTTGCGCCACCATGGCGGCGAGCAGGGGCACCAGGTGTTCGCGATGGCGCACCCGGTCCGGGTTTTGCGCGAAACGCGGATCGTCCGCCAGCTCCGGTTGTCCGCCGACTTCGACAAATTTGCGAAACTGCCCGTCGTTGCCGACTGCGACGATAATCCAGCTATCCGAGGTCTTGAAGGTTTGATACGGGACGATGTTGGGGTGGGCATTGCCCCACCGTGCCGGGGGGCTGCCGCTCACCAGAAAATTCGTATTCATGTTAGCCAGCATCGCGACCTGCACGTCGAGCAGCGCCATGTCGATATATTGGCCGGCGCCGGTGCGGTCGCGATGAGCCAGCGCCGCCAGCACGGCGACCGTCGCATACATGCCGGTCATCAGATCGGCAATCGCGACCCCGGCTTTTTGCGGACCGCCGCCCGGCAACGTATCGGGTTCACCGGTAATACTCATAAAACCGCCCATGCCCTGCACGATAAAATCGTAGCCCGCGCGCGGCGCGTAGGGGCCGGTTTGGCCGAAGCCGGTAATCGAACAATAGACCAGGTCCGGTTTGATCTCGCACAGAGCGGCGTAGTCCAGGCCGTATTTCTTCAGTTGCCCGACCTTGTAGTTTTCCAGCACCACATCGCTTTGCGCCACCAGTTCGCGCACCAGCCGCTGGCCTTCGGCAGTGGCGATGTCGAGCGTGATCGAACGCTTGTTGCGATTGGCGGCGAGGTAATACGCCGCCTCGCCGGTCAATTCTCCGTCCGCCGTTTTGAGGTAGGGAGGTCCCCAGTGACGGGTATCGTCGCCGACACCGGGGCGTTCGACCTTGATCACGTCGGCGCCGAAATCGGCGAGGGTTTGTCCGCACCAGGGGCCGGCCAGGACGCGGGTCAGGTCGAGTACACGAATATGGCTAAGCGCGCCCATGGTGCGGGGTCTCCAATCCAGGTTGGGAACGGCGGCAACGGGTTGCGCGACGTTCATGAGAGATTCATGTGGCATTCATGCCGGCTCATGTAGCGGCTCATGCACGGTTCAAGGCGACGCTGAAAGCTGCGACCGGGGGTATCCATGCGCTAATCCAAGCGGCAATCATAAGCGATTCAGGGCCGGCGCCGTGCCCGACGAGGTGTGTCGATGCGGCACGCTGGGCCGGGTCTGCTCTGTCGTATGGCTGAGTTGCGGCGGTTTCCCGTATAATCAAATGCTTATAAAAATCACTTACTGTAGCGCCCGGTCGCTCCAAAGCCCGCCATGAAAGCAGCTGAAATCCGCGAGAAATTCCTTAAATTCTACGAATCCAAGGGGCATACCATTGTCCGGTCATCGAGCCTGATCCCGGCGAACGATCCGACCTTGATGTTTACCAACTCGGGCATGGTCCAGTTCAAGGACGTGTTCCTAGGTAACGACCCGCGCCCGTACACCCGGGCCACCACCGCGCAGCGCAGCGTGCGCGCGGGCGGCAAGCATAACGACCTGGAAAATGTCGGTTACACCGCACGCCACCATACTTTCTTCGAGATGTTGGGTAATTTCTCGTTCGGCGACTATTTCAAGCGCGATGCGATTCATTACGCCTGGGAATTGTTGACCACGGTCTACCAATTGCCCAAGGACAAGCTCTGGATCACCGTCTATCACGAAGACGACGAAGCGCACGATATCTGGGCCCGCGAAATCGGCGTGCCGGTGGAACGCATCATCCGTATCGGCGATAACAAGGGCGCGCGTTACGCCTCCGACAATTTCTGGCAAATGGCGGACACCGGGCCGTGCGGTCCATGCTCCGAAATTTTCTACGACCACGGTCCCGAGATCTGGGGCGGGCCGCCGGGTTCGGCGGAAGAAGACGGCGATCGTTATATCGAGATCTGGAATCTGGTGTTTATGCAGTTCAACCGCGATGAGCAGGGCAATATGCCGCGCCTGCCCAAGCAGTGCGTCGATACCGGCATGGGTATCGAACGTCTGGCCGCGGTGCTGCAACATGTGCACAGCAATTACGAAATCGATTTGTTCCAGTCGCTGATCAAGGCGGCGGCACGCGAAACCGGCACCGCCGACCTTGGCAATAATTCGCTGAAAGTGATTGCCGACCATATCCGCGCTTGCTCGTTCCTGATCGTCGACGGCATTATTCCGGGCAATGAAGGGCGCGGTTATGTGTTGCGCCGGATCATCCGCCGCGCCATCCGTCATGGCTACAAGCTGGGCCGCAGACAGCCGTTTTTCAACCGTATCGTCACCGATCTGGTGGCTGAAATGGGTGCCGCTTACCCGGAACTCACCGAAGCCCAGGCCCGTGTCACCGAGGTGCTGCGCCAGGAAGAAGAGCGTTTCTTCGAGACCATCGATATCGGCATGGAAATCCTCGAAACCGCGCTGGCCGAAGTGCAGAAAAAAGGCGCCCGGACGCTGGATGGCGAAGTCGCCTTCAAGCTGCACGACACCTTCGGTTTTCCGCTGGATCTGACGGCCGACGTTTGCCGTGAACGGGAAATGACCGTCGACGAAACCGCGTTTGACGCCGCGATGGCGCGCCAGCGTGACCAGGCGCGAGCCGCGGGCAAGTTCAAGATGAGTGCGGCGCTCGGTTATAGCGGCGCCAAAACCACTTTTCACGGTTACGAAAAACTCGCGATCGACGATGCCCGGGTGATCGCGCTCTACGTCGAAGGCAGTGCGGTCGAGTCGATCAGCGCGGGCCAGGCCGCCATCGTGGTGCTCGATCACACCCCGTTCTATGCCGAATCGGGCGGCCAGGCCGGCGACCAAGGCGTGCTGTTGGCCGGTAGCGCGCGCTTTGAAGTGAGCGATACGCTGAAGGTACAAGCCGATGTGTTCGGCCATCACGGTACGCTGGTGCAGGGCGTGTTGCAGGTGGGCGACGTGCTGGCGGCCGAGGTCGATACGGTGCGGCGTGCGCGCACGATCCGCAATCACTCGGCTACCCATTTGATGCATAAGGCTTTGCGTGAAGTGCTGGGCGCTCATGTGCAGCAAAAAGGTTCGTTGGTCGACGCCGACAAAACCCGCTTCGACTTTGCCCACAATGCCCCCATGACTGACGACGAGATTCGCCGGGTCGAAGTCATCGTCAATGCCGAGATCTTGCGCAATGCGCAGGTCCAGGCCCAGTTGATGGCCTATGACGATGCGGTCAAAGGCGGCGCCATGGCTTTGTTCGGCGAGAAATACGGCGACGAAGTGCGGGTGCTCGATATCGGCTTTTCGCGTGAACTGTGCGGTGGGGTGCATGTGCAGCGCACCGGCGATATCGGCTTGTTCAAAATTGTGGTCGAAGGCGGCGTCGCGGCGGGGATCCGCCGGGTCGAAGCGATCACCGGCGATAACGCGCTGCGTTTTGTGCAACAGCTCGATACCCTGGTCAATACCGCGGCGGCAGCCTTGAAAGCTCAACCTGCTGAATTGACCTTGCGCATCGGACAGGTGCAGGAACAAGTCCGCACGCTGGAAAAAGAGCTGTCGCAATTGAAGTCGAAACTGGCCTCGAGCCAGGGCGACGACTTGCTCAGCCAGGCGGTTGAAGTGGGCGGCGTGCAGGTGCTGGCGGCCGTGCTCGACAATGCCGACGCCAAAACCCTGCGTGAAACGGTCGACAAACTTAAAGACAAGCTTAAGCATGCCGCTATCGTACTGGCGGCTGTGACGGACGGCAAAGTCAGCTTGATTGCCGGGGTCACCGCCGACGCCAGTCTGAAGGTCAAGGCGGGCGAACTGGTGAACTTTGTGGCGCAGCAGGTGGGCGGTAAAGGCGGCGGTCGCGCCGATATGGCCCAGGCGGGCGGTACCGAACCGGCTAACCTGCCGGCCGCGCTGGCAGGGGTGCAGGCTTGGGTGGCTGGCCGCCTGTAAATAGGTAAAGTAGTGAAACAGGACGCCAGGCAGGCGGCGCTGGTCGAGAACCCTGCGCATAGCAGTGCGAAAACGCCGCGGCCCCCGGTTCGCGGCGTTTTTTTTCATCTGTGATGAGCTTTGGAAGCGGGCCGGATGAGTCGAGCCCGATGAGTCGAGTAAGCAGTCGAATAAGCAGTCGAATAAGCGCAATGAGTCGAGCCGAATGAACCCTTATCAATTTTGCCCGCAGTGCGGCGCGTCGCTGGTCGAGCGCCAGTTGGAAGAGCGTGCGCGGCATGTTTGCCTGACCGAGGCTTGCGGTTTTGTGCATTGGAATAATCCGGTGCCGGTGGTGGCCGCGGTGGTTGAATACGAGGGCAAGATTTTGCTGGCACGTAATGCGGCGTGGACCGAACCCACCATGTTCGCCTTGATCACCGGTTTTCTGGAGAAAGACGAGACGCCGGAGCAGGGTATCGCCCGTGAAGTCATGGAAGAAACCGCCTTGCATGCCGAGTCGATCGAATTGCTCGGAGTGTACGAATTTATGCGCAAAAATGAATTGATTATCGCGTACCACGTCAAGGCCAGCGGCACGGTCAGGCTGTCGGCGGAACTGGTGGAATATAAACTGATCGAACCGCATCGCCTGCTGCCCTGGCGTGCCGGTACCGGCCTGGCGTTGGCGGAGTGGATGCGGCGGCGGAATCTGCCGGTCGAGTTCGTCGAGCGTCCCGGACAACTGCGTTGGCGCGTTGGCGACGTGAGTAACGAGAGCGATACCACCTCAACCGGAATTTAAAGCAGATGGATATTCATAAAGAAGTCGATGCGCGCGGTTTGTTGTGCCCGCTGCCCATTTTGCGAGCCAAAAAGGCGCTGGCCGATATGGAGAGCGGCCAAATTCTGAAAATATTGGCGACCGACCCAAGCGCCCAGCGCGACTTTGCCGCTTTTGCGAAACAGACCGGCAACGAACTGGTCGAAACCTCGTCCCACGAAAAAGTCTTCACCTTTCTGATGCGCCGGCGCTAGTCGGGCCGCGCCTGCCCAGGCGGCGATGCCATCTCCTGGGCCACTTGGCGCGCGGCCTTGATCACCGTTTCTTTGGCATGATCGCGGCGTTTGCCGCTACGCCAGGCCATCATCACCTCCCATTGCCAATAGGGCAGATCGCTCAGCGCAACTTCCCGCAAGCGGCCTTCCTGTAGCTCCGCATGCACCACGATACGCGGCATGAAGCTGACGAACTGATGCCGCAGCACCAGTTCCATCACGGCCGAAGCCGGTTGCACCGCGTGAATCGGCAGCGCTCGTTCGCGATGCTGGTGGATCAATTTGATCAAGGTTTCGCAATCTTCGCCCCAGAATTGCGGCGCAATGCGCTGATTGGCCAGCTCGCCGAGTTTCAGCGGATGTTGCACCGACGCCAGCGGATGTTGCGGCGACACCACCGCAACGATCGGCGAACACCATAAGCGCTCCATCCGGATGCCCGCGACGGGCGGGCATTTCAGCACAAAACCCACTTGCACTTCGCCCGCGAGCAAGGCTGTCATCACCCCTGGCGAATGATCGGCCGAGCAGCGGATTTCCAAGGGCGCATCGGCTAATTTGGCCATTAGCGGACCGTAGATCGATGAGGTCAGCGACGGCAGGCAGGACAAGGTAATGCGCGGCAACAACGGGCTGCCGTCAAGCAGGGCTCGGCCGCGTTCGAATGCCAGGACCGCCTGCCGCGCCGAATCGAGGAATTGCAGGCAAGCGGGCGTGGGCGACGCGCCGCGTCGATGGCGGGCAAATAATTCCTGGCCCAAGGTGTGCTCCAGCAGTGAAATCCGCTGGCTGACTTGGGGCTGCGACCAGCCGCGCCGCACGGCAGCCTGGCTGAAACTGCCGCAATCGGCGACATCGAGCAGCAACTGCAGATCGTTAAGCGAAACAGACATAAGTAATTTAGATAACACCTATAGTGTTTTGGCAAGTTTCATAATAGCAGTTTGCCTGCCTAAAATACGTCATCGATAAAACGCCGTAGGCATTTGCCACGTCGGCCCGCTTATCCATTGCTTGATCGGTTCACGCGTTGATACCTGCTTCGAGTTGGACCAGCGGCTTTATGCTTGCCTCGGGAGAGTGAAACTCATGTCGCACAAAAAAGCTTATGTTGCGTTGACTGACGTGTTTACGCGTCTGTACCGTTATCAACACTTGGCGGCGATGGCCGGTTGGGATCAACACACGATGATGCCCGGCCGCGGCAGCGAAGCGCGCACCGCGGCGATGGCCGAACTGGGCGTGTTGATGCATCGGACCCAAACCGATCCGGCGCTGCAAGGCTGGCTGGCCGAAGCCGAACAGGAAGACTTGTCCGACATGGAACGGGCCAGCCTGCGTGAAATGCGGCGTCAATGGCAACACGCCAACTTGCTGCCCGAAAAGCTGGTGGAAGCCAAGACGCTGGCCGGCATGCGCTGCGAACACGCGTGGCGCGAGCAGCGGCAAGCCAACGACTGGACCGGCTTCCTGGCTAATTTCCGTGAAGTGGTGCGCTTGTCTCGCGAAGAAGGCGCGCTGCTGGCGGCACACACCGGCGGCAGTCCGTACGACGCCTTGATGAACAAGTACGAACCCGGCATGCCAAGTGCCGAGATCGAAGGTATTTTCAGCGACGTCAAAACCTGGTTGCCCGGCTTGATTGCCCAAGTGCGCGAACGCCAGGCCGGTGAGTCGGTGCTTCAGCCGCAGGGTCCGTTCTCCACCGCGGCGCAGCGCGCCCTGGGTCTGGAAGTGATGCGGCGCATCGGCTTTGAGTTCGATGCCGGGCGGCTCGACATCAGCGTGCACCCATTTTGCGGCGGCGTGGCGGAAGACGTGCGCATCACCACCCGCTACAGCGAGGACGATTTTACCCAGAGCCTGATGGGCATCATTCACGAGACCGGTCATGCGCGTTATGAACAGAACCTGCCGCGCGATTGGGTCCATCTGCCCGTCGGCCAGGCGCGTTCGATGGGCATACACGAAAGTCAAAGCCTGTCGTTTGAAATGCAGTTGGGCCGCCACCCCGGCTTCTTGCACAACATCGCGCCGTTGGTGCGACAGCATTTGAGCGCCGATCCCGCCGCATCCGATCCGGCCTTTGATCCAGCCAATCTGGCACGTTTCTACAGTCGCGTGGAGCCAGGTTTTATCCGGGTCGATGCCGATGAATTGTGTTATCCGGCCCACGTTATTCTGCGTTTTGAAATTGAACGCGCGTTGATGAACAGCGAAATTGAAGCAGAGGATATTCCGGCGCTGTGGGACGAGAAGATGCAGGCTTACCTGGGCATCGATACACGCGGCAACTATAAAAACGGCTGCCTGCAGGACATGCACTGGTCGGACGGCAGCTTCGGGTATTTCCCTAGCTATACCCTGGGCGCCATGTATGCGGCTCAGTATTTTGCGAGCATGCGACAGATTTATCCCACGCTCGACGAAGAAATTTCTATAGGCGATTTCCGCCATGTTTTTGCCTGGCTCAACGAGCATATTTGGAGTCAGGCCAGCCGTTGGGAAACCGGAGAATTAGTCCGGCGTGCCACCGGAGAATCGCTGAACCCCGGATACTTCCGGGCACATCTGGAGGCGCGTTACCTGGCTTGATTGAAGTTGAGATGTGGTCTTTGACAAACGCCCTGCCGAGAGGGGGCGTTCCCCGATCCGCCAAGAATTTACAGCAACCTTGCAGTTTTTTTAAAAAATCCGCAACGGTTTATTAAGTCGGCTACAGTGCTGAAAAATTCTTTTACAACGCGTAGGGGGAGGCCATATGTCAACAACATTAACAAGATTGAAAAGATCGAAATCTGGTTTTCTGGTGTTTGCTCTGCTGTCCATCTCACTGCTTGGTATTACTTCTGAAGCACAGGCGCAAGCCGCCCGGCAACTTGTTACTCAAACCGTGGACGAGGCACAAACCGTTTCGTTGAGCGGCAATACCCGTCCCGAAGCGGTTGCGGAAAACGATCGCGGGGCGGTGAGTGATTCGCAGGTCCTGGCGCATATGCAACTGCTGTTGAAGCGGCCGGCCGAGCGACAGGTCGCGTTGTCGAATTTGATCCAGCAGTTGCACGACCCCAAGTCGCCCAACTTCCATCAATGGCTCACTGCCGCACAATTCAACGCGGATTTCGGCCCGGCCGATGCGGACCGGAATTTGGTCAGCGACTGGCTGACCAAACATGGACTGACGGTCAATACCGCCTTGAGCACGGGCATGGTGATCGACTTCTCCGGGACCGCGGGACAGGTCCGCGATGCGTTTAAAACCGAGATTCATCATGTCGATGTGAACGGCGTCAACCACCTGGCGAACATGAGCGATCCGCAGATTCCGGCGGCACTTGCCGAGGTGGTGAGCGGGGTGGT
>JAMFSV010000228.1 GCA_026225455.1 Burkholderiales bacterium | reverse complement strand
GGCCCCGCGGCGAGACTGGTCTCGGCCGCCTGACCCGGGACGCCGCTGGCGGAACTCCCGGTGGCGGAGGTTTTGCTGATCGCGCCCACGGCCGGCGGACTGCTGCCTGCGCCGCGGCGGGTGCGCCGTTCCATCAAACGTTGCAGCAGGCAAAACAGGCATAACAGCGCGCCGATCACGATCCGCGTCCACCACGAGCTCAGCGTACCGTCAAAGGTGATCAGGCTTTGGATGGTGCCCAGGATGCCGACGCCGAACAGCGATCCGATCACATAACCTACGCCGCCCGTGAGCAAGGTGCCGCCGATCACGGTCGCGGCGATCGCATCGAGCTCCATGCCTTGCGCTTGCAAACCATAGCCGGACAACACATAAAAGGTGAACACCACGCCCGCCAAGGCCGAACAAAATCCGCTGAAGGTGTACACCAGCACTTTGGTGCGCGCAACCGGCAGCCCCATCAACAAAGCCGAGCGTTCGTTACCGCCGATGGCATAGACATTGCGGCCAAAACGCGTGCCATGCGCCAGATACATCGCGACCGCCAGCATCACCAGCGCGATCACCACATTGGCCGAAATCGAGCCGCTGCCAAGCGGAATGCGCAGCTCCGAAATCGCGGAGAAGGTGGGGTCGGTAATGGTGATGGAGTCGAGACTGATGAGGAAACACAAACCGCGAGCGAGAAACATCCCGGCCAGCGTAATCACAAACGGTTGCAAGCGGAAATGATGGATCAGCCAGCCCATTGCCGTACCGAACAAGGCGCCGATCGACAAAACGATAGGGATAATGACCCATACCGACCAATGCCAATGCTGCACCATCACCGCTTCGAGGATGGTGGTCAACGCCACTACCGCGCCGACCGACAGGTCGATGCCGCCGGAGATAATCACGAAGGTCATGCCGATCGCAACGATCAGCAAAAAAGCGTTGTCGACCAGCAAATCGAGCAACACCTGGAGTGAGAAAAAACCGGTGTACATCACGCCGCCAAAACTGAAGAGCGCGATAAACAGGAAGAGAGTCACCGCCAGCGGCAGCATGCGTGCATCCAGTACCCGGACTAAAGAGGTCAAACCATATTTCATCGCGCCGCTCCCACCGATCGGGCCGGCAGCCTAAGCCGCGCGCCCAGCCATAGCCTTGCCGTCGGCGATTGGATCACGCTCACCAGCAATACCACCACCGCCTTCACCACCAGCGTCGCTTCGGGAGGTACGCCAATCGAATAGGTGGTGTAGGTCAGGGTCTGGATGATCAACGCCCCCAGCACCGTGCCGGCCAGACTGAAACGGCCTCCAAGCAAGGAAGTGCCGCCCAGCGTCACCGCCAGAATCGCATCGAGTTCGAGCAGCAAACCGGCATTGTTGCCGTCGGCGCTTCTGAGGTTGGAGCTGATCAGAATCCCGGCCAGACCCGCGGTGAAGCCCGAGAAGCCGTAGACCCAGAACACAATCGCGTTGGCGCGCAAGCCGACCAGCCGCGTCGCCACCGGATTGATCCCGATCGCCCGGATAAATAAACCGAGTGCGGTTCCTTCCAGCAGCCAAGCGGTGACAGCCAGCACCACCACGACCACATACAGCGACACGGGAATGCCCAGCAAATAACCGCCGCCGACAAATAAATAAGCCGGGTTGGAAATCGTGATCACTTGCCCGGCGGTGAGTAATTGCGCCACCCCACGGCCGGCCACCATCAGAATCAAGGTGGCGATAATCGGCTGCATCCCGACCAGCGCCACCAGCGTACCGTTCCATAAGCCGCAGACCAGGCCGATCCCCAGCGCCGCGGCAATCGCGGCCGCGGGCGACCAGCCGCCGGTGAACGCCTGACTGCCGCCGAGCAAGGCCGCGGCCATGGCGGCGACAATCGCCACCACGGCCCCGACCGAAATATCGATCCCGCGCGTGGCGATCACCAAGGTCATGCCCAAGCCCACCAGGATCAGCGGCACCGCGCGATTGAGGATATCGATGGGCGCCCCGAACAGATGATGGTCGAGCAAACGCACGGACAGGAAATGCGGATTAAAACCCAGATTCAACAGGCATAGGGCCAGCAAGGTGAGTACCGGCCAAAGCAGTGGACTATTGCCGCGCCTGGAACCCGCCGCACCCAGGCTCGCGGCGAAGATCCGCTTGATCACGCTCATTCAGAGGCTCCCGCGATAAGTTTATAAACGGCGTCTTCATTGGCCAATACCGCGCTGAGCTCGGCAATCTTGCGGCGATCCTTGAGCACCGCGACCCGGTGGCTGATGCGCGTCACCTCGCTGATTTCGGAAGAGATAAACAGCAAGCCCAGCCCTTTGGCGCACAAGGCCAGTATTTCCTGCATGATTTCAAACTTGGCCGCCACATCGATGCCGCGCGTGGGCTCATCCAGAATCAATAAGGTGGGACTGGTTGCCAGCCAGCGGCCGAGCAAGGCTTTTTGCTGGTTGCCGCCCGATAGCAAACCGATAGGCTGCTCGATATCGGCGGCCTTGATCCCCAGCCGCGACACATAGTCTTCAGCAATCTGCTGTTGCTGGCGCCGGCCTATTTTGCGCCACCAGCCGCGCTTGGCCTGTAACGCCAGGATAATGTTTTCGCGGATCGATAACTCGGCGACGATGCCTTCGCGTTTGCGGTCTTCGGGGCAACAGGCAATGCCCTTGCGTATCGCGTCGCGCGGCGAACGGAAACGTTGCGCTGTGCCGTCGATCACCACATGGCCGGCATCGGCGCGCTCCACCCCAAACAACAATTGCGCGGTCTCGGTGCGCCCGGAACCGAGCAAGCCGGCCAGTCCCAATATTTCGCCGGCGCGTATCTCCAGATCGACCGGCTGCATCATGCCGTGCCGGCCTAAACCCGCCAGCGTCACCAGCGGCTGCGCCGCCTCGCCCTGCACTACCGTTTTCACCGCTTGCGCGGCTTGAGCCAAGGTCTCGCCCAGCCGGTTGTGGCCCACCATTTTTTCGATCAGTTGCGCCGCGGGCAGATCGACCGTCAAATACTCGCCGACGTGCTCGCCATTGCGCATCACCGTAATGCGATCGGAAATGGCGTAGACCTGCTCCAGAAAGTGCGTCACAAATAGAATCGCAATGCCGCGTTGCTTGAGCTGACGCAATACCGCAAACAACCGCGCCACTTCGTCTTCGTCCAGACTGGAAGTCGGTTCGTCGAGGATCAACACGCGCGCGTCCAGGCAGGTGGCGCGCGCAATCGCAATCATCTGCTGCACCGCGATCGGATAACAGTCCAGCGTCTTGCCTACATCGAGCACCAGATTCAAGCCGGCCAGCACCTCGCTGGCCCGCCGCCGCATCTCGGCCCAGTGGATGGTGCCGCCATGCATGGGCTGGCGGCCGATAAAAATATTTTCGGCCACCGACAGATTCGGGCACAGATTCACTTCCTGATACAACGTGCGCACACCCGCCGCCTCGGCGTCCTGCGGCGAAGCAAAATGCACCGGCTGCCCGCCCAGAAGCACGCTGCCAGCGTCAGGCGCGCACACGCCGGTCAGGACATTGATCAGGGTCGATTTACCGGCGCCGTTTTGCCCCATCAGCGCGTGAATCTCGCCGGGAAACAAACGGAAATCCACGCCGCTCAGGGCGCGCACGCTGGGAAACGCTTTACTCACTGCCTGGGTTTCAAAGATCGGCGGCGGCCGCTCGTCCGGGTGCTGCACCGCGGTTTCGGTCATAGATATCCACTCAACGCCGGGCGGCGGCCGCCCGGCTCCCGATCAATACTTGCGTGAAGGCAAGGTCGCGGCGGCCACATCGGCCGGGAACACCGTCTCAGTGGTGACGATACGTTTAGGCAAAGTCTTGCCGGCCGCCACCGCCTTGGCCGCCTCCATCAATTGCGGCCCCAGCAGCGGGCTGCATTCGACGTCGACATTCATCTTGCCCGCGGCCATCGCCTGGAAACCACCCTTGGTCGCATCGAACGAAACCACCGTGATGTCCTTGCCCGGATGCATACCGGCCTCTTCCATCGCCTGGATCGCGCCCAGCGCCATATCATCGTTATGGGCATAGACCACATTGATCTTGTTGCCATATGTTTTGATAAACGCTTCCATCACCTGCTTGCCGCCCGCCAGCGTGAAATCGCCGCTTTGCGAAGCAATAATCTTGAACTTGGGATCGTCCTTGATCACTTCCATCAGACCCGAGTGGCGGTCGTTGGCAGGCGCCGAACCGACCGTGCCCTGCAACTCGGCGATATTGATCGGGCCGGATTGATCTTTATAGTGATCTTCCAGCCATTTTCCGCCACGGCGGCCTTCTTCCAGGAAATCGGAGCCGATCATCGTCACATACAGCGAGGGGTCTTTGACATCGATCGACCGATCCGTCAGGATCACCGGGATTTTCGCGGCTTTGGCTTCGCGCAGCACCGGCTCCCAGCCCGATTCGACCACCGGCGAGAAGGCAATCACGTCGACTTTCTGGGCGATATACGAACGAATCGCCTTGATCTGGTTTTCCTGCTTTTGCTGCGCATCGGAGAATTTCAGTTTGACATGCGCGTCGGCCGCCGCACTTTTGACCGATTCGGTATTGGCCGTGCGCCAGGCGCTTTCCGCGCCGACTTGAGCAAAGCCCAGGGTGATCTGCTTGTCTTGCGCATAACCCTGAGTGCTGAGGGTCAGTGTCGCTACCGCCGCCGCGCATAACAATGCGAGGGTCCCGCGTCTTGAAGCCGCCATCTTTGTCTCCTGATTTTTATCCGCTTTCGCGTTGGTGCCGCGCCTGGGATCAGGTCACGGAACACTTATAGGTGTCAGGAAGAGTAGCAGCCAGTCTGAGTATCGTCTAATGCGATTTTAGCGAAAGGCGATATACAAATTGCTATCGCTGATGCAGCATGAAGGCGTAGGTCTGAGTGAAGATCGTAAAGCATAATTTTGTAATAATTGTAGGGATAACCGGGCTTTTGATCTGAATCGCAGACGCAATGGCCGCAGCCGGCCCGTCATCGAACCAGAGCCTTTAGCCGCTGTCTTTCACCCCACGCTTATAGCCTGCGTCTATATCGACCGTCGCACCAGGAATTGGACGGCGGTTTTGTGATGGACCAAGATGATGTTCCCTTTATGTAAGCAGGAGCGTAGTCCGTGCATATCCTTGTTATCGGCGCCGGTGTGACTGGCCTGGCCGCGGCGTGGTATCTGCGCCACGACGGCCATGAGGTTACGGTGGTGGATCGCGACTGCGGGGTGGCACTGCAAGCCAGTCATGCCAATGGCGGGCAGCTTTCATATAACTATGTGGCGCCGCTGGCCGGCCCGGGCGTGCTGGCCAAGCTGCCCTCGTGGCTGTTGCATGCGGATGCGCCCGTGCGATTCAAGCCGCAAGCCGATCCTGGCCAATGGCGCTGGCTCTTCGATTTTGTGCGGGCATGTAATGCGGCGCAAAGCGAGCAAAGCACACGCAGCCTGCTGCAACTTTCTTTTCTAAGCCGCGCGCTCATGCATGAACTGGTTGCGACCCATCCCGCGCTCGCGTTCGATTACGCGACTAGCGGAAAATTGGTGGTGCATCGCGAGGCGAAATCATATGATGCCGCCCAACGGCTGATGACATATCAGCGTACCCTGGGGTGTGAGCAGCAAGCGCTGGCTGCCGATGCTTGCCTGACGCTTGAGCCTGCGCTGGCCGGCATTGCCGATCGGCTCGCAGGCGGCATCTACACACCTGGCGAAGATGCCGGCGATTGCTTCAAGTTTTGCGAGGGCCTGTCCGGCTTGCTTACCGAACGTGGCGTGGCCTTGTGCCTGGGGACTGAAATTTCTCGGCTGGCACGACAGCCTGACGGCAAAATCCAGGCG
>JAMFSV010000227.1 GCA_026225455.1 Burkholderiales bacterium | reverse complement strand
GGTGGACCATCACATAACAGATGGTCACCACCGCCAGGATGGTCGGGATGGCGAACAGCAAGCGCCGTATTGTATAAGCGAACATCGTGTGGCTCCGGCAAGCGTCAGTGTTTGATGATGTAGAGATCTTGCGAAGGCACCCGGTCCATCGGGTCCAGATCGGTGTAACCGCCGACATACGACCGTACCAGGCGAGCCGTGACCCGCTGATATAACGGCACTCCCGGATATTCGCTCATCGCCAATTGATCGGCCTGAGTCAGCAAGGCGGTGCGCTTGGCGTCATCGAGTTCGTTCGAACCCTGGGAGATCAGGGCATTGACCTTGGGATTGCAGTAACGCATGTCGTTGGCATCGCTGCCGCAGCGCACCAGGTCCAGATAGGTGGTGGCATCGTTATAGTCGGCCGACCAGCCATCGCGGGCGATTTGATAAGTGCCGTCGTGACGGGTCTGGGTGAAGACCTTCCACTCCTGGTTTTCCATGGTGCCTTGCACCCCGAGTTTGTTGCGCCACTCGGACAAAACATAGAGGCCGACCAATTTATTGATATCGGCGGTGTTATACGAATATTTCACGGCCAGCGGCTTTTGTGCCGAATAACCAGCCTCGGCCAGCAACTGGCGCCCGACCGCGATGCGCTTTTCCATCGGCCAGCTTTCCCAGTCGCGCTTGGTCGGGTTGGCCCCTTCCACATTGATCGGCATCAGGTCGGCGCTGGGTAATTCGCCGTTGCCGAGAATCCGTTTGACCAGGGTATCGCGGTCGATCACCATCGACAGCGCTTCGCGCACTCGCACGTCTTTCAGCACCGGGTCCTTCACGTTCAAGGCAAAGTAGTAGTTGGCACTCTCAGGGGCGATATGCACTTCTGCGCCGTATCTTGCTTTCAACTGCGCATACGAGCCGGGCGGCAGTTCATAAGTCATGTCCAACTGGCCCGATTCAAATTGTTTGGTGGCGGTGTCGTTATTGTCCATCGGCACCCATACCACTTTGTTCAGCGCCACATTGGCGGCGTCCCAGTACAGCGGGTTCTTTACCACCACCAGCTTGTCGTTGGGCGACCAGTATTGCAAGGTGAAGGCGCCGTTACCGATCAGATGCTCAGGTTTGGTCCATTCGACACCGAATTTATCGATCACCGGGCGATATTCCGGAGCCAGCACCGGATTGGCCGTCATCGACGCGAAAAACGGCACCGGGGTCTTGGTCTGGACTTCCAGGGTATAGGGGTCGATGGCACGCACGCCCAGCTTGGACGGGGGCAAGGTACCGGCGAGGATATCCTCGGCATGGGCCACAAAACTGATCAGGATGGTATAGACCGAGGCGGTTTTTGGGTCGACCTCGCGTTGCCAGGCATAAACAAAGTCGCCGGCGGTAACGGGCGCGCCGTTGGACCATTTGGCGTTATGCCGTAAATGGAACACCCAGGTGGTCGGAGCGGTACGCTCCCAGCTTTGCGCCACGCCCGGGACGATTTGCCCCTTATTATCGGGCCGCGTCAGGCCTTCGTAGAGGTCGGTGTCGATATAGGTTTCCTGGACCGTTTCGTCCATCGCCGGGTCGAGTGATGCCGCCTCCGCACCATAGTGCCGCACCAGTTCCTGGTTAGGGTCCAGGACCACATTGGCGGGGGGCGCCGCGTGCGCTACCGCCAAGGTGAGCGCAACCCCGGCAACCACGGGCGCGAACCGGAAAACCAACTTCAACATAGGGTAACTCCTAGGCAAAACTGTCTCTCGTGGAAACTTTTTTCTGATTCGAGGCGAGACCCGGACATTCTACGGGTTGGGAATGCGGGCGCGCCATTTTGCCACACTGTGGGACTCAGGGCCGTATAGAAAAAAATGTCCCCTGCCCGGGCCTATGGCCGCGACGTCAGTGCGCCTGTGTTTCGCATGGACAAAGAAAAACCGTGTCCGCCAGGGGCGAAAACACGGTTTTTAAAGCGGGCGCGGATTTCGCACCCGTGCAACCCGTTACGGCTTAATTATGCGCTTCGTTCGGGTCCACTTGAGCCGAGCTCGCGCTCTTGGCGGCTTTAGCCTTGTGCGTGGCTTTTTTGGATTTTTTTACGGTGCCGCTCTTGGCCGCCGGTGCGGAAGCCGCCGCTACCGTGTTAGCCGGCGCCGTGCCGGGAATTGAGGAAGCTTGGGCAAATACAGCGCTCGAAGCCAACAAACCAACAGTCAATGCGATCAACAGTTTGTTCATGATCTTTCCTTCCGGTAAGTGCACGGGGGTTCGTGCCTGCTTGATAAAACGATCTCGACTGGGCCGCCGTTGACGGCTTCTGTCAGGCAAACGTAAGCACTTGTAAGCCGGGGTTCATTGCGCGGGGTTCGTCTCGCCTGGCTTAACTCGCCGAGCTTGCTTACCTCGATATATAAACGCGGCGCCACGCCGCGGCTTTACAATCGAGATAGCGCTCTTCTTATAGGACATGCAGCCATGGATTCGACCGCCCTGACTATTCTCAAACCCCATGTGCGCGATCTTGGCGGCTTCTCGGTACGCCGCATTTTGCCGGCCCAGGCAGCGCGCACGGTGGGGCCGTTTATCTTGTTCGACCATATGGGCCCGGCGCCGCTGGCGGCGGGCGGGATGGATGTGCGCCCGCACCCGCATATCGGGCTGGCCACCGTCACCTACTTGTTTGCCGGTGAGATCATGCATCGCGACAGCCTGGGCACGGTGCAAAAAATCGTTCCCGGCGATATCAACTGGATGACAGCCGGCAGCGGCATTGTTCATTCGGAACGCACGCCCGACGACCGGCGCGACTCCGCAATGGAGATGCACGGCTTGCAAACCTGGGTCGCATTGCCTCTGGCTGAAGAAGAATGTGCCCCGGCCTTCGTGCATTACCCTTCGGCCAGCCTGCCGGTGGCCATGCTCGACGGCGTCCAGGTACGCGTTCTGGCCGGGCAGATGTGCGGTCTGATCTCGCCGGTCAAGACCTCCAGCCCCACGCTCTACGCGGCGGCGGAATTCAGTCACGATACGCTGCTGGAAATTCCGGCGGACTATGAGGAACGCGCCGTCTATCTGGCTTCGGGCGAACTGGAAATTGACGGACAGACGCTGCAGGCCGGACAGATGGCGGTGCTGCCGCGGGCTCAAGTAGTCACGCTGCGCAGTGCCGCCGGCGCGCATGTGATGATATTGGGCGGCGCAAAAATCGATGGCGAACGCCATATCTGGTGGAATTTTGTCTCCAGCAGCCGCGAGCGCATCGAGGCCGCCAAGGCGGCGTGGCGCGAGGGCGCGTTTGCTCCGGTCCCCGGCGAAACCGATTTTATTCCTTTGCCGGAACATTCTTAAAGGTAAGACATGGACAGTACGCTTGCGACCTTCGAACAAGACGTCATCGAAACTTCAAAACAGATACCGGTGCTGGTGGATTTCTGGGCACCTTGGTGCGGTCCTTGCCGCACCCTCGGACCCATGCTGGAAAAACTCGAGACGGAATATGCCGGCCGCTGGCGGCTGGTCAAGGTCAATTCGGATGAAAATCCCGAGTTGTCCGCGCATTTCCAGGTACGCAGCATCCCC
Source organism: Burkholderiales bacterium (assembly GCA_026225455.1). Classification (GTDB taxonomy): domain Bacteria; phylum Pseudomonadota; class Gammaproteobacteria; order Burkholderiales; family Burkholderiaceae; genus LMUX01. Next base: position 26,002 of record JAMFSV010000227.1, on the reverse strand, counting down.
TTCGTGGTGGCTTTCGCCGACGGCAAACCGCTCGATCAATTTCTCGGCGTGTTGCCCGAGAGCGAGCTGCGCGCCTTTCTCGACAAGCTGTTGCCGGATGCGGCCGACACCGAGCGCCGCGCCGCCTTGAGCGCCTTGCGCGCAGGCGACCGGGAACAGGCTCGCGAGCACCTTAAAGCCGCCTTGGCGCTGGACCCGGATTACGACATCAGCCGTTTGGACTTGATCGAACTGCTGCTGGACGAAACCCAAGTGGAAGCGGCACGGCTTGAAATGTCATTGCTCTCGCCGCTCACCACCCAGGGCAACGACGCACGCTACAATGCTTTCAAAACCCGCATCGAGGCGCTCGAAGCCGCTGCCGCCCTGCCCTCGGCCGAAGTGCTCGAAACCCGTCTGACGGCCAATCCGGCCGATCTGGACGCACGCTTCGACCTGGCCAGCCGGTTTATTGCCGAGCAGAAATTCGAGGCGGCGCTGGAACACCTGATGGAAATCGTCAAACGCGACCGCCGTTATGGCGAAGATCGCGGCCGCAAAACCATGCTCGCGGTATTTGAATTAATGAGCTATGCCCCCGAGCGCGTGTCGGCTTGGCGGCGCATGCTGAGCGCGGCTTTATCGTGAGATACCGGCGGTTGCGGCGTTGGTCTTATTGGCTTGCGCGGCCAGCGTGCGCAGCACGTAGGCAGCCGCCGCAAACCCAAAACCCGCGGTGACACAGACGCTGGAACCGAAGCCCGCGCAGTTCAAACCGACCGGACCTTGGCTCACCGCGACATCGGGTTGGGTAGCGGCTGCGGCATCCGGGTCCGCCAACGGGTCGGGCGCTGCGACCGCCATCCCGTCTGCGACGGCGGCGCCCATCTCGGTCGGCGCGGCATTGGGGTAAATCAGCGGTTCATCCGAATACACGGCCGGCACTTTGAATTTCACTTTGGCGCCACGGGCAAAACCATATTGCTTGCGTAAGCCGGCACGCACTTTGGACAGCAATGGATCCTGGATCGTCTGAGTCAAGTCGTCGATACGGATCCGGGTCGGGTCCAACTGCCCGCCCGCGCCGCCCACCGTGATAATCGGCTGGCCGCGCGCGACGCACCAGGCGATCAAGGCCGTCTTGGTGCGCACACTGTCGATGGCATCGATCACGTAGTCGAAACCGCCGCTTAACAAGGCGTCGAAATTGTCCGGCTCGGCGAAATCCTCGATCTCGATCACCTTGCATTGCGGGTCGATCAGGGCAATCCGCTCGGCCATCGCACTGACTTTGGCCCGGCCATAGTTGCCTTCCAGCGCATGGATCTGGCGATTGGTATTGCTCGGCGCGATATGGTCGAGATCGATCAGGGTCAACTGCCCGATCGCACTGCGCGCCAACGCCTCGACTACCCACGAGCCGACGCCGCCGATGCCGATTACGGCAATATGCGCCTGCTCGAAGGCCCGCAATGCCGCCGTGCCGTAAAGACGGGCGACGCCGCCCACGCGGCGGGCGCGTTCGGCCACATCGTCGGCGCTGAGCGCCGCCGGGCGGTTTGTTTGATCAGGCGCTGCGGCGGACGATTGAGTTGGCGTAAAAGTAGCAGGCATGGCGGACCATCGGCAGTAGACAGCGCGTATTGTGCACCAAAAACAACGTGCCCCGGCGGCGGACAGGTGCCGGCCGTCAGCCCCGCGAGCCGCGCCGGATGTTGGCGTGCCGCCGAGATGGGGCGCTCCGGTCCCGCTCTCCGGGCAACTCGCGAGCCAACTCCGCTCAATAGTGCACCCGACCCCACTTGCCCGCAAGAAATCAAGGCTTTCGCTATACTGATGTTTTTAGCAGCAACTTAATAAGTGCGACCGACCGTGCTCTCTCTTGCCGATCTACGTAAAAATTACTCGCTCGGAGCTTTATCCGAAGCCGACGTCGACCCGAACCCGATACGGCAGTTCGAGATTTGGTTCGAGCAGGCGCTCAAGTCCCAGTTGCCGGAACCCAACGCCATGACTTTGGCCACGGTTGGAGCCGACCTGCGCCCTTCGGCACGAATTGTGCTGATCAAGGGGGTCGACCCGCGCGGCTTTACCTTTTTTACCAATTACGCCAGCCACAAGGGTCGCGACTTGGCGAGCAACCCCTACGCCAGTTTGCTGTTCCATTGGGTTGAACTAGAGAGACAGATTCGTATCGAGGGGCGTGTGGCCAAAACCTCCGACGCCGAGAGCGACAGCTATTTTCATTCGCGCCCGGCCAGTTCACGCATCGGCGCTTGGGCCTCCGAACAAAGCCAGGTGATTGCGGACCGCTCGGTGATCGAAACCCGAGAAGCCGAATTTGTAGCAAAATTCGGCAATAACCCGCCGCGGCCACCGCAATGGGGGGGTTACCGGTTGAGCCCGGAACGGATCGAATTTTGGCAGGGACGCCCGTCCCGCCTGCATGACCGGATCTGTTATGTACGCACCGAGGGCGAACCGGCCCGGCCCTGGCGCATCGAGCGTCTCGCCCCATGAGACGGCATGGCGCGATAAAGATATAACTAATTGAGGTAATTAATTAAAGCAATTTGACGTGGCGAGTCGAAGCAATTGAAGATTGACCCCGGGTCTCGCGTTCCACAGTGTGTTTCTGTGTGAGTTTCGCGGCTACCGGCCCAAACCGTTTTTGTGATTTTTACTCTTATTTGCCGATTGGAGAAAACACATGTTCTGGGAAAAGAAACTTGCACATTGGGTTTCGCACATTCGCGACCAAGCCAACATCCCCGCCCGGGTGGTCTTATGGAACGGCCAGCAACTCGATTTCGGTCATTTCACTTCGCCCCAGGTCACCCTGCATGCCAAGGCCCAATCCGCCCTGCCTTATTTACTCAGGCCCAGCCTGGACAATCTCGGTGAAGCGTATATCAAAGGCGTTATCGATATCGAAGGCAAGCTCAGCGATATCATCAATATCGGTTATTCGCTGGCCAGAAGCACGGTAACCGCGGGCAGCAAACTGGCGCGCGTACGACGTTATTTCAGTCACACCCGTCACTCCGACAAAAAAGCCATCGAGTATCACTACGACGTCTCCAACGAGTTTTACCAACTTTGGCTAGACCCGAACATGGTGTATTCCTGTGCCTATTTCGAAAATGGCACAGAAGACCTGAGCACCGCGCAGCTAAAAAAGATCGACCATATCCTGACCAAGATCGAGCTCCAGCCAGGCCAGACCTTGCTTGATATCGGCTGCGGCTGGGGCGCGCTGGTACTGCGCGCCGCACAGAAATTCGGCGCGCAGTGCGTAGGCGTAACGCTGTCCGAAAATCAATTTGCCCTGGCGACGGCGCGGGTCAAGGCTGCCGGCCTCGAACACCAGATCGAGATACGCTTGCAGGACTATCGCGACGTGAGCGGCGAATTCGATCGCATCACCAGCGTCGGCATGTTCGAACATGTCGGCCGCAAAAACCTGCCGGCATATTTCGCCAAGGTTCGCGAGTTGCTGAAAGAGGATGGCGTGGCGATGAACCACGGCATCACCTCCAGCGACTACGCCAGCGGCGAAGCACCGCTGGGCGGCGGAGAGTTTATCGATAAATATGTGTTTCCGGATGGCGAGTTGCCGCATATCAGCCTGGCGCTGGAAGCCGCGCAACAAGGCGGCCTGGAAGCCTTCGACGTGGAAAACCTGCGGCGCCACTATGCCCGCACGCTCAATCTGTGGGCTGAAAAATTCGAGGAAGTGGCCGATCAGGCGCGACTCCATGTCAGTGAAGAAAAATTCCGCATCTGGCGCCTGTACCTGGCAGGTTGCGCTTATGCCTTCGAGAACGACGATGTCTCGATCTACCAGATCGTCTGCCGGCGTGCCGGGCGCCATGCCACAACCTTGCCGTGGTCGCGCGAATATATGTACGGGCCGCGCACTACGCCCTTGGGACAATGACGCGGGGCCGGGCTTGATCCGTAGTTTGAGGCATGATTTGAGCCGTGGTTTGAGCCGTGGTTTGAGCCATGACTCGCGAGATGGCCCGGGACGGAGTCGATGAGCCCGTCCCGAGGAAGGCGTCCGGATGCCGCGGCGCCGATCGACGACCTGTTTGGCGAAGTCGCGCCGGCATTGACTTCGGGCCGCGCGCCTCGCCCCCCTGACGGCGACGATGAGCCGCCTGTGGCGACGGCTCAGGCGCCAATAACAGAACACCCCGAGTTGACGCCCGACCCGACATCCGGACCGCCCAAACGGCGCGGCCGCGGTGTGTTGCCGGCGGCGGTAGACCGCAAGCTCACCGAACTGGGCACGGCTCTGCCCGAATCGATCCGGCTCGGCACTTCTTCGTGGTCGTTTCCCGGCTGGAACGGCTTGGTCTACGGCGACGAATACGGCAATAGCGCGCTGGCGCGCGGCGGACTCAACGCGTATGCGGCGCACCCGCTATTGCGCAGCGTGAGCATCGATAGATCGTTTTATGCCCCGTTGACCCTGGCTGAATACGCCGCCTACGCGGCCCAGACGCCCGCGCATTTCCGTTTTATCGTGAAAGCGCATAGCTTGATTACCGATACGGTTTTACGCGGCGAACGCGGCATACCGACCGGCCCCAATCCATGCTTTCTCAATGTCGATCTGGCGCTCCGTGAATTCATTACGCCCTGCATCGAAGGCTTGGGCTCACGCGCCGGCGCGCTGGTATTTCAATTTTCGCCGCTCCCGGACGAGTGGCTGGCGCAACCGGCGGTATGGATCGAACGAGTCGGCGCCTTCTTGAGCGCGCTGCCTGCGCTGCCGCCCGGCGTCTGGTATGCCGTAGAAATTCGCGACCGGGTCTTGCTGACCCCGCGTTTGATCAAAATGCTGCAGGCAACCGGCACCCGTTATTGCATTGCGATTCATGCCCGCATGCCCGATGCCCGGCGCCAAGCCGCTGCGCTGGCACTACTCGACGAAGTGGCGCCCGGCCCGCTGATTGTACGTTGGAGTTTGCATGCGGGCTTCAAGTACGAACAGGCCAAAGCCAAATACGAGCCGTTTAACCGGCTGGTCGATGAAGACCCCGCGACCCACGCCACGCTGGCCCAGTTGGCGGCCCACTATGCGCTGGCGGGACAAGCGGTGATCATCACCGCCAACAACAAGGCAGAAGGCAGCGCACCGTTGACCTGCTTCAAGTTAAGCGCAGCCATCGTGGAAATATTACGCACGGGGGCCGTATCCACGTCGGCCGAATCCACGGCGGCCACATCCCGCGACATCGCCGCCGTGGCTGACGATGGCGGCAGTGCCGCAGCCTAGGGCCTGTTCACGCTACTTATGGAAGCGGTGGGCGAATTTCTGACGGAATTTAGCCACCTTGGGCGCCACCACAAACGAGCAATAACCTTGCGTCGGATGCATTGCAAAGTAATTGCGATGATAGGCTTCGGCCGGCCAATAATTGCCGTCCAACGGCGCCACCTGAGTCACAATCTCCTGCTCGAAAAGCTGCTCGCGTTCCAGTTGCGCGATAACCTCCAATGCCGCCGCGCGTTGCGCCTCGGAATGAGTGAAAATCACCGAGCGATATTGGGTGCCGACGTCGTTGCCTTGCCGGTTCAAGGTGGTCGGATCGTGAATCGCAAAGAAGATTTCCAGGATTTCCTTATACGCGATCCGACTGGCGTCGAACTCGATCTTGACCACCTCCGCATGCCCGGTGTCGCCTTCGCAAATCTGTTCATAAGTCGGCTCACGCGTCTGACCGCCGGCATAACCGGGTTCGACCGCCAACACGCCGGCAACTTCCAGAAATACAGCTTCGGTGCACCAAAAACAGCCTCCGCCCAGAGTGGCGGTTTCATTTATTTGCGACATGTCGTCCTCTCAAGCAATATGACAAGATACTAGCACCACCTGTCACCACCTGTATTACCCGCGCTTGAGCCGGATCGGCACGCGCGAGGCCGGCGATTCCGGTAAACTGGGATATATTGATTCTTTGCCCTAATCCCAAGTCGGCCTTGCCCCGCCACCCCAAGCGGCATGAGCCAGGATTTGTTAACTGATCGCACACGCCTATGAAGCCACACGCCGCTCCAGGCACCATCGCAGCGGCTGACATGCCGCCCGCAGAGACCTTGCCGGGCACGGCCCCCTCGGCTCATTCAGTTCATTCAGGCCACACAACGCCGTCAACAGCAATGCAGGGCCGCAGCGCCGCGCCGCCGGATTTCGATGCGGCGATGTTTCGTTCGGTGTTGGGACAATTTGCGACCGGGGTGACAATCATCACCACCCGTGCCGCCAACGGCGACTTGATCGGTATCACCGCCAGTTCATTCAATTCGGTTTCCCTCACACCACCGCTGGTGTTATGGAGCCTAGCGACACAATCGGGCTCGATGCCGGTATTTCAAGCCAATTCGCATTACGTGATCAACGTGCTGGCGGCCTCGCAGGTTGAACTGTGCTTGCGTTTCGCCAGTTCCAAAGGCAATCGCTTCGAGGGTGTGCCCTATCATTCGACCGACAGCGGCATTCCCATTATCGACGGTGCGCTGGCCTGGTTTGAATGCCATAACCGCAGCCGTTATGCCGAGGGCGATCATGTGATTTTTGTGGGTGAAGTCGAGCGTTGCTCGCTGAATGAAAACCCCGAACAAACCGAGCCCCTGGTGTTTCACGGCGGCCGGTTTCATACGGTGAACGGGCTCGATTAAAGCGTCAATCCGACGACAACTTCAGTTATCGGCCCAACGACAAACCCGACTGCCCGTGCGGTGGAGTAACCCGCCGGGTCCGGGAACGGCACGGCAGCCGCGTTCGTCTCGCCGTGTAACTCGCGGAACACGCGAAACACACGTCTAGCCCCAAATAGAGCGTGAAGCGCCGCATTCCTTTACCGAATATACCTAAACTTTGTCAAAGGCCGGCCCCGGCCATCAGGAGGCGAACATGGCAGATGCAGCACAATTTCACTGGCAAGACCCCCTTTTGCTGGACCAGCAGTTGGAGCAGGAGGAGCGCATGGTGCGCGATGCGGCGCACGCTTATGCCCAGGACAAACTCCAGCCTCGCGTGCTGGAAGCCTTTCGCCATGAAAAAACCGATATCGCGATTTTTCGCGAAATGGGCGAATTGGGTTTGCTGGGGCCAACCATCCCCGAAGAGTACGGCGGTCCGGGCTTGAATTACGTCAGCTACGGGCTGATCGCCCGAGAAGTCGAGCGCGTCGATTCCGGTTATCGCTCGATGATGTCGGTGCAATCATCGCTGGTCATGGTGCCGATCTACGAGTTTGGCTCGGAAGCGCAAAAACAAAAATATCTGCCGAAACTGGCCTCGGGCGAGTGGATCGGCTGTTTCGGCCTGACCGAACCCGATCACGGCTCGGACCCGGGCAGCATGGTGACCCACGCCAAAAAGGTCGACGGCGGTTATCTGCTGAGCGGCGCGAAAATGTGGATTTCCAACTCGCCGTTCGCCGACGTATTTGTGGTGTGGGGTAAATTGGCCAATGATGCCGGCAAACAAGTGATCCGCGGCTTTATCCTGGAGAAAGGCTGGAAAGGCCTGTCGGCGCCGGCAATCCACGGTAAATTCGGTTTGCGCGCCTCGACTACCGGGGAAATCGTGATGGACCAGGTATTCGTTCCCGAAGAAAACCTGCTACCCAAGGCTCACGGACTGGCCGGCCCGTTCACCTGCCTCAACTCGGCCCGTTATGGTATCGCCTGGGGCGCCTTGGGCGCCGCCGAATCCTGTTGGCATATTGCCCGCCAATACGTGCTCGACCGCAAACAGTTCGGCCGGCCGCTGGCCGCCAATCAGTTGGTGCAGAAAAAGCTGGCCGATATGCAAACGGAAATTACCCTGGGCCTGCAAGGCGTGCTGCGCCTGGGCCGGATGAAAGATGAAGGCACCGCCGCCGTCGAAATCACCTCGATCATGAAACGCAATTCCTGCGGCAAGGCGCTCGACATCGCCCGCGTGGCACGCGACATGCTGGGCGGCAACGGTATTTCGGACGAATACGGCGTGATCCGCCATATGGTCAACCTGGAAGTGGTGAATACCTATGAAGGCACTCACGACATTCACGCCTTGATCCTCGGCCGGGCTCAAACCGGCATTCAGGCGTTCTGCTAAGCGCTTCGATCGGCGGTATTGTTGCACCGCATTGATCGGTCTTGACCATGCAAACGGCCGGCGTTGAAGCCGGCCGTTTGATTTCAGCAATCCCTGAAAAACATTGCCGCTTTATTTGTTCGGCTGCGGGGTTAGACGCAGATACGGACGTATCGCTTTATAGCCTTTCGGAAATTTTTGCTTGATGATCTCTTCGTCCTTCAACGAAGGAACGATCACCACGTCATCGCCATCCTTCCAATTACCCGGTGTCGCCACCGAGTGGTACTCGGTGAGTTGCAGCGAATCGATCACCCGCAGCACTTCGTCGAAATTACGCCCGGTACTGGCCGGATAGGTAATGATCAGGCGTACTTTCTTGTTCGGATCGATCACGAACAAAGAGCGTACCGTCAGCGTCGCGTTGGCGTTCGGGTGAATCATGTCGTATAGCTCAGACACCCGGCGATCAGAATCCGCAAGAATGGGGAACCCAACCTGGGTCGCCTGAGTCTCATTAATATCTTTGATCCACTCATGGTGAGATTCAACACTGTCGACGGACAAGGCGATGGCTTTGACATTGCGTTTCTCGAATTCACCGGTAAGTTTTGCCGTTAATCCGAGTTCAGTGGTGCAAACCGGGGTGAAATCGGCCGGATGCGAAAACAATACGCCCCAGCTATCACCCAGCCATTGATGAAAATGGATGCGCCCGAGGCTGGAATCCTGCTCGAAATCGGGTGCAATATCGCCTAGACGAAGACTCATGATGGGTGCTCCTGATGGATGGAGAATCAAATTTTAAGCATACGCGACTTTTAAGCCGCCGCTAACGAAGCAAACTGCAGATACAAATAAGTTTTAGTTATACGAGTCCGCGTTATTTACCGCGTTGTCGGCTTGAATAAGCCAGCATACGCCCCAAAGTGATTTATCAGACACGCCGAAACCAGCGAGTGTTATCGTCAGATGGTGTGAAATCGCCGCAATTCACCCCGTGCGGGTCAAAAACAGCTCGGGGGGATAAGATGTTTGCGGGATCTGCTCGCGTCTGACGCTTTCTTTCGCTACGATTCGGATAGAACATCTTTAAACCCAGGGAGCAGTCATGTCGGAAGTCAATAAGGAGAAACTGATGTCGGATATCAAAACCGTTCTTGCAGACGCCGAAGATTTGTTGAAGCAAGCCGCCAGCACGACCGGCGAACGCGCCGTAGAACTGCGCGAAAAAGCCGTTTCCCGCCTTAAGCAAGCCAAGGAAAAAGCCACCGACGCGCATGTGGTGGTGGTCGAAAAGGGCAAAAAGGCAGTCCGTGCTACCGACGACTACGTTCACGAACATCCTTGGCAATCCGTCGGTATCGCAGCAGGCGTCGGCGTACTGATCGGCTTGCTGATCAATCGTCGCTAAGTAAGGCTTTGCTCGACACTGAAGCGCGGTAACCGCGCTTCAGTGTTTGGCAAGAGCGGATGCCTGCGGCCAAGCCGGCATCACACGCGTGTTACCCTGACTGTGCTGCGGCCTCAAGCGCCTGGTCAGGGTCGTGCAGCTAAAACTTATAGGCCAATGCGAGGCCAATGCGAGGCAAATGCAGCTGTACCAGTGCATTTGCGGGCGCAACCGCGCATGCCCCGGCGGCGGATGATCCCCGCGCTCCATTTAAAACACGACAGGCTCATGACGACTGAATCCGCTACGCAACACGAGTCGCACAGTGCGCTACGTCGCATCGCCGGTGGCGTGCTCGCGATTGCCCAAACCCGGCTGGAGTTGATCGGCATAGAAATCGCCGAAGAGAAAGAGCGTTTGCTGATCAGCTTGTTTATCGCGCTGGCCGGCATGCTGTTAAGCCTGATGGCTCTGGTTACGTTGACGGTACTGATCGCCGTGACCTTTTGGGATAGTTACCGCTGGCAATCGCTCGCCGTGCTGACTGCGGTCTACACACTTGCCGCGATCGGCTGCGGACTGAACGCCTGGAACCGGCTGCGCAATTCGCCGCCGATGTTTCCGGCCACCCTCGCCGAACTGGAAAAAGACAGTGCCGCACTCAGGCACCCGAAATAAACTCAGCATTTGACGGGCTTTGGATAACACGTCCGTCACCGCTTTCCGCACCCCAGGAAAATCCTGAACCCGAGGAGTTGCTCTTGAACAGCCGGCATTTTTCACCACGTCAATTGCGCATATTGCGCAAGGAAATGCTGTTGTTACGCGCCTCCGTCGAACGTGCGGAAGTGGCGCAGGCCGGCTGCGAGTTGCGCCGGAAATTCAGCCATTTCGGCTGGCTGAAATGGCTGGCGCCGACGTGGGCGGTCGGAAAAACCGAACTCGGCAATCTGAGTTCCATCATGTCGAAATATCCGATGCTGAGCTCGGTCTTATCGCTGGCGATGAGCACCAGCCTGCGTCACACCGCAGTCCGCCTGGTAAAACCCGCCGCCAAACTGGGCGTGGTCGCTTTCGCCGGCTGGTCGGTCTGGAAAGTCTGGCGCTCGGTCCAGGCAGGCGAGTTTGATATCGAAACGGACCGGGATAGCGAATAAAACCGCGGCGCCGCTGCTACAGTCAGCCTGTCGGCGGCACCATCAAGGTAACGCGCCCCTGCCGTCCCAACACGCCTCGACACGGTCAGTGGTCAAGGTATCGCCGACCTGATTGGCCCGTTGTCCGGTCGCATCGAGTATAAATACCCCGCACGCACTATCCGCCTGCATCGGCCCACGCTCTAGCGGCCGCGCTTCAAGCGCGTAGCCGCCGTTATCGGAGGTCGGCGCCAGCAGCGTCAGCCGGTAGATCGCCTGACCGCTCCCCGGCGCTTGCGCCAATTCGGCGGGCAAGAGGGTCATGCCCTCGCCCGTCGCGGCATCCGACTGTTCCTGTTCAACGGCTGCGGCGGCGCGATACAGCGCGCTCACCGCGTCCACCCGATAACCGCGCATCATTTGAGCGCGGTAGCTGGGGATAGCGTAAGCCGCCAGCACAGCAATAAGCGCCAGGCAGACGCCCACCTCGATCAAACTGAAACCGCCGCCCAGCAAGCGATACCGCACGCGAGGCCTGCGGCACGCAGTCTTCCCGCCAATCCCACCGCATGCCGGAACATCAGGCATGGCAAACGGCCGCGGCCAGGGTATTGCCTGCATGCTCAAACGCCTCGCCGGGTCGCGGCTGTCACCTACTATCGATCTCATACTTATCCGTCCGGAGCGGCGGCAACACTGCGCCAGCCCTGCATTTGCGGCACCCCCCCGCTAATTCCGGCGGGATAGGGATCAAACTCTATTTGCTGGAGATAACTTTGGGTGCCGGCATGCGCCCCCAGACCTCGCACGGTCAACAGATAGGTCTGCCGTTCGGGTTCAGCTCCGGGTTCAGCTCCGGGTTCAGCTTTAGATCCGGATTTAGCCTCGGCAGAGCCGGACTCAAGCTGATCGCGCAACGGCTGCGCCATCGGCCGCGACTCGATCAAGCATAGCGGTGGACCAGCCGACCCGGGCCATGCATCGGGTCCATTTGCCGCATCAGGTCCGTGGATCGAGCCGCCCCCCGTTGCGCGCAACACAAAAGCGGCCGGCGCCGGTGCGCTGAATGCGTGGCCTGAGCGCCAATAAGCGGGTTCGCCCGGCCCGCTCCAGGGTCGCACCGGTGCGGCACCTTGGGCCAGCAAGCGCGAACACAACACCAATCCCGAATCCGCGGCAACCAAGGCGATCAAACGATCGCGCCGGGCCCCGGCCGTGCGTAGCGCGATCAATGCTGTATCGGCCTGTGCCAGCGCCAGCAATTGCAGCATCGCGGTCAAAACAAGGACGATGGGCAAGGTGGCACCGTCCTGCCGCCGATGACCCCGGCATGACGCCAAGCGGCCGACGATCCTGTCGCGCCGGATACCGGCGCCCGATAACATGCGGGGTAATTTCATCTCGACACCGGATGGTTACGCAGCGCCACAAACAGGCGAAAAACTTGACGGCGTCTGAGATCGGCGCCGGCCACGGAACGTCCGGCGCAATCGACATAAGGAAACCGGCTATGCCCCGGCTTCCCGCGCACCACCAGGCATACGTCCAAAGCGCGCACTTGCGGCCAAAGGGCAGTCGCAACCGCTGCTTGCGGCACTTCGCTGCGATCCAGCCAGTAACGCAATTGCATCGTCTCGACACCTTCAACCACAGGCTGCGGATTACCCAAGCGCGCCCCTCCATCGCAATACAATTCAGGCTCGCCGGAAGCACTGCTCACGCGGACAAAAAAGCGTGCGACCGACGCGGCTTGCGCACTCAAGGCCTGACCCAGGCAATCTGTCGCCGCGCCATGGCTGTCGGCCCAGCTCGAAATATTATTTGCGATAGAGATGAATTGCACGCCGTCCGACGCGCGGCTATCGGCGTCACAGCGTACATCCTCCGGTGCGCCTGCCGGGCGCCCGGCAGGACAGCCGAATACCGGCAGGTACCCAGTCGATGGGAGTTGCGGTTGCGGTTGCGGAAATTTCATCCAAAATGATGTTGGGTCGCCGGAGAGTTGACCGTCCGTGCCATCCGCCTGCACCGCCAAGCCGGCCAGACGCGCTTGCACGGCAATCAGGTCGAGCGCCGCATGGCCGGCCTCGGTGATATTCGCCCAGTCGGTCGCGCGTTCAAACGCGTCGCGCTGATCTCGATACAGCGAGAGCACGGCACAGCTCACCAATAAACCGAGGCTCATCGCCAGCATCAATTCGATCAAGGTATGACCGCCATTGCGCCGCGCTCGCCGCTCGCGGCGCCCTACTGCGCATCGGGCTTGGGACGCACAGATCATTGCACCAGCATCAGTGAGACACAGTGGGGAACCCGTAATTCGCGCCGTGAACCGCGCGCGCCGCCAAGGCTCGGCGGCAGGTTCGCACATGCGCTGTTGGCGTGGCCCGGCCCTCCCCCTGCGGCGCCATTTCCAGGCGCGGACATAAGACCGGGAATAGAAGCTAGATCAGAAACAGGATCGTCCGCCCCCCAACGTGGCGGTTCGGTCCAGCTCAAGGTGATCAACCATTGCCCTTCGGCGAGTGCCGTCACTTGGGTTTGACCCTGCGGCAAAGCCGCCGCGGTGCTATCCGCCAGCGCCATGCCAGTTGCGGGCGACTCGCCTGCCCGCAACGCTTCCGCCACGATGGTCACTGCGCTGACCGCGAGATCGAGCCAGCGCGCCGATTGTTGGGAAGCCGACACCCAGCCCTGCAAAGCCACCGTGCCCAAGGCGGCAAGCGACAAGAGCAGCAGGGCCACTATCACTTCGATCAAGGTATCCCCCGCCATGCGTTTCATGAGCCGTGCCCACAAGCACCGTCCGACACGCGCGGCCGCCCGCCGATCGCCAGCCGGATGCAGCGAGTCAATTGCGTCAGGCCGGCGGCCCAGGCAGGGCTGATGGCCGCGATCTCGAAACTGCGGAAACTGCCCATCACCTGCCCGGCGGGCGGCGTAAAGGACAAGATCGTGGCCGGACTGACGATCGATAACCCGGCGCTGGGCGGGTAGCGGCGCAGCACGCGCAAATGCTCCGGGTCCGAGGTACCCGACGTTACCAGCCAGCCGCAGGCCCAATTGTCGGCGCTGGCGTGCGCTCCTTTGCCGCAGGGTGCGGAAGCTTTGGCGCAATGCGCCGTACTATCCGCACGGCACACACTGACCGCACCACCCAAACGCAGGGCTTCATTGCGGGCGTAGCTGAAAGTTGCCAACAAGCTGTGCGCGGCCTGATCGACTCGGTCGCGCAATAGCCAATGATCGAAGGACGGCACCGAGAGCACCGCCATCAAAGCCAACAAGGCAAACGTCACCAGCAATTCAGGCAGGACAAAACCCGCGGCGCGCCTTGGGAACATTCGTTCGAGATACATTGCCACCTCCCCATCAGCGACCGGCCGCAAGCACGTCGCGCGCTTGTCCGGCTATGAAACCGATCGCACACCTGAGGCTTAATTTAGGCGCATGACGGGATCGGCACAATCAGCCGGAAGTCATAGCCGGCGGCTGAAAATTCAATCCATGGGGGCAATGCAGGAAGAAGCAGGAAAAAGCAGAAACCAGCAGAAAGCTCAAAAACGAGCAGCAGCAAAACTCAACGTTTGCGCGGAGTTTTGGCCACATTCAAACGGCGCATTTCCAAAATGACTTCCTGAAATTCGGAAACATCTTCGAAGCTGCGATACACCGAGGCAAATCGGACATACGCGATTTTATCGAGACGGCGCAGTTCGCCCATCACCAATTCGCCCAGTTTTTCGGAACGGATCTCACGCTCACCGCTACTGAGCAATTGATATTCGATGCGGGCAATCGCATCGTCCACCGCCTCGGCATTGACCGGACGTTTGCGCAGCGCGAGTTGCATGCTGGAGTTGAGCTTGCGCCGATCGAACTCGACCCGGCTGCCGTCTTTTTTGACCACCGCCGGTAAAGCCAATTCGATCCGCTCGTAGGTCGTGAAACGCTTGTCGCATTCAGGACAGCGGCGCCTGCGCCGGATTGCCGCACCATCTTCCGACACACGCGAATCCACCACCTGGGTGTCTTCGTGCCGGCAAAATGGGCAACGCACGGCGCGCCCCTCAGCCTTGCCGCGCCGGCAATGGCATGCCGGGCGTCGCGGTTGAAGGACTCAGGCGCAGATTCAGCATGATGGCTTAACCGTAGACCGGGAAGCGGCTGGTCAACTCGGCCACCTGAGCGCGCACGCGATCGATGGTCGCCGCGTCGTCCGGATGGTCGAGCAAATCGGCGATAAGATTGCCGACCTGCTCGGCTTCAGGGGCGCCGAAACCACGCGTGGTCATGGCGGGCGAACCCAAACGGATACCGCTCGTGACAAACGGCTTTTCCGGATCGTTCGGAATAGCGTTTTTGTTGACCGTAATATGCGCCGCGCCGAGCAAAGCTTCAGCGGCCTTGCCGGTAATGTTCTTGGAGCGCAGGTCGACCAGCATCACGTGGCTTTCGGTGCGGCCCGAGACAATCCGCAGACCGCGTTTGACCAGCGTTTCGGCCAATACCCGTGCGTTGATCAGCACTTGTTCCTGATGGCCTTTGAATTCCGGCGCCAACGCTTCCTTGAAGGCAACCGCCTTGGCGGCAATCACGTGCATCAACGGCCCACCCTGGATGCCCGGGAAAATCGCCGAATTGATCAGCTTTTCGTACTCGGCTTTCATCAGGATCACACCGCCGCGCGGGCCGCGCAGGCTCTTGTGGGTGGTGGTGGTGACGAAGTCGGCGTGCGGCACCGGGTTCGGATAGACCCCACCGGCGATGAGGCCGGCATAGTGAGCCATGTCGACCATGAAATAAGCGCCGACAGACTTCGCGATAGCGGCAAAACGAGCGAAATCGATGCGCAGCGAAAACGCCGAGGCACCGGCCACGATCATCTTCGGCTTGTGTTCCTGAGCCAGCTTTTCGGCGGCGTCGTAATCGATGTCCTCGCCTTCGTTCAAGCCGTAGCTGACCACGTTGAACCATTTGCCCGACATATTCACGGGTGAGCCGTGCGTAAGGTGGCCGCCGTGGGCCAGGCTCATCCCCATAATGGTGTCGCCCGGCTTGAGCATGGCGAAAAACACCCCTTGATTGGCTTGCGAGCCTGAATTCGGCTGCACATTGGCGGCTTCGGCACCGAACAATTGCTTGACGCGGTCGATGGCCAATTGCTCGACGATGTCGACGTACTCACAGCCGCCGTAATAACGTTTGCCGGGATAACCTTCGGCATATTTATTCGTCAGTTGCGAACCCTGGGCTTCCATCACCGCCGGGCTGGCGTAGTTTTCCGATGCAATCAGTTCGATGTGATCGTGCTGACGCTGATTTTCTTTTTGAATTGCGGCCCACACTTCTGGATCGACGTTCGCAATCGTATGCTTGGCTTGGTCAAACATGGGGATCCCCAGATAAGTATACAGATACAGGTTGACCGGACGGGTGCGAGTCTGACAGAGCGGGCGGAATAATCATTCCGCGCACGCGAGACAGGACAGCGCTATGCGACGCATTACTGCGACCAGTCACGGCTGCCCAGGCGAACGGCAAAACGGCATCCCGCGCTTCACGGTGGGTTGTTCCACCTACGACATTGAAGTCGCTATCGCCAGTTACGCGGGGCTTGGGCGTAAGTGTATGAGATCGGGGCCAAATAGGCAACCGTGCCGCACCGGGCGGCACGCATGCGGGCGCGCTGGAGCGGGCTTTACGGGGCGTGGGCAAGTGTCTCCGCGCGCCCCTTAAATGTTGCAAACAACCCACAAAAATGCATTTCGAACCGCGGCTGCGACGGCAAAACACCCCTTTCAGACGTCTTACAATGGTCAGCCGGACCGGATATCGTAGAATTGCGCCGGAACATGCTTGTGGCGCTTGCCGTCAGGCGTGAACCGCAGTAGGCTTCGGTTTTCTCGAATTTAGCCGCAACTCGCACTAAACCGTCGAATCGGGCCTTTCGCTCTGGTTTTTCAGCCGGACGACAAGCAGACGAAAGACCTCGTAATCAGATAAATAGATTAATCCGGTAAACTTGTAGTATGGATAACCAGCATAGCGCAGCGGATAAATCAGGCATTACCCCGTCGGGCATCGCCCCACCGTTTACGTGGGCTCTACGCGTGTATTACGAGGACACTGACGCCGGCGGCGTGGTGTTCTACGCCAATTACCTCAAGTTTTTCGAACGTGCGCGTACCGAATGGTTACGTGCATGCGGTGCCGACCAAAGCGCTTTGGCCAGCGCCTCCGGCCTGATCTTTATTGTGCGCAGCACCGCGGTAGACTACCGCTCCCCGGCCCGGCTCGACGACACGGTATGTGTGCTGAGCCGCATCGAGCGCATGGGCCGCGCCTCGGTTGATTTTGTACAAAGCGCCCACCGCGGCGATACCTTGCTGGCCACCGGTTCGATCCGGGTAGGATGTGTCGCGCGCGATACGTTCAAACCCAGCGCGATTCCCGAACATATTCGGCATGCCTTATCCCACTGGAATCCAGCCGAATGAACTTGGGCCTGCCGCAACTGTCAAGCTACAGCAAGATTGGCGAAGCTTCACCCCATTACGCGACGCGCGGGCTGTTCCAGCGTTTTTCCACATAAGCTGCCCTAGAAGACCAAACAGTTAGTCAAAACTATGAACAACCCTCAAGACCTTTCATTTGTTGCGCTGATCCTTAACGCCAGCGTGCTGGCGCAGGCAGTGATCGCACTGCTGCTGCTGATGTCGCTGATCTCATGGACGGTGATTTTCCGCAAATGGTTCGCCATCTTCCGTGCGCGCGGTCAGACCGAGCGTTTCGAGCGCGATTTCTGGTCGGGCGGCGACCTGCAGACGCTGTATCAAGCAGCCGCCAGCAACCGCCACGGGTCCGGTGCGCTCGAACGGATCTTCGAAGCCGGCATGCGCGAATTCCTGAAAGGCAAGGAAAAACGCATTTCGGACCCCGGCGCCATCCTCGACGGCGCACGCCGTGCCATGCGCGCGTCGTTCCAACGTGAGATGGACGCGCTCGAATCCAACCTGGCGTTTCTCGCCTCGGTGGGTTCAGTCAGCCCGTATATCGGCTTGTTCGGCACCGTATGGGGCATCATGAATGCGTTCCGCGGCCTGGCCAATGTGCAGCAGGCAACCCTGGCCAATGTGGCGCCCGGCATTGCCGAAGCGCTGGTGGCGACCGCCATCGGCCTGTTCGCGGCAATTCCGGCCGTAGTGGCCTACAACCGTTACACGCACGATATCGACCGTTTGGCGATCCGCTTCGAGACCTTCGTCGAAGAGTTCTCGAACATTTTGCAACGCCAAGCCAACTAAGCCACCCAGGAGCATCCGATGCCAGGTTCGATGCGTTCCAGTATGCGTGGCGGCCGTACCCGCCGGGCCATGGCCGACATCAATGTCGTGCCGTATATCGATGTGATGCTGGTGCTATTGGTGATTTTTATGGTCACGGCACCGCTGGTGACCCCGACCATCATCAATTTGCCGACGGTCGGCAATGCCGCCCAGCAACCGCCCACCCCACCCGTGATGGTCAACATCAAGGCCGACGGCAGCATGTCGGTGCGTTATAAAGACGGCGGCGCGACGCAAGATCAGATGATGACCCAGGGCGACCTGGACACCTTCGTCACCAACCGGCAGCAAGCCAACCCCGACGAACCGGTGGTGATTGCCGCCGACAAGACCGTCAAATACGAAGTGGTCATGAACGTCATGTCGGAATTAAAAGCGCGCGGTGTCAAACGCGTAGGGTTGCTTGTTAAATCATCATGATCCAGCGTCAGGAGCGTAGTTCCGATTACCCGTTTGAACCGCCTCACGAGCGCGGTATGTGGCGCTCGCTCGCGCTGGCACTGGTGATGCACGGCCTGCTGCTGGTGTTGTTGTTACATGGCATCGATTGGCAGAACAGCACCCCGGCCGGAGCCGAAGCGGAACTCTGGACTCCCGACGAAACCGTCGACCAGGTGCAACCCACGCCCGCCCCACCGCCGCCACAGCAAGCCGTGACTCCACCGCCCCAGCCCGATGACGCGGAGATCGCGTTACAGCAGGCCAAGCAACGCCAGGCGGAAGAACAACGGCTAGCCGATATCGCCGAGCAGGAACGGCAAAAACAATTGCAAAAGGAAGCCGCCGACCGTTTGGAGCAGGAGCGCGCCGCGCAAGCCAAACTCGATCAGCAGAAGGCTGACCAGCTAAAAGCCGAGTTACAGAAAAAGGCTGAACAACAGCAAAAAGCGCTGAGCGAACAACAACTCAAGGACCAGCAGCTCAAAGATCAGCAAACCAAGGAACAGCAAGCCAAGGATGCCGATAAAAAAGCCGCTGACGAGGCCCAGAAAGCCAAACAAGCTGCGGCGGCGCAAGCCAAGGCCAAGCTCGACCAATCGCGTCAGGCCCGCTTGAATGCCTTGAAAGGGATGGCCGGCACCAGCCCCAGCGGCGACGGTTTGGCCGCGGCCGGCAGCGGCAGCGGCTCGGGCGGTAACGGCAGCGCCGGTTATGCCGATAAGGTGCGGCATAAAGTTCTACCGAATGTGACCTTCCCTGGCAGCACCGACGGCAATCCGGAAGCAGTGGTCACCGTTAATTGCGCGCCGGACGGCACCGTGCTCGATGCGCATATCAGCAAACCAAGTAGCAACCCGGCCTGGGATAGCGCGGTATTAAACGCTGTTCAGGCGTCCAGCCCGATGCCACGCGATAAAGATGGCACCGCGCCCCGTAGCTTTACAATTACGTTTAAACCGAAGAGTTAACGTTATTTATTATTTACGTAGTTGAAAATTCAACGCCAATTACCTAAAGTGCGCGACTTAGAGCGGGAACGTTCGATCTGTTTTGCTGTCTAGCGTAAGCGCCACTTTTTATATTCGCTATCAGGGAATTCGACAAAGCATGAGCTTTTTGACGAAATTAGGCCTAAAAGCCATTTGTGGTGCGGTCTTATTGACCGCTGCCGCCGCCGCGCAAGCGCAACTCAACGTCGATATTACGGGGGTTGGCGCGACCCAATTCCCTATCGCCACCGCGCCATTCAAGGACGAAGCGACCTCGCCTGAACCGGTGAGCCGGATTATTCAAGAAGACTTGGCCCGCAGCGGCCGGTTTACCAATATCAATGCCGGCAGCACGCCGGTTTCGGAAACCGACTCGGTCGATCTCGGCGGATGGAAGGTCAAAGGCGCCAATGCTTTTGTCGGCGGCAGCGTGACCCACCTGGCCAACGGCGATTACGACGTACGTTTTCGCCTGTACGACACCATCAAACAGCAAAGCCTGGGCGGCCTGTCCCTGGTGACGCCGGCCAGCGGCGTGCGCATGAGTGCGCATAAAGCCGCCGACTATATCTACGAAAAACTGCTGGGTGTGCGCGGCGTATTTGCCACGCGTCTGTCCTATGTGGTTCGCGTCGGCGGCAAATACCAATTGCAGATTTCCGACTCCGACGGCCAGAACAAACACGTGGCCCTGTCCAGCCCGGAGCCGATCATCTCCCCGGCCTGGTCGCCTGACGGCACCAAAGTGGCTTACGTCTCGTTCGAACGCCAGAAGCCTATCGTCTATATCCACGACCTGCCCACCGGCAACCGGGTGATCGTGTCCAATGCCAAGGGCAGCAACAGCGCCCCGGCGTGGTCGCCGGACGGCCGCACGCTGGCCGTGTCGCTGTCGCTGACCGGGAATACCCAGGTCTACCTGATCAATGCCAACGGCTCAGGCCTGCGTCGCATTTCGAGCAGTAACGGGATCGATACCGAGCCGCAGTTCTCGCCCGACGGACAATCGATTTATTTCACCAGCGACCGGGGCGGCCAGCCGCAAGTCTACAAAATGTCGGTGCAAGGCGAAGCCGTCGGCGGTGCGCAACGCGTCACCTTCCATGGCAACTACAACACCAGCCCGCGGGTCAGCCCGGATGGCAAATTGCTCGCTTATATTTCACGGATCGGCGGTGCCTTCAAGCTGTATGTCCAGGACTTGAGCACCGGCGACGCAACCGGCCTGACCGATACGGTCAGGGATGAATCACCCAGCTTTGCCGCCAACGGCCAGTACATCTTGTACGCGACCGAAGTCGGCGGGCGTGGTGTTCTGGCTGCCGTCTCGGTTGATGGCAGTTCAAAGAACGTCCTTTCGGTCAGTGGCGGCAATGTCACTGAACCGTCGTGGGGACCGTTTATGCAGTAAAGCGGACAGGCATAGTGATCGCAATCAATCCGATGACTATGCCTGCACCCGATATTTTGATGCTTTATAGTCTTATCCAATATTAATTCGATTCAACGACAATTTAGGAGCGTTACAACATGATGTCCAAACTTCGTATGGCTTTTGCAGTCCTGGTCGTAGGCTTGTTGAGCGCCTGCCATTCGGGCGTGAAGCTTGATCAAAGCGCAGCCGGCACGCAAAGTGGCGGCGCCGCCCCCGCAGCTACCGATGTCGCTACCGTGAACGTCGATCCGCTGAACGACCCGAACAGCCCGCTGGCCAAGCGTAGCGTGTACTTCGACTTCGACAGCTACGCCGTCAAGAGCGACTACCAATCGGTTCTGGAAGCCCACGCCGGTTACCTGAAGAGCCACCCGGACCGTCACGTGCTGCTGCAAGGCAACACCGACGAACGCGGCACCACCGAGTACAACCTGGCACTGGGCCAGAAACGTGCTGAAGCCGTGCGCCGTGCCCTGTCGTTGCTGGGCGTGCCTGACTCGCAAATGGAAGCTGTGAGCCTGGGTAAAGAAAAGCCGGCAGCAGACGGTCATGACGACGCAGCGTACGCGCAAAATCGCCGCACCGACCTCGTTTATCAATAAGCACCATGCAGCTACGATCGCTTCGCTTTGATGTAACGCGTGCGATTGCAGCGGCCAGCGTGGCCGGGATGGCGCTGTTCGCCATCCCGGCACACGCCGGTTTGTTTGACGATGACCAAGCGCGTCAGGCGGTGCTCGATTTGCGCACCAAATCCGACACGCTGGGCTCGCAAATGGCTGCCGCGCAACGCACCATCCTCGACCAGTCCAACCGCCTCGACACCTTGCAACAGCAAGTCGACGCGCTCCGCGGACAGAATGAGGACCTGACCAACCAGTTGACCACCCTGCAACGTTCGCAGAAGGATTACTACGCCGATCTCGACGCGCGCCTGAAGAAATTCGAGCCGCAGCAGCAGACCATCGACGGGGTCCAGGGTTTGGTACAGCCGGGTGAAACCGACACCTTCAACGCCGCCTTGCAACAATTCCGCAATGGCGACTTCAAAGGCGCTGCCGGTTCGTTCCGCGACTTCGCCGACAAGTATCCGCAAAGCCCCTACCAGCCGACCGCACAGTACTGGCTAGGCAATGCCCTGTACGCCTTGCGCGACTACAAAGGTTCAACCACGGTGTTGAGCGGCGTGGTTCATAATTTCCCGAACCATCCGCGCGCACCCGAAGCCTTGCTCGCGATCGCGACCAACCAGCTTGAGCAGAACCAGAAACCAGCGGCCAAAAAGACGCTGCAAGAGGTCATGTCTCAGTATGCAGGTTCGCCCGCGGCGCAAGCCGCCAAAGACAAGCTGGCGCAATTGAAGTAAGTTCGCTGAAGCAGGTCCGACAAAGCTAGTCCGTTTTGCCGCCACACAGTTGAACCGATCTGCCGCATGGTTTGTGACCGCAGACGGCAAGACCACAGAAGCCCGGACGGGGTGCAGTTCAATGCCCCGCTCCGGGTTTTTTTATTGAGGCCGGCGCAATAATATTGTCCCGTCCTGCTTGACAGGACCGAGCGATTTTACCTATAATCGCTGTCTTCTTTGGGTCGTTAGCTCAGCTGGTAGAGCAGCGGACTTTTAATCCGTTGGTCGCAGGTTCGAATCCCGCACGGCCTACCAAAGTTTGCAAAGGGTTAGCTTCGGCTAACCCTTTTTTATTGGCAAAATTTGATTGACCAAGCGCGCCTACGCCACCAATAAAGCCTTGCCTCCCTGAAGCGATTCGTAAGCCATGGCCAGTTCGATCTGAGCGTAACTGAATTCCTTGCCGATTCTGGTGGCGAACATCGGATCGTCAATCACACCCTCAAGCGCTTTCAGCGCGGACACAAGCTTCTCGTGCTCCTTCACCGTCCGGCTCTCGAAATTGCTGAATCGCCTCATGGTCAGGTTCTTCATCATGAAAAGCATGGACTGAATCGAGATTGGGCTGGCGCCGCCCAGGAAGCCGTAGAAATAGATGGTCGAATTCATCGGCAGGCTTGGGACACTTCGCCCAAGCAAGTCGCCGCCGACGCCGTCGAATACCGCCGTCGTCCCAAGTTCAGCGGACAATACGCCGAGCCTCTCGGTAAAGCCCTCGTTTGTCACGATGACATGCTCCACGCCCAAACGGCCGAGCGCCTCCCGCGCTGCCTCGGTGCGTACCAGGAAAATCGCGGGCAGCTTCCTGCTGCGCGCGAGTGAAGCCAGGGCATATCCGGTAGCCGAATTTCCGGCCGTGACAATCACGCCCTGGTGACCCGCTTCGACGATCTCTTCGAGAAA
Source organism: Burkholderiales bacterium (assembly GCA_026225455.1). GTDB lineage: Bacteria > Pseudomonadota > Gammaproteobacteria > Burkholderiales > Burkholderiaceae > LMUX01. The sequence continues at coordinate 2,871 of JAMFSV010000227.1, read as the reverse complement.
GGCGTAGGCCGTGACGACATTGACGAGCGACCCGCAATAATCCCTCGCACGAACCCGATCCGGCAGGATCAGGCAACTCGTGTAAGGCACCTGCGCTCTTTCGCACCAAAGCCCGACACTCTCCGGGCTTCTGCCGAGCGAGCGGTAGATCGCCACCTGCTTGCCCGCATAGTCCGCCGGAACGCCCGCTCCCACCGCCACCACCCGCCCCGATCCCGAAGCACCCCACACATCATGCTGGCGGACCGCAAGCGCGCCACCCAATGCTGTCGGCATTTTCAGGAAAGTCTTGTCGCCATGGTTGATCGCCGAGGCATCCATGTCCACCAGGATATGCCCCGGCGCCGGCTGGTTCGGGGTCGGGATGTCGCGAACCTCCAGCCCTCGGCTGGGTGTCACGCAAATCGCTCGCATAAGTAAGCTCCTTCTATTTCGGTGCCGGTGACGGATGAGAAAACTTGTCGGCAACGGCTACCGTGATGCTGTCGATCGGTCTAAAATTGGAAAGCTGATATTATATTAGCACTAATATAAAATGAGAGCACAATGGATTTGCGACAAGTATTCGATGACCTTGTACGACTTGAAACGGATCTCTGGAACGCGGTCGATGCGCGCTTGCGCAATGAGACCGGCGTTCCGCTTGGAACTTTCAATCTGCTGCTGGTGTTGGAAGATACCGAGGCATGCCGTGTCAACGATATTGCGGAGAGGCTCGCGATCACTGTGGGCGGCGCCAGTCAGGCGGTCGACCGGATCGAACAGAAAGGCTTGTGCAAGCGGCAGCAGGATTCGGCCGATCGGCGCTCGTCCATCGTCTCTTTAACGCCTCTTGGCAAACAGAAGCTTTCCGAGGCCAGCCCTTTTTTCGATGATGAGCTCGCGGTGTGGTTGAACATCCCCGGGACCCGCGCGGACTTTAACCATTTTTCGACCGTCCTCGCTCGCATGAGAGCCGCGGCCGCGCAGCGAAATACGCCGCGGTCCTGATCGATTGGATTACCAGTGAACCCATCGCGATGGAGGCCGGAATAATTGGCAAATCGGGGAAATCGCCGCGGCGAACCGCGGCAATATCGGCACCCGTTTAAAACTGCCCGGCCCCTGCGAATTGCCGCACCGCCCCCTTGACTTCCGTTTTTCGACGTTATATCCCTTTACCGCGTCGGGAATCGCTTTGTGTTATTCACCCACGTCGGCTAATCTTGCTCTATTTCTGCGGCTGAGCTCCCTGTGCAACCCTTCTCGACGTCTCGAAGACCGCTTCGATTTCCGTGACGACGGCCTGAAAACGATTTCTTAGCCTCCAATAAGTGCCGAAAACTAACAATAACGATGCATTGTTCGAGAAACTCTGGTCCAGGATGAACCAGCGGGGCGAGTTTCCGCTGCTGTCCAATTCGCTGCACATGACCATCTCGGCCATGAAGAACGAAGATAGCAACTTCGCCGAACTGGTTCAGGTGGTACTGTCCGACTTCAGCTTGACGCAGAAGGTCATGCGCCTGGCCAATTCGGCAATGTATATCTCGTTTGGCCGCAACGTCACCACCGTGACCCGCGCGCTAATGATACTGGGCGTGGAAGTCGTCGGTCACCTGGTCATCGGGGTGAAACTGATCGACCACTTTCGCCAAGCCTCTTCCAAGGCCGAGCGCATCGACGCGAAACTGGAGCTGAACCGGGTCATGCTGGCCAGTTACATTGCCCGCAAAGTCACCGATAGCCATGACATTCATGGCAGCGAACAAGCAGTGGTGTGCACGCTGATGTGTCAGTTGGGCCGCTTGCTCTGTCTGTTTTATCTGGAACAGGAATGGCAGGCGATCCATGAATCGACGGCACGCGGGCAAGGTCAAGACCAGGCTTGCGAAGCAGTACTCGGCATCTCATTCGAGGATCTGGGATTGGAAGCGGCACAACGCTGGGGCCTGCCTGGTTTGATCTATAGCGGCATGCAGCGCTTCGACCCGGCCCACCAGGACCTGAGCCTGCCGGCCGAAGTGCAATGGCTGCAAGCGGTCACCAGCTTTTCTACCGACGTCTCCACCCTTCTGACTGAAATACCGGCCGACACGCAGCTCGCCAACGAACAGTTGGCGCAGGTCGCCGCGCATTATAGCGAGGTGCTCAAGATCGAGCCCGGCGTTCTGCTGGAAATTCCCCGCAGCCTCGCGCAAGATAGCGGCAGCACGCAGCACATGAAAGAGATCGACAATTTACGCGCGCAAACCGCCCAGGTCAAAATCCAGGATACCCGGCGGCATCTGCGTGAATGCCTCAACGATTTACGTGCGCTGCCCTCGGAAAAACACGGCGCGCAAGCACTGACCATGGCACTCGAAACCATGCTCTCCAGCCTGAGTTTTTCGCGTGCGCTGGTGTTCCTGCACGACCGAAAAGCCGGTGTATTCGCCGCGCGTTTCGGACTCGGCGCCAACATCGCGGCCCTGCTGCCCAGCTTGCAATTCGGCCAGGATTTCTCGCCCGACGTGTTTCACCTGGCCTTGGCCAATTCCATGGGAATTTTTATCGAGGATTCCAATGCGCCGAATTTCAGCCTGCATATTCCCGACTGGTTCAAAACCGCGCTGCCGGATGCCCAAGGTTTTATCCTGTTGCCCGTGAGGTGCGGCAATTCCGCCGTGGCATTGTTATATGGCGATTGGAACAAACCGGGATTGATGCGCAAAATCCTGCCTCAGGAAATGAGCGTACTGAATGAACTGGCCAAGGAGTTGGGCAGGTTTTTTTGAAACGCGGCACGCCGTCAAAACAAGCCGTGGCCGCTATACCCCCTTGGTCAAGGCGAAGGCGTGCGCGGATTATGGCGAGCGACGGCATAGGCTAGGTGACCTCGGCCTCGGCCGC
>JAMFSV010000226.1 GCA_026225455.1 Burkholderiales bacterium | reverse complement strand
GAGGTTGCCTCGATACGCTCGGGGGAAGCCGCTAGCGTGACGCTGGCAGCGCTGCCCGGACAGGTATTGCATGGCACCGTGCGTGAAGTGAGTCCCGCAGCCGACCCGCAAAGCCGTACCTTCCATGTCAAGGTGACGCTGGATACACCCGACCCGGCCTTGCGTCTGGGGATGACCGGCGAGGTTGCCATCGATGCGGTGACCAATGCCGCTGCTAAAAATAAGCCGGCGAGTGTGCAGATTCCGGCCACGGCTTTGTTCCATCAAGGCAACCAGCCCGCCGTTTGGGTTGTGCGGCCGGCCGATGCGCGTCTGGAGTTGCGCCCGGTGACGGTGGCCGAGTATGGCGAACGCAGCGTTACGCTGGCCGGAGGTTTGGCTGCGGGTGAGCACATTGTGGTGCAGGGCGTGCATACCTTGACCATAGGCGAGACCGTGAAAGCCATCGCGCCGCTACATGCCGAGGACTTCGCATTATGAGCGCCCCGGGCCGTTTCAATTTATCCTCGTGGACCTTGCAACATCAGGCTTTGGTCACCTTTGTCCTGGTCTTGGTCACCCTGCTGGGAATCGGTTCTTACACTCGCTTGTCGCAGTCGGAAGATCCCCCCTTTACCTTCAAGGTGATGGTGATCCAGACTTTTTGGCCGGGCGCGACCGCGCGTCAAGTCCAGGAAGAAGTGACCGACCGGATCGCACGCAAATTGCAGGAAACCCCGGATGTCGATTTCCAGCGCAGTTATTCGCGCCCCGGCGAATCGCTGCTGTTTTTCACGATCAAGGATACGGCGCCGGCCAGCGAAGTGCCGAAGACCTGGTATCAGGTGCGCAAAAAGGTGGGCGATATCGCAACGACGCTGCCTGGCGGCATCCAGGGTCCTTTTTTCAACGATGAATTTGGCGACGTTTACACCAATATCTATGCGCTGGAAGGCGACGGGTTTTCGCCGGCTCAACTGCATGATTACGCCGACCAGTTGCGTGGGGAATTACTGCGCGTAGCGGGCGTTGCCAAGGTCGATTATTTCGGCGACCAGAACCAGCATATTTATATCGATGTTTCCAACTCGCAATTTGCACATCTGGGGATTAACCCGCAACAGCTCGGGGACCTGATCAATGGCCAGAACTCGATAGCATCGGGCGGTCTGATCACGACGGCAAGCGACCGGGTGTATGTGCGGCCTACCGGGCAATACACCGATTTGAAAACGCTGGGCGACACGCTGATCCGCGTCAATAATCGTACTTTCAGGTTGGGCGATATTGCCACCATCAGCCGCGGTTACGATGACCCACAGACCCAGCAAATGCGTGCCGACGGTAAGCCGGTGCTGGGTATCGGCATCACCATGCAACCTGGCGGCGATGTAATAAAACTCGGTAAAGCGCTGGATCAGCGTACCGCCGAATTGCGCGCGCGCTTGCCGGCCGGACTGACGCTGACTTCCGTTTCAAGCATGCCGCACGCGGTGGAAAAGTCGGTCGACGACTTTTTGGAAGCGGTCGCCGAAGCCATCGGGATTGTGCTGGTGGTCAGCCTGCTTTCATTGGGTTTTCGTACCGGCATGGTGGTAGTGATTTCGATTCCCATCGTGCTGGCCGTCACCGCGCTGTTTATGAATCAGTTCGATATCGGCTTGCATAAGGTGTCCTTGGGCACTTTGGTACTGGCTTTGGGTTTGCTGGTCGACGATGCGATTATCGCGGTCGAAATGATGGCGGTAAAACTGGAGCAAGGATGGGATCGCCGGCGCGCCGCGGCGTTTGCTTATACCAGCACGGCATTCCCCATGTTGACCGGTACCTTGGTGACGGTTTCGGGTTTCCTGCCGATCGCCCTGGCCAAGTCGGGCACCGGTGAATACACCCGCTCGATTTTCGAAGTGTCGGCGATTGCCTTGTTGCTGTCGTGGCTGGCGGCTGTGGTGTTGATCCCCTTACTCGGTTTCCATTTGCTCAAGGAAAAGCCGCAGACGCATATCACAGGCGCGGCCGATGCCGAAGTGCATGATGTGGATCACGATGCCGAGGAGCATGAACACGCGATCTACCAAACCCGGGTCTATATGCGTTTGCGCAGCATTGTGGGCTGGTGTGTGGCTTATCGCGGTAGAGTGGTGATAGTCACGGCGCTGCTGTTTATTGGTGCCCTGGTCGCGTTTGGCCAAGTGCCGCAACAGTTTTTCCCCAGCTCGGATCGCCCCGAATTGCTGATTGATTTGCGCCTGCCGGAACGTGCCTCGTTTGCCGCGACTCAGCAACAAGCGGAACGGCTTGAAGCCCTGCTCAAAGGCCGCCCGGAAATCGACCATGTGATCGATTTTGTCGGCACCGGTGCGCCGCGTTTCTATTTGCCGCTGGACCAGCAACTTGCCAGTGCCAATTTTGCGCAATTTGTCGTGACGGCCAAGTCGGTGGCCGATCGTGAACATTTGGCCCACGCGCTGGAGGCGCCGTTGCGCGAACAATTCAGCGGTGTCCGGACCCGTCTGACCCGTCTGGAAAATGGACCGCCGGTCGGTTTCCAGGTGCAGTTCAGAGTGAGCGGCGAGCAAATCTCGACGGTGCGTTCGATTGCGGAGCAGGTTGCCGCCGTGATGCGTAAAGACCCGCGTACGGTTGGCGTGCAGTTCGATTGGGATGAACCGGCCGAGCGCTCGGCCAGCTTCGAAATCGATCAGAAACGCGCCGGCGAATTGGGCGTGACTTCGCAGCAGATCGCGAATTTTATGGCCATGAGTTTGTCCGGTTATACCGTGACGCAATATCGCGAGCGCGACAAGTTGATCAGTGTCGATTTACGCGCCCCGCGCAGCGAACGGGTCGACCCCTCGCACTTGACTTCGCTATCCATGCCCACGCCGTCGGGTCCGGTACCCTTGGGCGCCTTGGGACATTTGCGCAACGACCTTGAGTATGGCGTGATCTGGGAGCGCGACCGGCAACCGACTCTTACCATTCAGTCCGACGTGCGTGCCGGGGTGCAAGGCATCGATGTGACCAATGCCCTGGACGCGAAGCTGGCGGAAATCCGCGCGTCTTTACCGGTGGGATATCGGATTGAAGTCGGCGGACCGGTGGAAGAAAATGCCAAGGCCCAATCGTCGATTTCAGCGCAGATGCCGCTGATGGCAATTGCCGTGCTGACCCTGCTGATGATTCAGTTGCAAAGTTTCGGGCGGGTGATGATGGTGGTGCTGACCGCGCCGCTGGGCTTGATCGGGGTGGTCGGCGCATTGCTCTTGTTCCACCAGCCGTTCGGCTTTGTGGCGATGCTGGGCACGATTGCAATGCTGGGCATCATCATGCGCAATTCGGTGATTCTGGTGGATCAGATCGAGCAGGATATTGCGGCGGGACGCGGGCGGTTTGACGCGATAGTCGGTGCCACCGTGCGGCGTTTCAGGCCGATCACGCTGACGGCCGCCGCCGCCGTGCTGGCCTTGATCCCCTTATTGCGCAGCAATTTCTTCGGCCCGATGGCCACTGCCTTGATGGGCGGCATCACCATCGCCACCGTGTTGACCTTGTTCTATCTGCCGGCCTTGTATGCGCTTTGCTTTAAGGTCAAACCTCATGAAACAGGCCATACCCATGCTCCGGCGATCGAGGGGAGTTTTTAATGCGCCCTAATTCATTGCAACTCCATTTATTGCAATCCCGGCATGCCGCGTATCTGAGCGCGGTGCTATTGGCGGGCTGCGCACTGGGTCCGAAGGGAACCGCTCCGGCCATGCCGCAACCGGCCCATTATGCGGTCGACGCAACGCCGGCCCTAGCCGGTAGCGACGGCGCGGTCCAGCATTTCGCCCTGGGCGCGCGCGCCGTGCCGCAATGGTGGCGAGCTTACGGCTCGGACACGCTGAATGCGTGGGTCGAGGAGGGCTTGCGCCAGAATTATTCGCTGGCCCAGGCGACCCACAATCTCGCCGCCGCGCGTGGGCAATTGCGCGCACAAGTCGGTGAATCGATGTTGCCCAGTCTCGATGCCGGGGCTCAAACCAGCCGGCAACGCGCGCTCGGGATCCCTGAGCTGGGACCGCAAACCAATCTCTACAATGTGTTCGGCGGGCAGCTCAACGCCAGTTATACCTTCGATTTATTCGGCGCCGCGCGTTTTGCCAATTCGGCCTTGGCGGCGCAAGTCGATGCACAATCGTATCAACTCGATGCCGTGCGCCGCGCCTTGGCGGCCAACTTGGTCACTGCCGCGATTAATGCCGCGGCTTTGAAGGCTCAGGTCGATGCCACTGAACGCCTGGTGGTGCTGGCCGATATCGATACCGGCGAAATGCAGCGTCGTTACCAGTTGGGCGCGGCATCCAACGATGACGTACTGAGCGCCCAGGCCAACGCCGACGCCTTGCGTGCCACCGTGCCGGCTTTGTTGACGCAATGGCAGGCCATGCGTCATGCGCTGGCGGTATTGATGGGGCGCACGCCCGATGCGGCACCGCCGGATCTGGACTTGGCCGCGTTGAGTTTGCCCGATCCGGTGCCGGTTGCGGTGCCGTCCGATTTGCTTAAGCAGCGCCCCGATATCCTGGCCGCCGATGCGGCGCTGAAGGCTGCGGCGGCGCAAGTGGCGGTTGCCACGGCGAACCTGTTCCCCAGTCTGTCGATTACCGGCAGCTTTGGCCAGGCGGGTTTCACTTTCCCCTCCGCGGTCGGCGCGGCCGGTGCCATATGGAGTATGGGCGCATCCCTGAGCCAGCCCTTGTTCCATGGCGGTGCTTTGCTGGCCAAACGCCGGGCGGCTCAGGACGCCTACCAGGCGTCGTTAAGCAACTACCAGCAAACGGTATTGAGCGCATTCCAGAACGTGGCCGATAGCTTGACCGCCTTGACTCACGATGCCGATACCCAGGCGGCGGCCGCGAGTGCACGCAATCACAGCGCACAGGCGTGGCATGACACCGAACGGCGCGCCGCTGCCGGATCGGTCGCGCCGAGCGCGGTGCGAGCCGGTGAAAAGCAATATCAGAATGCCCGCCTGAGCGAGATTCGCGCCGTCAGTGCGCGCTTGACCGATACAGCCGCGCTGTTTCAAGCCATGGGTATCGTGCCGGGCGGCAGGGCGAATGGGATGGGAGATTTGGCTTCGAGCGCGGTTGGAACTGCGAGGAATGCATCGCAGTAAAGCATGGCATTAAAGCTGTGCCGAGCGTTGCATAAGCGGGGCGCAGCGTGTCACATAAGCGGCGTGCGGAAAGGACTTGGCAATTCGTCCTTTCCGCACGCTTTTTTTAAATCTGGCGCGGCAAGACGCCATCTTGTCTGGCGCACTCAGCGCATATTGCCCGTATGCCCCAGCGAATAACGTCCGGGTTGCGGCCACACAGTGAGCCCGTGCGGTTCCATGCCGACCGGGATGGAAGTCACGGAGCCGGTGCTGGTATCGATGGCGTACACCACGTCGTCGAAGCGGCCGGACAGCCATAACATTTTTCCGTCCGCGCTGACGTTACCCATATCCGGGCTGCCGCCACCCGGAATCGGCCAAGTCTTGACCACCTGGCGCGAGGCAAAATCGATCACCGAGACGCTGCCTTTGCCATGACGCGTGCCATGCACCTGATTGGAGCCGCGGTTCGCCACATAGAGCTTGCTGCCGTCGCGGCTGGGGTACAGGCCGTGGGTGCCGACGCCGGTATGGATAAAACCGACTTTGGTAAAGCTGTCGCCGTCGACCACAAACACGCCGTCGGCCATCATGTCGGCAACATAAAACACCCGGCCATCGGGGGCGATGCGGATATCCTGCGGCATGCCGGTTTTGTTGAGCGTCAGATAACCGACCACCTTGCGGTTGACCAGATCGATCTTGGCCAGCTTGCCGCCAAACTCGCAGGTGAACAGCGCATATTTACCGTCGATCGAAAAGTCGGCGTGGTTGATCCCTTTGCACTGCGGCACCGGCAAACTCCATTTGAGCGCCATCGTATGCGGATCGCGAAAATCGAGCCGGGCATGGGCTTCCGCCACCACGATGGCTTCCCGGCCGTCCGGGGTGAAATACATATTGTAGGGATCGTCCACCATGATGGACTTGCCCGGTTTGGCTGTTTTCGGATCGATTGGCGTCAGGCTGCCGTCGATCCGGCCTTCGGCATTGTTGGCCACCCACAAGGTCTGCAAATCCCAGGACGGCACCACATGTTGCGGGCTGTAGCCGACCGGAAATTTGTCCACCACCTTGAGCGTGGCCGGGTCGATCACATACACATCGTTGGAACGCAAGTTGGGCACATAAACCCGAGGCAGGGCACCCGCCACCGCCGGGCTGAAATGGTCGGTGCCGGCTTCGCCATACAGGTTGAAGGGATTGGCCACCGGCGGCATGCCCGGGACCGTGACAATGGTGGGCGCGGCATAGCCGATATCGCCCAGGCATAAAGCTGTCAAGGCG
>JAMFSV010000032.1 GCA_026225455.1 Burkholderiales bacterium | reverse complement strand
ATGAGGCCTATCGCCATGCGATCCGGATTGCGCCGGAAAACACCACGTACTACCGCAACTTCGTTCAATCGAAGCGCTTGAGCAGCGATGATCCCTGCTTTATCGCGATGGAAAAACTGATGGCGCAGGTGGCGCGCTTGCCTACCGAAAGCCAGGCCCAGTTGCATTTTGCTTACGGTCAGGCGCTGGCCGATATGGGGCGCGATGCCTTGTCGTTTGAGCACTTCCTGCAAGCCAATGCGCTCAAGCGTACCAACGTGGCGTATAACGAGGCGCTGACTTTACAGTTGTTCGAAAGCTTGCCGGCGCTGCTGAATGCCGAGGTGATCAAGGCCAAGGGCGGTTTGGGCGATGCCACCGGCGCGCCGATTTTTATCGTCGGCATGCCGCGTTCCGGCTCGACCCTGATCGAACAAATCCTGGCGAGTCACCCGCGGGTGTTCGGCGCGGGGGAAAGCCCCGATTTTGCCCGCTCCCTGTCGAGCCGGGTGGCACTGCCCGAGGGCGACCCCGGCAAGATCGATATCGAAGCGCTGGAAGGCTTGGCCGGTGAACAATTGGTGCCGCTGGGCGCGGAATATCTGGAGCGTATCTATAGCGGCGTGACTGACGGTAAAAAGTATTCGCACATTACGGATAAATATCCGTTCAATTTCATCTATATCGGCTTGATCCACCTGGCTTTACCGAATGCCAGGTTCATTCACAGCCGGCGCGCCCCGGTGGAAACCTGTTTGTCCAATTTCTCCCGGCTGTTCCACGATGTTCCGTTCAGCTACGACCTGGGCGAACTGGGGCGCTATTACCGTGCTTATGATGCGTTGATGCAACACTGGCAGCAGGTATTGCCCGCAGGCGTCATGATCGATGTGCAGTACGAGGATCTGGTGACCGATCTGGAGCCCAATGTTCGCCGTATGCTCGATCACTGCGGCTTGGAGTGGGACGCGCGATGCCTCGAATTTCATCATACCAAGCGTCAAGTTATCACTGCCAGCGCGGCCCAGGTGCGTCAACCGCTGTTTCGCACCTCGCTTGAACGCTGGCGTCCGGAGCCTAAAGTACTGCAGCCTTTGTTTGAAGGCTTGGGGCCGGAATTGTCCAATATTGAATCCCAGGGACCCACACCATGAGCGAAGCCGACTCAACCCCTCATTCGACGCCGCAGCCGGAAGCCGAGATCCATTTACAAAGCTTGCTGGTGAATCAAGCGCAGCGCGCCGCACTCATGGGGCAAAAGCCCTGCGTGATCTGGATCACCGGCTTGTCGGGCGCGGGCAAATCGACTTTGGCGAACTTGCTCGAAGCGCGTTTGATTGCGGATGGCCGTCATACTTATTTGATCGATGGCGATAACCTGCGTTACCGCCTCAACCGCGACCTGGGTTTTAGCGACCGCGACCGCGCGGAAAATATCCGCCGGGCGGCCGAAGTGGCGCGCCTGATGGTCGATGCCGGCCTGATCGTGCTGGTCGCCTTGATTTCGCCGCTGCAGGTCGATCGCCAACTGGCCCGGGAAGTATTGGGCTACGACGATTTTATCGAAGTCTTTGTCAACGTCCCGCTCGAAGTGGCTGAAGCGCGCGACCCCAAGGGCTTGTACAAGAAGGCCCGGTCCGGGGAAATCAAACACTTTACCGGGATCGATTCGCCCTACGAGGCACCGCTTCATCCCGACCTGGTGGTCGACGCGCATCATGAGTTGCCCGATGTCGGGGTGCGGGCGGTGCTAGACTTGCTGCTACAACGCGGTTTACTGGACGCGCGTTAGACCGCAGCCCTGACGGGGTGTCCTTGCCCGCCGAGCGCGGTATGCGGTGGTGAGCCTTGCGGCCTGGCCGTACCGGCTCGGGGCTCAGCCCGCCTGATGTGACCACTTTAGTGATGGAATGCCATGCGCTTTGCCATTACCGGGATCGATCGCTCGCTGGGCGTTCTCGATACCCTGCTTGAAGCCGGCTGGGAGCCGGTGAAGCTGTTCACGGTACCGGTCGACGATTACCACGAACACAACACCAATATCGTCAACAAGGCGAGTGAGCTCAAGATCCCGGTGCAGCTATCGCGTCTTGAGGAGGCCGATTTGCGGCAGCTTGAGATGCTCGGCTGCGACGTGCTGGTGATCGTTTCGTATAACTGGAAAATCGGCGAGTGGTCCCGCTACTTGCCGTATGCCGTCAATTTTCATCCCTCGTTGCTGCCGGAAGGGCGCGGCCCCTATCCGATGATCCAGGCCATCTTGCGCGACGAACCCAACTGGGGTGTGACCTGCCACAAGGTATCGCCGCAGTTCGACTCCGGCGATATTCTGGCGCAGCAGGCGTTTCCCCTGAGCCACGATGAGTCGCACGAGAGTATCAATTTAAAAATCCAGATGGCGTCGCAGCGACTGGCAGCCAGGGTCGCGGGGAATTTCAAGGCGCTCTGGAGCGGGGCGCAAGCGCAGCCGGACGGCAGTTATTGGAAGATGCCGAGCGACGTCGAGCGGACCATCGATTTTGGCGCCTCGGTGGAAACCATCCTGCGCCAGGTGCGGGCGTTTGGTTTATTCGAATGCAAGGCCCACGTTAACGGCACGGCAATTTTTGTGCGGCGTGCGGTCGGTTGGACCGAAGTGCATCATTACTCGGCGGGCACGGTGGTGTATGTGCAGCAGCGCTCGATGGTGATTGCGGTGCGCGACGGGTTTATCAGCCTGATCGAATGGAGTTCAATCCAGCCGGGCGGGCAACGCCACGTCGGGCGCTAGCGCCGGCTGGCGGCGCCGCGGCCCGGTGTTATGGCGGAGCGCTCCATCATGCGGTGAGAGCCCAATCCAGCGCGGCCTCGACATGCAAATGCGTGGTATCGAATACCGGCAGGACGGAATCGGGCTGCCGGATCAACAGCATGATCTCGGTGCAACCGAGGATCACACATTGGGCGCCAAGATCGCGCTGGATTTGAATGATGCGTTGCAATTCGGCGCGCGATGCCGGCTTGATCACGCCGTGGCACAGTTCATCGTAAATAATGCGGTGCACGATTTCCCGGTCGGCGGCATCGGGTACGCTGACCTTCAAACCGAATTGGGATTCGAGTCGGCCGCGATAAAAATCCTGTTCCATGGTGAAACGTGTCCCCAGCAGGGCGACTCGTTCAAAGCCGCGCGCGCGTATCGCATGCCCCGTCGGGTCGGCGATATGCAAGCCGGGGATGGTGATGGCGCCCGCGATCGCCGGCCACACCAGATGCATGGTGTTGGTACAGAGCAGCACACATCCGGCACCGCCGGCTTCAAGTTGGCGTGCGGAAGCGGCCATTTTGGCAGCCAGACTATCCCAGTCGCCGACATGCTGCAGTCCTTCAATTTCGTCAAAATCGACGGTCAGCATCAGGCTGCGGGCGTTGTGGTGGCCGCCCAGGCGCGCTTTGGCACCCTCATTGAGCAGGCGGTAATATTCGGCCGACGATTCCCAGCTCATGCCGCCGATCAGGCCTAGAATTTTAGTGTTGGTGTTGTCTTGCATGGCATCTGTCTCCTGCGCCTGATCCTGACCCAGCGGCTATTGTCGAGTAGATTGCGCGGCGCCGCCAAGGCCAATCGCATGGCTTTCCACCGGGCCAATTCGGGACGTCAGGCGCTGCTTGCCGTGCGTCCAGTCCGGGCTTGCCCTATACTTTTCAGTCTAACTTCGGCATAGGGAGCCAGCCATGAGCACGCACGATCTGACACCGCGTCAGGAAACCGATTCGATGGGCAGTGTGCCGGTGCCGGCCGACCGTTACTGGGGCGCCCAAACGGAACGCTCGATTCACCATTTTCCGATTGGGGTGGCGCGTTTTCGCTGGCAACGCTCGGTGATCCGGGCCTTGGGTCTGCTCAAGCAGGCGGCGGCGATGGCCAATGCCGAACTCGGCGAGTTGCCGCCCGAGGTGGCCGCACTGATCGAGCGTGCCGCGGCGGAAGTGGTGGCGGGCCAGCTTGACGAGCATTTTCCTCTGGTGGTGTTTCAGACCGGTTCGGGCACGCAGTCGAATATGAATGCCAACGAAGTGATCTCGAACCGCGCGATTGAGCTGGCGGGCGGCGTGCTCGGCAGTAAAACGCCGGTGCATCCGAACGATCATGTGAATCGCGGCCAGTCGTCGAACGATACCTTTCCCACCGCGATGCATATTGCGGTGGCGGAACAATTGCAACAGCGTTTGTTACCCGAGGTCGGCCGCCTGCGCGACACCTTGGCGGCCAAAGCCCAGGCCTTCGACAACATCGTCAAAACCGGCCGCACGCACTTGCAGGATGCGACGCCGGTGACGCTGGGGCAGGAAATCGGCGCCTGGGTGGCCCAGCTCGATTTTGGCCTGGAGACGGTGCGCCAGATGTTGCCGGGTATTTACGATCTGGCCATCGGCGGCACGGCGGTCGGTACCGGCTTGAACTCTCATCCGCGTTTTGGCGAGCTGGCGGCGCACTATATCGGCGAATTGACCGGTTTGCCGTTCCGCTCGGCGCCCAACAAGTTTTTTGCCTTGTCGGCGCACGATGCTTTGGTCAACGTCTCGGCGAGTTTGCGTACGCTTTCGGGCGGCCTGATGAAATTGGCCAACGACGTGCGCTGGCTGGCCAGCGGTCCGCGTTGCGGCATTGGCGAACTGACCATTCCCGAAAACGAACCGGGTTCGTCGATTATGCCGGGCAAGGTCAACCCGACCCAATGCGAAGCATTGACCATGGTGTGCGTGCAAGTGTTCGGCAACGACGCGGCGGTGGCTTTTGCCGGGACTCAGGGCAATTTCCAGTTGAATGTGTTCAAGCCGGTGATGGTGCACAACGTGCTCGAAAGCATCACGCTGATCTCCGATGCCTGTGCCGCTTTCAACGATTTTTGCGCCGCGGGTATCGAGCCCAATCTGCCCAGGATCGAAGAAAATCTGGCCAAAAACTTGATGCTGGTGACGGCGCTGAATCGTCATATCGGCTATGACAAGGCCGCCCAGATCGCCAAAAAAGCGCATCACGAAGGCACCACCCTGCGCGAGGCCGCGATGACGCTCGGTTATGTCCCGGCGGATCGTTATGACGAGTGGCTGGCGCCGTTGGAGATGACGCGGCCTAGTGCTTGATGGGGAGGTGGGGGGCGTGTCGCCTGGTGCACGCGCCCGTTACACGCGTCTGTTGCACGTCGCCTCATTCCGGCACAGACGCCGCAGTTAGCGGGGTGCTCAGGCGTTTGTGCAGCACGATGTGGCGTAGCTTATGCACCATCAACACGGCGGCGAGGGCCGCCGCCGCGGTCAATAGCAGTCCCGTATGGATGGCGCTGACCAGTACCGCGCGGCAGGCCTGCAGCAGGTCCGGGCCGGATAAGGCGGTGTGCGCCAGCTCGCTCAACAAGCGGTTTTGCGACGCCGGATCGACCAGGATTTGCGGGTCGTCGAAGCGCGCCATCCAGCGGCTGGCGGGTTCGGCGCCGGGCAGATTTTTGAACGCGGCGGCCACGCCGGAGGCGTAGGTATGGGTTACCAGCGTACCGATCAGCGTGGTGCCCAGCATGCCGCCGACCATGCGAGTCGATTGCATCAGCGCGGTGGTGATGCCAAAACGCTCGCGCCCGGCAATTTCCTGGCCGAAGATATTCATATTGTTCAGCACAAAACCCAAACCTGTACCGCCCGCCATCATCGACAATACCGGCAGCCAGTGTCCCGTGCTTTGAAAGGTGGCGGCCGTACCCAGGCAGGCGCATAACATCAGCGAGAAGCCGAGGCTGAGGATCAGCGTCGGCTGTTTGAGCCGCACCACGATATGCGTATTGAGAATACTGCCCACCGCAATAAACGCTGCCAAGGGGGTCGCCAATACGCCGGCGGTCTGCGGCGATAAGCCGAAACCGCCTTGCAGCAGCAGCGGAGCGAAAAAGATCAGTGAAAACATCACAAAACCGGCCAGACCCGAGAGCATGAATAAGCGCACGATGTCCGCATGGCGAAACAAGTCGAGCGGCAGGATCGGATGTGAGGCGCGCCGTTCGCACCAAAGCAGCAGGCCGATGCTGGCTGCGATCAGCAGCACCAGGCGCAGGTTGGCCCACGACAGGCCGCTGGCCGGCAGGCCTTCAACCAGCATTTGCAGGCCGCCCAGGGTAATCGCGATCAATATCGCGCCCGCCACATCAAGGTTGATGCGGCCCGAGCGGCTGTGCCGGATGCTGGGTAAATAACGGCTGATGCAATAAAGACTGGCGGCCCCGACCGGGAAATTGATAAAAAAGGTCGAGCGCCAGCCGTAATGTTCACTCAGAAAGCCGCCCAGCGACGGTCCGGCTGCCGTACCGACGCCATAAGCCGCAGCCAGCACGACTTGCCAGCGCACTCGGGTGCGGGCATCGGGAAATAGATCGGGGACCGAGGCGAAGGCGGTCCTCACCATCATGCCGCCGCCGAAACCCTGCAAACCGCGAGCGGCGATCAGCATCGGCATGCTGCCCGCCAAACCGCACAAGATGGAGGCGGCGACGAATATCACCACCGAGGCGACGACAAAGCGTTTGCGGCCGAAATAGTCGCCCAGCCGCCCAAAGATCGGTACCGTCACGACCGAGGCAAGCAGGTAGGCGGTTGCTACCCAAGCGTAATATTCGAAGCCCTTCAGTTCCGATACGATCGAGGGCAGCGCGGTACTGACGACTGTTTGGTCCAACGCGACCAGCATATTGACCAGCCCAATCCCCAGCATGGCCAACAGGGCCTGGCGAAAGGGCAATGACGGTGCAGCGGAGGCGGCGTTTGACATGAATGGTAATAAACAGGTGTGGGGCAAATCCGGTGGCGGCGGTCGGCGGAGGATCGAAAGTGACCGATAAGACCTGATTCCCGGCTGGATAATGCTTAGGTTTTCTAACATTGTAGCGTGCGCGGCCGCGGTCGCGCCGCCAACACCCGTCCAGACTGGCTAAGTCTGGACGGGCATTCGGGCCGATCGGCGGGATGGCGCCCCGGCCGATTTAGAATGGTGCATTGCAGCAAGTTAAGAGATTTTAAGATACAGTGCGAGTTATTCGGTGAATATCGATATTCGTAGCGGTAATTTGCTCAGCGGTTTGCCTTTTACGGAGGATTGAATGCCCCACACGCGACTGATCGCGACACTGGCCTTTTCGGATGGCACGCCTAGCGTGGAATTGCCGATCATCAAAGGCACTATGGGCCCCGACGTAATCGACGTGCGCAAGTTGCACGGTCAGACCGGCCGTTTTACCTACGACCCGGGCTTTATGTCGACTGCCTCGTGCAGCTCGGCGATTACCTACATTGACGGCGACAAGGGCGAACTGCTGTATCGCGGTTATCCGATCGAGCAGCTCGCAGTCCATGCCGACTACCTCGAAACCTGTTATTTGCTGCTCCATGGCGAGTTGCCGACGGTCGCGCAAAAGCAGGCATTTGTCGACATTGTGACGCACCATACGATGGTGCATGAGCAAATGCAGATGTTCTTTCGCGGGTTTCGCCGCGATGCTCATCCGATGGCAGTCCTGACCGGTTCGGTCGGAGCCTTGTCGGCGTTTTATCACGACTCGCTGAATATTCATGATCCGCGCCACCGCGATATTTCCGCCACGCGCATGATTGCGAAACTGCCGACGCTGGTGGCGATGGCGCACAGATATACCCAGGGCCTGCCTTTTGTGTATCCGCGCAACGATTTGTCGTACAGCGCAAACTTCATGCATATGATGTTTTCGGAAGAAGGCAAGCCATACCAGGTCAACGATGTACTGGTGCGCGCGCTGGACCGGATCCTGATTCTGCACGCCGATCATGAACAGAATGCCTCGACCTCGACCGTGCGTCTGGCCGGTTCCTCGGGGGCCAATCCGTTTGCCTGTATCGCCGCCGGCATCGCATGTCTATGGGGTCCGGCACACGGCGGCGCCAACGAAGCCGCGTTGAATATGCTGGAGGCGATTGGTACGCCGGATAAAATTCCCGAGTTTATCCGTCAGGTGAAGGACAAGAATTCCGGGGTCAAGCTGATGGGTTTCGGTCATCGTGTCTACAAGAACTACGACCCGCGCGCCAAGCTGATGCGCGAGACCTGCCATGAGGTGCTGGAAGAGCTGGGCTTGCATGACGAGCCGGTATTCAAGCTGGCGATGCAACTGGAAAAGATCGCGCTCGAAGACGAATATTTTGTGTCGCGCAAGCTGTACCCCAACGTCGATTTTTACTCGGGTATTGTGCAACGTGCCTTGGGCATTCCTACCCCCATGTTCACCAGCATTTTTGCCATGGCGCGCGCGGTGGGCTGGATTGCGCAGTGGAACGAAATGATCTCGGAGCCGGACCAGAAAATCGGCCGGCCGCGGCAATTATTCATGGGCCCTTTGCCACGCGATTGCGCCACGGATTGAGCCGCTCCGACCAAGGTTTGCCGGCGGCCTGAAACTGATGAATCAGGGCGCCGCTCGCTCGTTAGGCCGCTCCGCGCAGGGTAAGGGCGTCGAGTAGTTGGATCCCGCCGTTTAGCGCATGTTGCATGCGCTGAGCGTCCCAATGCACCCGCGCCAGGACAAACCCCCCTTCAACGATCGCCAGCAAGGCGGCAGCCACCTCCGCTGTGCCTACGGTCGCGGGCAGTTCGCCGGCCGCTTGGGCCTGCTCCAGGCAAGTTTGCAACTGCCGGGCGATATGCTCGAGAAAAACCCCAATGGGACGCCGAAACTCGGCTGATTCGATGGCGCTTTCATTCGCCAGCCGGGCCAGCCGGCAGCCACGCAAGGCTTCGCGTTCGCGTTGCAGATAAGCGCGAATCCGTGCCAGCGGCGGCGCGTTACGCTGAAACACCACATCGATTGCCGCCATCTCTTCGGCTGCGATTTCGTCGAGCGCCTCCAGGGCCAGCGCCTGTTTGCCGGAAAAGTGGTGGTACAGGCTGCCTTGCCCGGCGCCGCTGCGCTGCAGCACATCGCGCGGACTCATGGCTTCATAACCGCCTTCCCACAGCAGCGCTTTGGCCGCCTGTACCAGCGCGGTACGCTTCGATACGGCTTTTTCCATCATCGCTGAATCGTCCCCCCAGTATCCGCCACGGTATCCATCAAGCCGGTTTGGCCAAATGGGCCGGCGGCGCGTCGGCATATTGCGCGGCGCCGTTGCCGAACGACCAGTTCTCCATCGCGCATTCGATCAAATTGATAAATACGTCTTCAGGACGGACCTGGCATTCGCGTACCAGGCGCTCGACGATGCCGCGATAAAGCGCGCGCTTTTTGTCGACCGTGCGGCCGGCGGCGAGAAAGATCTGCACGATCACAATGCCGTCGCTGCGCGCGATATCCAGGTAGTTGGCGTCATAAATGAGGTCCTCGCCGTGGCTGCTCATAATCTGGAAGCGATCGTGTTCCGGCACGCCCGCGGCGATCAAGCCGCCTTGAATCGCATCTGCCACGCTTTTGCGAAAGGCGGCCGACTTATCTTGCTTGAATGAAATACGGACTAAAGGCATGACAAGCTCCATTAAGATTGGTTTTTTACATACTAGTACGTATGTTTTTTATATGCAAGTAGCAAATCAGGTCGGGAGGCGCGGCATCAGTTATCGCATGAGTTGCAGTTTTGGCATGCGGCTTGGATACGCATCGGCAAACCTGGTGCTATGCTAACCGGCGTTGGCCGAAAGGCCGAGCGGCCCGGCATTTGGAATTTAATCGAGAGCGGAAGATATCCACGGAGAGACAGTGAAAGTCGCCTTATTCGTCCCGTGTTTTGTTGATGCGTTTTATCCCGAGGTCGCGATTGCGACGCTCGAACTGCTGGAACGGCTGGGTGTCGAGGTCGACTACCCGCGCGAACAAACCTGCTGCGGCCAGCCCATGGCCAATAGCGGCGCGCAAAAAGATGCGGCGGGGGCGGAGCAGGTTTTCACCCGCAATTTCGCCGGTTATGACTACATCGTCGGGCCGTCGGCGAGTTGCGTGAACCATATCCGCGCGCATTTCACCGCCATCGAACAAACCGCCGATGTGACGGCGATCCGCAACAACACCTATGACCTGGCGGAGTTCCTGCACGACGTCCTGGGCGTCACGGATTTCCCCTGGGCCGAATTCCCTCATGCGGTAGGACTGCATAATAGTTGCAGCGCCTTGCGCCATTTGCATCAAGCCTCGATTTCGGAAATAAACAGCGCGCCGTTCTCCAAACCGCTGGCGTTATTGGCCGGGGTCAAAGGGATTCGTTTTGTCGAACCGGCGCGTCCCGACGAGTGTTGCGGCTTTGGCGGCACCTTCTCGGTTTCCGAAGAAGCCGTATCGGTGCGTATGGGCCAGGACAAGGTGCGCGATCATCAGCAGGCCGGTGCCGACTATATCGTTTCCGGCGATATGTCCTGCCTGATGCATCAACGCGGTTGCGCCCAACGCCTGGGTCTGGAGGTGAAATTCATTCACCTGGCGCAGATCCTGAATGGAGCGCGCGAATGAGTGTGTTCAAAGCGAGCAAAACCAAGCAAGCGGCATCCGGCAAACGGGTCGATCATGCCAAGCGGGCGGCGTCTTTTATTGCGCAGACCGATCATGTGGCGTTTCATGACCGGCGGCTGTGGGATATTCGCGGCAAGCGCGATGCGCAGAGCGAGTCGTTGCCCGAGTGGGAAGCATTGCGCGAACGGGCCTCGCAACTCAAGGAACACACCTTATCCCATCTGTCCGATTACCTGGCTCAATTTGCCGAGCGTGCCGAAGCGAACGGGGTGACGGTGCACTGGGCCGCCGATGCGGAAGAGCATAACGTGATCGTGCACCAGATTTTATCGGGGCATGGCATCAACAAGCTGGTCAAAAGCAAATCGATGCTGACCGATGAATGCGGTTTGCGCGATTACCTTGAGCCGCGCGGTATTGAGGTGATGGAAACCGATCTCGGGGAACGGATTCAGCAATTGGACCAGGAAGAACCAAGCCATATCGTGATGCCGGCGGTGCACAAATTGCGCACCGATGTGGCTGAGCTGTTTGGGCGCACCATCGGCACCGACCCGGACAATAGCGATGTGCATTATCTGGCCGAAAGCCAGCGCCAGAATACCCGGCCGTATTTTGTGGCCGAGCGCACGGGCGGCATGACCGGGTGTAATTTTGCGGTGGCCGAGACCGGTACCGTGGTGGTGTGCACCAACGAAGGCAATGCCGATTTATCCGCCAATGTGCCGCCGGTGCATATCGCTTCGATCGGTATCGAGAAGCTGATTCCCCGCATCGCGGATCTCGGGGTGTTTATCCGCCTGTTATCGCGCAGTGCCTTGGGTTCGCCCATCACTCAATACACCTCGCACTTTCGCGCGCCGCGGCCCGGCACCGAGATGCATTTTATCCTGGTCGACAATGGGCGTGCCGAGCGGTTGGCGATGGAGGATTTCTGGTTTTCGCTCAAATGCATCCGCTGCGGCGCGTGCATGAATACCTGCCCGGTATATCGGCGCAGCGGCGGTTTGTCTTATGGCAGCACTTATTCCGGCCCGATCGGCGCGATTATCAACCCGACCTACGACCTGAAAAAATTCAGCGCCTTGCCGTTTGCTTCGACGCTGAACGGCAGTTGTACCAATGTCTGTCCGGTCAAGATCAATATCCACGAGCAAATTTATAAATGGCGCACGGTGATTGCCGAACGCCATGAGTTGCCGTTTGTGAAAACCGAGGCGCTGAAGATGGCGGGGAAATTACTCGCCAGCCCGAAACTGTATCGGGCCACGGTCAAGTCGATGGGCGTGGCGCTGGAGCGGCTGCCCAACTTTGTTTTGTATAACCCCTTGAATATCTGGGGCTTGCAGCGCGATTTGCCGCAGACGCCCAAAGTCACTTTTCATGACTGGTACAAACAAAATCGGGCCGCCGCTAAAGACAAGGACCCCGTGTGACCACCCCAAATCCAACTCAAACATCCGCGGCCATTCTGGCCAAGAGCAGCAGTAGCGCGACGCGCGATACTTTTCTGGCTCGGGTACGCGCGGCTCAGCCCGAGTCGCGGCCGCTGCCGGCCGTGCCGGATTTTCCTGCCGCGGTGCCGGACGCCGATGCTCGTCTGGCGAAATTTCGCACGGCGCTGGAGCTGATGGGGGGGCGCTGTGTCGAGGTCGAGCCGCACACTTCCGCGGCCGATCTGCGGCAGCAGATCCAAGCTTTGCATGGCGCCGATTTGCCGCTTTGTTCGGCCAGCCCGGAAGTGGCCGGCGACCGGCCCCTGAGCGCCGCAACGCCGCCAGCCTCGCTGCACGACGTGCAGATTGCGGTGGTTCGCGCCCGTTATGGCGTTGCCGAAACCGGCTCGGTCTGGTTCAGCGAAGCGGAATATCAGGTGAACGCAATCGGTTATCTGGCGCAGCATCTGGTGGTGTTGCTGGATCCGGCGGCGATCTTGCCGGGAATCCAGGATATTTACCGCTGTGCGGATTTTGCCACCGCGCGTTATGCGGTGCTGGTGACCGGCCCATCGGCCACGGCCGATATCGAGGGTATCCTGATCCGGGGGGCGCAGGGCGTGCGGTCGCTGACGGTGCTGCTCAGGCCGCTACCCGCGCTAGCCTGAGCGGCACTCAATCGGCCTTTCTCACCAGTTGCTTTTCAAAAGCCTCGTCGAGCTTGCTGATTTTGCGCGGCTTCGGCGGGCCGAAGCCGTTGACGAATTTGACAAAGTCGTCAAGCGGCAGGGGCTGGCTGAGTTTCTCGGTGCCGCCTTCGCCGGTGCGCAAGGCCAGATAAAACAGGCCGCTGGCCACGATCATCGCGTAATTCGGGTTTTGACTGCGTTCCTTGAGTCGCTCGACAGCGGCGACGGCGCGGGTGGATCTCATCTGCTGCTCCTGAAAAATACCTGCCTGCCGCATATGACAGACTTGCGCGGCATGTAACTCGACATTACCCCTGCATTATCGCGCTTAGTCGCGATCTGTGACGGCTGGTCGTTGAGCCCAGGCTCAAGTCGGCTTGGCCGATGTCGGCGGCGCAGAACTCGCATCACTTCCTTACATCTCGAAACGCTAGTCGGCAGGTGCGCTCGTTATAGTCAGTCCACCTCAACTGGAGACTGCTATGAAACGCTTATTACTGATTGCCACGGTTGCTTTGTTAAGTGTTGCACTGAGCGGCTGTGTGGTGGTGCCGGCGCGTGGATATTACGCACACGGGCCGCATTACGGCTATTACTAATCCGCCTTGGCCAAGTCCCCGGAAGTGCGGTCTGAAACGCGCCGCAAGCGACAAAGTGTGCAGCATCCAACCATAGCGCCTCGATTTGCGATATAAATCGCATGGGACACACTACGTGGCTAAGCTCGTGAGCTGATTCACGAGCCAATTAATGGACTGAGACGATGCGTATCACTTCGGCGTTTGCCGCGCTTCTTTTGACCGCGTGCAGTTCCGCACCGAGCTTGTTTACTTCCGACGGCCGCCCGACGCAGCGGATTAGCTGTAGCGGCGCGAGTTCGTGGAACGATTGTTTTGCCCAGGCCGATGCCTTATGCCAAGGCGCCGGTTACGAGGTGGTTTCCCGCACTAACGACGACGCGAATCGCGGCATCTTGATGGCATGTCGCCGTCCGCAATAAATTCCACGATGCCGGTTTTTTCGATGTTTGCCTTTCCCCTGTTTTCCCTTTCGCGCTCGACGCCCACCGGAGTCTCGTCATGAGTTCCGTGGCGGAGCGCCTCGCGCTGCGTTATCTGATCGGCGTTGATGGCGGCGGCAGCGGAACCCGGCTGGTGTTGGCCGATAGCCGCGGCCGGGTGCTGGCTCGCGCTCAAGCGGGGCCGTCGGCATTGGCACTGGGCGCGGCCCCGGCCTGGGCCGCGATCGAGAGCGCGGCGGTGCAAGCTTTTGCGCGCTTGGACGGGATGGATGAAACAGCACCACCTTGGTCGTCCTGCATCCTGGCATGCGGCTTGGCCGGAGTGAATCATGAAGCATGGCGCCGCGCTTTTGTGGCGGCGGCGCCGCCGCTGTGGCAGTTGGTGGTCGAAAGCGACGCCTACACGGCGCTGCTGGGAGCCCATCAAGGTGCACCCGGGGTGGTGATCGCGTTGGGCACGGGCAGCATCGGCGCGGTGTTGAATCGTGATGGGCGCTGCGAAACGGTAGGCGGTTATGGTTTTCCGGCCAGCGACGAAGCGAGCGGTGCATGGCTGGGCTTGCGTGCCATGCAGTATGCGCAATATGCGCTCGACGGCCGTGCCAGTGTCGATGCTTATGCCGGCGCGCTGCTCGACGCCTGTGGCGCGCACACGCGTGAAACCTTGATTGCGTGGCTGGCGGCAGCCCGCCAGGCCGACTATGCGGGCTTGGCGCCGACGGTCCTGGCACATCGCCAACACCCCTTTGTCCGCGCATTGCTGGAGCAAGCCGGAGCCGAGATCGCGCGCATGATTACGGCGCTGGACCCGGCCGTTAGCTTGCCGGTGGCGTTGACGGGCGGCCTGGCCCCTGCGTTGGCGGAGTTTATTCCCAGCCCGCACCAGGCGCGCCTGGTGCGGGCTGCGGCCGACTCCGCCGCCGGTGCCCTGTGGTTGGCGCAGCAGAAGGCCGGCCCCGATCCATCCTGAATCAGGCGCGACCAAGCCTGTAATCAGGGTGTGAGGGGGTGACTGGGGGTGTCGGAGTGTCGGGGGTGCGGCTCAGGGCGCAATAGGCGCCGGACCGGGGCAAACGCTCGATTGTTTGTCCAAACCCTCGCGGTCGACCGAGAAGCTGGTGGTGATGGTGTCCTGGCGGCGATCCACTTTGACGATATAAATACTATCGAAATCGTCGCTGTTCCAGCGCGGTACCTGCGATGGGTTGCCGCCATACGATTGCACCAGGTTTCGGGCCAAACGTTCGGCCATGGTGTGCTCCCACGCAATCACGACATGGGCATTGCGATAGGCCGGCTGGTCCAATTGCAGCCTGAGCTTGTCGATGTCCTTGAAACCGAACGGTGTGGCGATCGGCATGCCGAACTGGAT
>JAMFSV010000031.1 GCA_026225455.1 Burkholderiales bacterium | reverse complement strand
GGCATCGAAAACAGCAACTTCTTCCTGACCACCACTCAGGGCGAATATGTGTTGACGCTCTTCGAGCAACTCAGCCCGCAACAATTGCCGTTTTACCTGGAACTGATGCGGCATCTGGCGGCGCATGGCGTGCCGGTGCCCGACCCGGTGCCGCGCCGCGACGGCGACTTGTGCGGCATCTTGCTGGGCAAACCTGCGGCCATCGTGACCAAACTCGCGGGTGCCGCATTGGTGAACCCCGCTGCCGCCCATTGCGCCGAAGTCGGGCAGATGCTGGCGCGCCTGCATCTGGCCGGCCGCACTTTCACGCACCATCAACCGAATTTGCGCAGCCTGCCCTGGTGGCAGCAAACCCAAGCCGCGGTCGAGCCTTTTTTAGACGCGGCCCAACGTTCGCTGCTACAAGAAGAGCTGGTGTTCCAGAGCGCGTTTTTTGCGAGCGACGATTACCGCGCTTTGCCGGAAGGCCCGTGCCATTGCGATTTATTCCGCGATAACGTCCTGTTCGTCGATAGCGCAGCATCTGAGAGTCGCGCCCAACTGGGCGGTTTTTTCGATTTCTACTTCGCCGGTTACGACAAATGGCTGTTCGATCTGGCCGTTTGCGTCAACGACTGGTGCACCGACCTCGACAGCGGCGTGCTCGACACCGGACGCACCCATGCCCTGCTCAGGGCCTATCAGAGCGTACGTCCGTTTACCGCGGAGGAAGTGCGGCATTGGCGTACCATGTTGCGGGCAGGCGCTTTGCGCTTCTGGGTTTCGCGTCTCTATGATTTTTACCGCCCTCGTACGGCTGAAATGCTGAAGCCGCACGATCCGACACATTTCGAGCGTATTTTGCGGGAGCGCATTGCTGCCCCCTATTTACCTGGTATTGAAGGCCGTTAGAACATATGCAACTCAATGAAGTCAACGCGAAGGCGGGTTATCTGTGGTTCCGTCAGGGTATCTGGCTGTTCCGCCGGAATCCACTCGCGCTTCTGATGCTGTTTTTCACCTACTTCTTCTTGATGATGGTGCTGTCGTACGTCCCCGTGGCCGGTATCTTGCTGCGAGTCGTGCTGCTGCCCACGGTTTCGGTCGGTTTTATGATTGCCTGCCGCGACACCATCGTCGGCAAACCGGTGCTGCCGACTACCCTGGTCGCGGGGTTGCATGCCTACGGCCCGGGCGTGGCGCGCCAGTTGCTGACCCTGGGTCTCGTCTGCATCGTCGCGGTGGCTCTGTTGCTCGGCCTGTCGGCTTTATGCGACGGCGGTTTGCTGTTTAATCTGGTATTTGACGGGAGCGTTTCCGAAACCGCCCTGGAAAACAGCGATGAATCGCTGACGCTGACCCTGCTGGCCGCCGCGTCGATTCCGGTCTTGATGCTGTTTTGGTTTGCCCCGATCCTGACTGCCTGGCATGAGATCCCGCCGCAAAAAGCGCTATTTTTCAGCTTTATCGCCTGTTGGCGCAATCGTGCGGCTTTTGCCTTGTATTTCCTGATCTGGGGCGTGGTGATTATCGGCGCCTCGATGATCCTGGTCACAGTCCTGATGGCTCTGGGCTTAAGCTTGTCCGCCATGACCACGGTCATCGTGCCGTTCTCGCTGGTGATGACCACGGCGCTCTATTGTTCGTTCTACGCCACCTATCGGGGCTGCTTTACCCTGCCCGATGCAACCGCCCCCGGCACGCCGGCGAAACCGCCGATTACGATGGATTAAAGTGGTCAATATTATGCCTGGTCTGAGCCAACTGCATCGCATGCGCCTCTTGTAGCGGCTCGATGCGCTCGGTGGGCCCGACCACTGAAATGCCATACCAATCGCCGCCGATTTTTACGGCAATTGCCACGGCCGAGAGTTCGGGCGCACTTTCACCTAAATTGACATGCCAGCCGCGCTGCCTCGAAACGTCGGCTTGAGTTGCAAGCGCGGCAAAGTCCACCGTCGTATGCGCGGTAAAACGCTCGAAACCGAGCTTCGCTGCGAGCGTTTGCTGCTCGATGGGCGTAAGTTCGCCAAAGATCGCCTTGCCGATCGAATTCGCGTGCACGGGCCGGGTATCGCCCGGTGCCGCCATATAACGAATGGGCTTACGTGACTCCAC
The DNA here is from genome assembly GCA_026225455.1 of Burkholderiales bacterium. Lineage (GTDB taxonomy): Bacteria > Pseudomonadota > Gammaproteobacteria > Burkholderiales > Burkholderiaceae > LMUX01. Next base: position 7,067 of record JAMFSV010000031.1, on the reverse strand, counting down.
CACATCAAGATAGAGCACCGTCAGGCCGTCGATTTTGCCAAATACCACGGTTTCGTCGGTCGCATCGCGCAACCCGACCAAGTATGGATGCACGCCTTCAACCACCGGATCGGCTGCGGTGATAGCTCGTGCCAGTTGCATCAGTCGCCGCGTTGGATAATAGCCGCCGCGTTTCCTGACTTCGTAAAGATAGCCTCGTCTGACAAGAGTACGCACCAGCGCAAGGCAACTCGACACCGGCACAGCCATCAGTGCGGCCAGTTCGGTTAGCGGGAGCGGCCGCAATTCTGCGGCGAAATGCTCAAAGAGATCAAGCGTACGTGCAACAAGTTTAACGTCCATACAAATCCCATCATCCATGTGACATGGGTCAGTCGCGATTTCAATACGACTTCGGTAAGCCAAGCACTTTTTCCGCGATAAAACACATGATCATCTGCGGACTGACCGGCGCGAGCCTCGGAATCAAGCTCTCCCGCAAATAGCGTTCGACATGGTATTCCTTTGCATACCCCATGCCACCCAGGGTTGCGATGGCGGTCTGGCATGCTTGAAACGCCGCTTCCGCGGCAAGATATTTGGCGGCATTGGCTTCAGCGCCACAGGCCTGACCCGCGTCGTACAGCGCTGCGGCCTTGAACACCATCAGTTTGGCCGCTTCAAGCTGCATCCATGCCTGCGCCAGCGGATGCTGGATCGATTGATTGCGCCCGATCACCCGGCCGAACACGACCCGCTCCTTGGCATACTGTGTAGCACGTTGCAGCGCTGCCTGGCCGAGACCGACAGCCTCCGCGGCGATCAATATCCGCTCGGGGTTCAAGCCGTGCAGCAAGTATTTAAAGCCTGCGCCCTCCTCGCCAATCAGATCTTGCTGCGACACCCTCAAACCGTCGATAAAGAGCAGATTCGAATCAACTGCCTTACGGCCCATTTTTTCGATTTCGCGTACTTCGACTTTAGAACGATCGAGATCGGTATAGAACAGACTTAGACCCTGAGTCTGCTTCGCCACCCGATCAAGCGGCGTGGTACGCGCAATAATCAGCATCTTGTTGGCAACCTGTGCCGTCGAAATCCAGATTTTTCGTCCGCTCAGCACATAGTCGTCGCCGTCACGCGTGGCTAGCGTTTTCAAATGGGTCGTGTCGAGGCCGGAATCGGGTTCGGTTACCGCGAAGCACGCCTTGTCCGAGCCCTGGATCAAAGGCGGAAGAAAGCGCTGCTTTTGTTCGGCGGTGCCAAAGACCTGCACCGGGTTCAGGCCGAAGATATTCATATGCACCGCTGACGCACCGGAAAGGCCGGCACCCGATGCACTGATGGTCTGCATCATCAGCGCGGCTTCGATCATGCCGAGGCCGGATCCTCCGTAGTCGGAAGACATCGCAATACCGAGCCAACCGGCATCAGCCAGAGCGCGATGAAAGTCGTGCGGAAATCCGCCCTCTCGATCATGTTGTAGCCAATAATCATCGTCAAAATGTTCACAGAGTTTTTCCAGCGCGGTCTGAATCGACTGCTGCTCTGGCGTGAGTTCGAAATTCATGACGGCATCCCAACACTAGAAAAATTTAGATTTGTCGCCGAATACCTGATCCGCATGCTGATCCAGCTCCGGTGGCGGCATACGATAAGTGGCGGGGGTACGGCTCAGTTTGATCGGAGACGCGATGCCCCGGTAGCTGCCAAGCGTCACGCGCATTTCACGCTGTGCGGTATGCGGCAAATCGAGCGCGGCGTCAACGGACAATAATGGAGCGCATGGCACGCCCTGGCGCATTAAAGCATTGGCGAGTTGTGCCCCGTCCCACACCAAGAATGCGCTTTCGAGTTCAGCGCGCAGCGCCAGCCGGTGGGCACTGCGGGTGTGGTTATTGTCGAAACGAGCGTCACTGGTCAGGCTAGGCATATCGATTACGCCGCACAGCGCCGTGAATTGCGCATTATTGCCAACGGCGAGAAAAATATCGCCGCTGCCGGTATGAAACAAATCGTACGGCGTGATATTTGGATGCGCGTTGCCGCTCCGCTGCGGCGACTGGCCCGAATAGAAATAGTTTGCCGCGTGGGGGTGCAGAATGGACAGCGCGCTATCGAACAGCGCCGCTTCAACAAATTGACCACGCTGACTGCGCTCACGCTCGCGCAGTGCCATCAGAATGCCAAGGGCGGCGTTCAGGCCCGTCACCATATCGACCACCGGAATCCCCACCCGCAATGCGCCGCCACGCGCCTCGCCATTGACACTCATGATGCCCGTCATGGCTTGAATCGCCGCGTCATAGCCCGCCAATCCACCCAGTGGTCCATCGGCGCCGAAACCCGACACGCGGCAGTGGACGAGACGCGGAAAACGCGTCTGCAAGAGTTGCTCATAACCGAGACCCCAGCGTTCAAGCGTGCCCGGCTTGAAATTTTCGATCAGCACGTCTGCATGCTCAAGCAAACCGAGAAGCTTGAGCCGCTCCGCCTCTTGCGATAGATCCAGCGATACGCCGAGCTTATTGCGGTTCACGCCCAAAAAATAGGCCGCCGTGTCATTCTCGAAGGGGGGCCCCCAGGTACGCGTTTCATCGCCGGCCGGCGGTTCGATCTTAATGACTTCTGCACCGTGATCAGCCAGGATTTGGGTGCAATAAGGGCCGCCCAGGACGCGCGACAAGTCGATGACACGGATGCCTTCGAGAGAACCAAGGGAATTTTCAGTCAAGATTTCAGCTCCATCGGCGATAAGAGTTCGCTATCCTTTTATTCCTGCAGGTGAATAAAAGTTTATGGGAGTGAATTTACTTTTGGCATAACTGAGCGAAAAATCGGACTTTGCCGAGCAGTCACCTGGCCGACCTGTAACACAGGCAGTTCACCTCGAACTTAGAACAATGGGGTGTTCAAAATAGAACACCCCATTTGTCGGGTACACACCCGCGTCCGCGCTAATTCAATGACTTGCAGCTTGACCGTCGTTTGTACCCGATCACGCCGCCCAATCTTCAACCGCGAGATCGCTCACCAGGCCGAACGCTTTATCGTTGGTGACCAATACCGCGCCGACTTCCAACGCATGGGCAGCGATCAATAAATCGAGGGGAGCCAGGATCTTGCCGCGCCGCTCCAACTCGGCTCGCACCCTGCCGTAACGCTGCGCAATCGGGCCGCCCCAGGGTAAAACATCAACCCGGCGCAGGAGCTGTCGAACCGCCAGGTGGAGCCGCTCAGCCTCCGGCCGCTTCGCCAAACCGAACAATAACTCCCCTTCGGTAATTGCCGAAATGCACAGAGCCGCCATCGGCACGGCAATGACGCGCTGAACCACGGCGGGATGTGCCTTGATCAAGTGGCTCACCGTATTGGTGTCGAGCATGTAATGCTTCATTCCGGCCATCCATCAAACGGATCTCGCTCTTGCACACCTTGGTTGCGCTCCCGCGTATCCAGAAAGTCGGCAGGTATCTCGGCGCCCTTTAGCGTGGTAAAAAAATCATCCCAGGTCGCGGGCTTGAGCGACAAAATAACGTCGCCGGTTTCCGGATCCTGCCGGATGAAAACTTCTTTGGCGTCGAATCGATAAGCGGCCGGCAAGCGCACCGCCTGGCTGCGGCCGTTGGCAAATAATTTGGCGATTTGGCTCACGGCAATGCTCCTTTCAGCGGTATATATTAAAGTATATGCCATGAGAATGGTATATATCAAGGTATATGCCGAACGGCCTAAAACGCGAACAACAGACCGATTCGGCGCGTAGACTCAGGCCGCCGTCGGTTTGCATTATTGAGCCCAAGAGGCCGCCTCAAAAACAAAAAGGGGCGCTCCTTTTTACTATTGCAACCCACATCACCTTGAATCCAAAGCGCTTTATTCAATCGCCTGCAGCTTCGCCACCGCCAAGGCCAGCCATTTCTGCCCATGCCGCTTGAAGTTCACCAACGCCTTGGCATCGGTGCCGCTGCCTTCAAGGCCCAGTACCGCGCCTTCGCCAAATTTGGTGTGGAATACCGCCTGACCGACCTTAAAACCGGCTTCGGCCGCGCGCTGTTTTTGCGCAAACGCGGGCAGGCGCTCCACCGGCGGCGGTGCCGCAGGAGCGGCCGGTCCGCGACCGAACCAGTCGCGGCCCCAGCCGGCATCGCTACGGCCGTTATTCCAGCGTGAACCGGGCTCGACCTTGGGCGTAAGCCATTTCAGCACGCCTTCGGGCAATTCGTCGAAAAAGCGTGAGCGGATGTTGTAGCGTGTCTGGCCGTGCAACATCCGGCTTTGCGCGAACGACAGATACAGCCGCTCTTTGGCACGGGTAATCGCCACATACATCAGGCGCCGCTCTTCTTCCAGGCCGTCGTTTTCGATCGCGCTGTTTTCGTGCGGGAACAGGCCTTCTTCCAGGCCGGTGATAAATACCGCGGTAAATTCCAGGCGCTTGGCCGCGTGCACAGTAATCATTTGCACCGCGTCCTGGCCAGCTTGCGCCTGGTTATCGACCGCTTCCAACGAAGCGTGCGACAGGAAACCGGCCAGCGGCGTCATCTGGTCGGGCAGCGGCACGCCATCGGCATCCAGCAGCTCCACCAAACCGTCTTCATCGGGCACAGTCAATTGAGCCGCATCGGTGGCGCCCGGACGCAACGCCAGCATGCGCGCCGGGGCATCGATGCCATACCCTTCTTCACTGACAAAGGCGGTGGCCGCGTTGACCAGCTCCTGCAAGTTTTCCAGCCTATCCTGCCCTTCGCGTTCGGCCTGGTAATGCAGGTTCAAACCGCTGGCATCGGTGATGTAGGCAACGGTTTCAGGCAAGGACATGGCCTGCGTCTCGACCCGGATTTTTTCGATCAGGCGCAGGAAAGCGCCCAGGCTGGAACCGGCCTTGCCGGTCACGTAGGCAATCGCCGCAGCCATCGAACAGTTATACAAGCGGGCCGAATCGGCCAGTTGTTCCAAGGAGCGGGCGCCGATGCCGCGCGCCGGGAAATTGACCACCCGCACAAACGCGCCGTCGTCGTTGGGGTTGTCGATCAAACGCAGATAAGCCAAAGCGTGCTTGATTTCCTGCCGCTCGAAAAAGCGCAAACCGCCGTACACCCGATACGGCACCCCGGCCGCCACCAGGCTATGCTCGACCACGCGCGACTGGGCATTGCTGCGATAGAGGATGGCGATTTCGGTGCGGGCCACGCCGGAATTGATCAAGGAACGGATTTCCTCGACCATCCAGCCCGCTTCCTGGGTATCGGTCGCAGCTTCATAGACTCGCACCGGCTCGCCGTGACCGGCGTCGGTACGCAGGTTTTTGCCCAGACGGCGCGAGTTGTTTTCGATCAGATGATTGGCGGCATCGAGAATATTGCCGTGCGAACGGTAGTTTTGCTCCAGCTTGATCAGATGGCGCACATGGTACTCGCGCTCGAAATCGGCCATATTGCCGACGTTGGCGCCGCGAAAGGCGTAAATACTCTGATCGTCATCGCCCACCGCAAACATGGCCGCATGCTCGCCCGCCAGCAACTTCAGCCAGGCGTATTGCAATTTGTTGGTGTCCTGGAACTCGTCCACCAGCACATGCTTGAAGCGGGCCTGGTAATGCGCGCGCAAGGCGGCACTGCGTTGCAGCAGCTCGTAGCAACGCAGCATCAGTTCGCCGAAATCGACTACCCCTTCGCGTTGGCATTGCGCTTCATAGGCTTGATACAGTTCGACGAATTTCCGGTTGAAACTGTCGTTGGCTTCAACCTGATCCGGGCGCAAGCCCTGCTCCTTGGCGTTCGAAATAAAACTCTGGACGCTTTTGGCCGGATACTTTTCGTCGTCGATATTCAAGGATTTCAGCAAACGCTTGATGGCCGACAACTGGTCGGCGGTATCGAGAATCTGGAAGGTCTGGGGCAAACCGGCATCGCGATGATGGGCGCGCAACATGCGGTTGCACAAACCGTGGAAGGTGCCGATCCACATGCCGCGGGTATTGATCGGCAGCATCGCCGTCAAGCGCCCCAGCATTTCGCGCGCGGCCTTATTGGTAAAAGTCACGGCCAATACGCCCGAGGGGCTGATTTGCCCGGTCTGGACCAGCCAGGCAATGCGCGTGGTCAAGACCCGGGTCTTGCCGCTGCCCGCCCCGGCCAGTATCAGCGCGGGTTCGTTGGGCAGCGTCACCGCTTCAAGTTGTTCGGGATTCAGGTTGGCAAGCAAATCAGGCATGGAGGGGCTTCCGTTAGGGCCTTCATTATAAAGGTCATGGGGCTTGCCGGCACGATGCTCTATGTTTAGGGCCGGTTCGCCAAATTCCAGCCTTGGGACGACAGCCGCGATAAAAACCGCCCGTCCTCTGCTAGATTGAGGCCACGCCACCTTATAATTGAAAGCTTTACACGTAACCTCGGCGAAATTCACCATGAGCGACAGCGAAAACCTGGCTTCGGCACCCCTACCGGCAACCGATGCCCTGGCCAAAAGCTTCGAACCCCAGACCATTGAGGCCCACTGGGGGCCGGAGTGGGAAAAACGCGGCTACGCGCAACCTACGCTTGACGCCGACCGGGAAAACTTCTCGATCCAACTGCCCCCGCCCAATGTGACGGGCACGCTGCACATGGGTCACGCCTTTAACCAGACGATCATGGACGGCCTGACGCGCTACCACCGGATGCGCGGCGCCAATACCTTGTGGCTGCCGGGCACCGATCACGCGGGTATTGCCACACAAATCGTGGTCGAGCGCCAGCTCGATGCGCAAAAACTGTCGCGCCACGACCTGGGCCGCGAAAAATTCGTCGAGCGGGTGTGGGAGTGGAAAGAGCAATCGGGCTCGACCATAACCCGTCAGGTTCGGCGCCTGGGCGCCTCGATCGACTGGTCGCGCGAATACTTCACCATGGACCCGAAGATGTCCGAGGCGGTGCGCCAGGTATTTGTGCACCTGTTTAACGAAGGGTTGATCTATCGCGGCAAACGCCTGGTCAATTGGGACCCGGTGATGATGACCGCGGTGTCCGACCTGGAAGTCAACAACGAGGAAAAGGACGGCTCGCTGTGGTCGATCCGCTATCCCGCAAGCGATGGCGGCGAAGGCG
>JAMFSV010000225.1 GCA_026225455.1 Burkholderiales bacterium | reverse complement strand
GATGCGGGACAATTCGGCCGGCGGATAACCGAACATCGCACATAAGACGAGATTGGCATCGATTAGCTGTCCCTCGGACCCGACCATCGCCATTCCGACACTCACCTGCGTCAACGCGTGCTCGACCAGCTTGTCATGCAAGCGGCGGCCGGCCGAAGAACGCCGCTCACCGTCGAGGGTCGACTCGGTGTCCAACCTACTGTCTTTCGGAAACAATGGATGGGAGGAAGTCATGGTGATGCGTGGCGTTGGATGCTGGGCACGGCGGCACGTGAAGCGATTGCGCCGGTAAATTAACAGGTAGAATTTACTATATCGGCATATATATCACAACGCGGGCCTGTGACATTTGTGCGGATCGTGCCGGCCGCTCTTCAAAGATCGTTGCACAAAATCGAGCCGCCGCGGGAACGTTAATTGCTGACGACACATGGATGAGATCCCAAACAAGGTGGCTTCCATGAATCAACGCGTGCAAATTGAGAATATCGATTTTCTCAGCCGTTTGGCCTTGCATCAATCTCCGCGGCTGCGGGAACTCAAAGCGCATTTGGCCGCGCTCAATTTCGACGCGGCCGATCCGACCGCGGTGGGACAAACCTTTCATGCCCTGGTCAACACCGGTTTCGACGATCTGCCCAATCCAAGCTCCGGTCAAACTGCCGAGCGTTGGAACCGGATTGCGGCAGTCGCCGGCCGCGACTTGAATCTGGTCAAATTATTCGAAGGCCATACCGACGCCCTGGCGATCCTCACCGAGCTGGGCGACGGCCGCCACCAGCCGGGCTGGTATTGGGGTGTATGGGCCGCCGAATCACCCGAGGCGCGTGTCACCGCGACCCCAACCGGAGAGGCCGAAGTGGTGCTCAATGGCGTCAAATCGTGGTGTTCGGGTGCCGCGGTGTTGTCTCATGCATTGGTGACCGGCTGGGAACCCGACGGCACGGCAGGCTTGTATGCGGTGGCGCTGGATCGGCCCGGCATTACCCTCAACGGCGATATATGGAAGGCAGTCGGCATGCATCCCAGCGCCAGTGTCGAAGTTCATTTCGACCGGGCCAGCGCGATCCGTGTTGCCGCCGGCAATGCCTATTTCGAACGGCCTGGATTTTGGCACGGCGGAGCCGGTATCGCGGCGTGCTGGTTCGGCGCGGCAGTAACGCTGGGACAGGTGGTGATGCGGGAAGCGGAGTTGCGCCCGGATCCGCATCGCAGCGCTCATCTGGGGCATATTCTGGCCGCGGTGGGCAGTGCCGCCGCCAGTTTGCGTGAAGCCGCCGCCGCTATCGACCGGATGCCACGCGCCAATGTGCGCTGGATTGCGTTACGCACACGTTTGTGTGTCGAACATGCCGCCGGGCTGGTATTGCAGCATGCAGGCCGCGCCTTGGGTGCGGCCACCTTATGCCACGACGCGCAAGTCGCGCGCCTGATGGCCGACTTGCCGGTGTTTATGCGTCAAAGCCATGCGGAACGCGATCTGGCTGCATTGGGTGAATTTCACGCACAACGTGACGGCAATAATCGCGTTCTCAGCGATTTGCTCGAAGAGAGCCGCCTATGGCAAATCTAAAGCCGGTTCCCGGTAACGCGCATTTTGCTCAGCTCTATCGCAGCAGCGACGATCCGTGGTCCATGCGTGAACGTTGGTATGAAGCCCGCAAACGCGCTTTGACGCTGGCCGCCCTGCCCGAGCTGCACTACCAGTCAGGGTTTGAGCCGGGTTGCGCGAATGGTGAACTGAGTGCGGCATTGGCACCGCGTTGCAGCCGCTTATTGGTCTCGGATTTGAATGAAACAGCGGTGGGTCTGGCACGGCAACGCCTGCGCGACCTGCCCCAGGTGCAAGTGCAACAGCGCGCCATGCCGCACGAATGGCCGCAGCAGCAATTCGACCTGATCGTCATTAGTGAGTTGGCCTATTATCTGAACCCCGCCGACCTTGAGTTACTGATTACCCATGCGCTCGCCTCATTGACGCCCGACGGCACCCTGCTGGCCTGCCATTGGCGTCATTCTGTGGAGCACAACGGGCAGAACGCGGTGCAGGTTCACGCGGCATTTAATGCACGCAGTCAATTAAAGCGTTTGGTCAGCCATCTCGAAACCGATTTCATGCTGGAAGTCTGGTCGCTTGACGGCCGGTCGGTCGCGCAGCGCGAGGGTTGGCTCTAGAGCAACAGGCTCAGGATATATCCGCGGCCGGATCCGGCGTCAGCGGCATATGGCTGGTCTCGGCGCCGCCCTGCAAGGCCGCGAGAAACGTGCCGAAGCCGCCATCGATCTTGAAATCGCGCCGAGCGCTGGTGATCACCCGCGGCGCGGCGGTCCATGCCACGCGCGCGCCGCGCGCCACCAGGGTATTGACCAAGGCGACGTCTTCGTGAACCTTGAGCGGGCGAAACCCGCCTGCTAGCGCGTAAGCCTGGGCCGACACCCCTAAGTTGGCGCCATGGATATGCCGGTGCCCATCGCGGTCGCAATAACTCGCTTCAAATTCACGACGTACGCCGGAAGCATGCAATGACCACTCTTCAATCGCGATCGTGCCGCATACCAAGTCGGCATCGAGTGCCAACTGGGCCACCAGCCAATCTTCGGCAACCACCGTATCGGCATCGGTAAAAGCCAGCCAGCGGGCACCGCAAGCCAATAAGTAGTCGGCACCGGCCGCGCGTGCCGCACCCACGTTGCGGGCATCGATCGAAAGCGCCTCAACGCAGCAAGTGCGTGCAATGTGCGCCGATTGGTCGACACAGTCATCCAATACAGCAACGATTTTAACCACTTCATTGCATAAACGAGGGTGACGCGCGGCCGAGATCACGGCGTCAAGACAGGCTTCAAGACGCAATTCTTCATTGTGAACTGGAATAACGATCCCGATCATCACGACCTCCGCCTTTTTATGCAGTATTCCTAAATGGACCCGATGTAGTTCAGGTTTTGTTCCTGAACCGCAGGCGCGACTTCATTGACCAGCTTCCAATAGCGCCCTGGCGCATGAATTTCTGCAATATCGTCGGCACCAAATCCTCTCAACTGGCTGTCATAACAGGAGATCGCCCTAAGCCGCAAACCGCCGATATCGAGCGGACCGGCATCAAGATCGAGGTCGAGCGCGAATCGGGTAGCCGTCAGACCTTGCTGCTTCAAGGCAATCAAACGCTGCTGCACCAAACCGGGCCGATTTCGATAAGGTGCTTCTTCATATCCCAGCCAGACCTTCTCGGGATGGCGTTTAAGCACTTGAATACAGGCTTGATGAACCAAATCGTGATCGGGGTGGCACAAGCCGAACGGTATCGCCACTGTCGTCTCGAGATGCTGTTGCACCAGCACTTCAAGCGCCACCGCAAGGGTCGCAAGAGGCGGACTGATGCCATATTGCCGATCGATAAAATTCATTCTCAGCGCGTGAGCTTGTAATCCGTTCAAAGCACGTTCATCTTCTGCAATGCGTGCTTGCATCGCGCGGTGCGCCGAGAAAAATCCGCAACGCAGATCCCATTCAGTGCTGAGCTGCGGGTCTTCCGCCATCGCAGTAAAGACCGTGCTGACGTAGCTGCCGGGATGACTGGCCATCAAGTCGCTGCAACTGAATACCGCATCGTCGAGATGAGGTGAAACAATCAAGAGTGAATTCAGAGTAGACGACATGAGGGCAGATCCATTCGATCAATCGCGCGGCCGGAATGCCGCTCGTGGCAGAAACTCAGCAAACCGCATACCTGCAAGCGCCTTGGGCGCGCGGCATGAAATATGCTGCTTGATTGAATGAATTGATTGGCGCTGAGCGCAGTGAGCCGGATCCGCGCCAACCGGCCGTGTGGTGCGGTTGACCACAACCTATGAGGGGTGTTGCGATGTTGATTACTTTCCCACAAGTCCCACCGTACTACCGCGCCACAGACCTGGCTGTGGCATTCCAGGCGAAGGTCGACAACCAGCCGATTGAATGTGCGATTTCCGTCGAGGCGCTGGAGGATCATTTTGGCGCAGCCTCGGCGCGTCAAGATGATGTACTGGATGCATTTTCTACAAACCGGGCTGAAATCGAGGCCGTCGCACGTGAGTTGCTGCATGCGGACCCCGGCACGGCTCCGTTGATACGCAGCGGTTTGTTACGTTTCAAGCGCGCGCAAGATTAGTGCGGGTGGGTAAAGCGGTCATTTCCAGGCCATGCGGGCAGATGACGCATGGCCTGAAACGCTGAGACTTTAAGCCAACATGCGCAAGGTTTTTTCCCGCTCCCATTGACGCGTCTTGGCCGCCGTCAAAAATGCGGCCTTGGCGCTGGTCTTGACCACACCCGCCCCTTTTTGGACATGAGCTTGATCCAGTAAAGCTTCAGCACCTCTATCGAAAGCAATCGCTTTCAAGTGTCCATAAGCATCGCGGACGAAATCGACAGCGGCGGCATCCTGGCTTAACGTTTCTGCACCCTCGCGTGACAGCACCAGTGCGACCGCGTCAAACATCACCGACGGGGTGCCGCTGAGTTGCCCGTCCGCCGACAACAGCGTGCCGTCGGCAAGTTTGGCGCCCCCCACTTTGGGGGCAACGATTTTTACTGTTGCACCGGCAGCGCGTACCGCTTGGGCAATTGAGGTTATGGTCGCGCCGTCGGAACCATCGGCCACCAGGATAGCTACCGTGCGTCCGTCCAGGGACGGTTTCATCTTGCCGATAGTCCGCAAGGCGGGCGAAGGTTTAAAATTCTGTACCGGCACGGCACTGGGCGGTGCCGGCGGCAGTTTTTCCAGAGCCAAAGCATCGGCTACACGTTGTGCCAGATCCGCATCGATATGGCGTAAATGTCCCACCATTGCCGCGCGGACGTGAAGTGTGTCGACCTTGGACAGTTCAAATGCCAATGCGCTGGCAATATGGGTCTGTTCAAATTGAGTCTGGCTGGAATAAAACTGACGTGCCTGGCTATAGTGATCGGCAAAACTGGCCGGGCGCAGCCGGCCCTTGTTCTGCTCTTTATCGCCATGATCGTTGACGGCGGCGCTGACAAAACCGCTACGCGGCGTTTCGCGCGCCGAGTCGGCCGCCAATGAACTGGGATCGTAACTGACGCGCCCTTTGGGCACCTGCATCTGCATCTGACCGTCGCGCTGTTGGTTGGCGAAGGGACATTTCGGCGCATTGATCGGTAACTGATGGAAGTTCGGCGAACCCAGACGCGACAACTGCGTATCGAGATAAGAAAACAAACGCCCTTGCAATAAAGGATCATTGGAAAAGTCGATGCCGGGGACAACATGCGACGGGCAAAAGGCAACTTGCTCCGTTTCGGCAAAAAAATTATCGGGCCAACGATCCAGCACCATTCTACCGATCACTTGCAACGGCGCCCATTCTTCGGGGATCAGCTTGGTCGGGTCGAGATGGTCGAAGGGAAATTGGTCGGCCTGCTCTTGGGTAAAAAGCTGAACCGCAAATTCCCATTCGGGAAAATTGCCGGCCGCAATCGATTCGAACATGTCGCGTCGATGAAAATCGGGATCGGCACCGGCGATCTTGACCGCTTCGTCCCACACCGTCGATTGCAAACCCAGCTTGGGACGCCAATGAAATTTGACAAAGGTGGATTCACCGTCATCATTGAGCAGACGGAAACTATGGATGCCAAAACCTTCCATCATCCGCAGCGAACGCGGAATGGTCCGATCGGACATAATCCACATCACCATATGCATCGCTTCCGGCGTCAGCGACATATAGTCCCAGAAGGTATCATGTGCAGTCGCCGCCTGCGGGAAGCCGCGATCCGGTTCCATCTTGACCGCATGAATCAGATCTGGAAATTTGATCGCATCCTGGATAAAAAACACCGGGATATTGTTTCCGACCAGATCCCAATTGCCCTCCTTGGTATAAAACTTGACTGCAAAACCGCGTACGTCGCGCGGGGTATCGGACGAACCGGAGCCTCCGGCCACGGTGGAAAAACGCGCAAATAACGGCGTCTTCACGCCAAGCTCGGTCAAGATCCTGGCTCGGGTATAACGCTCCAACGAGTGAGTCAATTCAAAATAACCATGCACCCCCGTGCCGCGCGCATGGACGATTCGCTCGGGAATCCGTTCATGATCGAAATGCGTAATCTTTTCCCGCAGAATGAAATCTTCCAGCAGAGTTGGGCCGCGAGGCGTGGCTTTCAACGAATTTTGATTGTCCGCGAGCGGCAGACCTTGATTGGTGGTCAGCGGTGGATGGCTGCCACCGGCAGTTTGATGGAGTTCGCCGCCGTTGCCGAAATGCAAGGCATCCTGCGTCTTACTTTTATCCTTGGAGGCTTTTTGTTTAACTGAAACGGGTTTCGACTTGATCTGTTTCACGATCCGATTTCCTTTAGTATCCAGCGGTTCAAATCAATTTATCGAGGGTAATCGGCAAGTCGCGCACACGCCGGCCGGTAGCGTGATAAACCGCATTGGCAATGGCGGCGGCAACACCGGTGATACCGATTTCGCCTATGCCTTTGGCGCCGATCGGGTTGACCTCGGTATCGTGCTCGTCCAACACCACGATATCGATCTCCCCCACATCGGCATTGACCGGCACATGGTATTCGCCCAGGTTGCCGTTAACATAACGGCCGTAGCGCAAATCCAGGTCGGAGCGCTCCAGCAAAGCCATACTTTGACCCCACACCATGCCGCCCATCAATTGGCTACGCCCGGTTTTTGCATTAAGCAGACGGCCTACGCCGTAGGTGCCGGACAACTTCGACACGCGCACCACCCCCAAGGCCGGGTCGACTCTGACTTCGGCAAAGATTGCGCCAAACGAATGCATGGCAAAACGCCCCTGCTCGTCGCCGGGTTTGGCTTCGGTTACAGCTTCCAGGGTTTGCCCCGGTGCGCGCGCCAGCACAGCCAACGGCGCTTCGCGCAAACTCGCGTCGCCGCGCGACTGCAGCCAGCCGCCGGTGATTTCGACCTGTGCCGGATCGAGTTGAAATAAGGGTGAGGCGCGGTCGGCCACCGCTGCTGCAATCAGCTTGGCGCGTAACGCCAAGGTCGCGGCTTGCACCGCCGGACCAACGCTCGCAGCCGACTGCGAGCCGCCCGAGACGGGCGCGGCCGGAAACCGGCTGTCGCCGAGTTCGAAGCGCACGGATTCCAGCGGAAAGCCCATCGCATCCGCGGCAATCTGGGTCATGATGGTGTAGGTGCCGGTCCCCAGATCTTGCGAGGCCGAACGCACCAACAAACGGCCGTCCGGCAATAAGCGCGCCGAGGCCGAAGCGGGCGAACGCCTGGTTGGATAGGTGGCGCTGGCCATACCCCAGCCGATCAGCGTTTCGCCGTCGCGCATCGAACCCGGATCAGGGTTACGTTCCGCCCAGCCGAAACGTTGTGCCCCCTGCACATAACATTCGCGCAGCGATTTGCTGGAAAACGGCCGGCCGCTGTCCGGGTCGGTTTGCGCATAATTGCGCAGCCGCAATTCAATCGGATCCAGCTTCAATTGATACGCCAACTCGTCGAGCGCAACCTCCAGGGCAAAGCTGCCGGTGGCTTCCCCCGGAGCACGGGTAAAGGTCGGCACGCCCAGATTCAGTTTGACCAGACGGTGACTGGTTGCCACGTTATCGCAGGCATACAGGGTGCGCGTCACCAAGGCCGAGGTTTCGGCCCAATCTTCCATCACCGAGGTATGCGATTGCACCCGGTGTTGTATTGCGGCGAGCCGGCCATCGGCATCGGCGGCCAAAGAGACGGATTGCTCGGTATGAGGCCGCGAACCGACCATGCCGAACATCTGCGTCCGGTCGAGTACCAACTTGACCGGACGATTCAATTTTTGCGCCGCCATCGCAGCCAGCACCACATGCGACCATACCGATCCTTTCGAACCAAAACCGCCGCCCGTATACAAGCATAAGGTGCGCACCGATTGGGGCGGAATACCGAAGGTCTTGGCCACTGTCTTGCCCACGCCCGCGACGAATTGAGTCGAATCGTACAAGGTCAGACGCGAACCTTCCCAGTGCGCAATGGTGGCATGCGGCTCCATTGGATTGTGATGCTGGATGGGTGTGGTATAGACCGCGCTGAATCGGGCTGCGGCGGGAGCCGAGGCGGCGACTGGATCGCCGCGCAGACTGTCGACCGGGCCGCCCATGATGGCTTTGGGCGGATAAGCCTGAGCTTTGGCACGCTCGAAATCGAGTGCGGCCGGCGCGCCGACATAGCTTATTTTTAACTGATCCGCGCCCGCGCGGGCCTGCTCCAGAGTTTGCGCCACCACCACCGCGACCGGTTCGCCGTTGTAATGCACCACGTCGTCCTGCAACAACGACAAGATGCGTCCGGAAGGCGGCGCTCCGGCGGCCGCATGCCCCCCTTCGGGCAAGGTCGGTGCATTGTTAAAGCTCATCACCAGCAACACGCCCGGCATCTGTTCCACCGCGGCACCATCGATCCGGCTGATCCGGCCGCTCGCCACCGTGCTCAGTACCAGCGCCGCGTGAGTCAAATTGGGCAGCGTAAATTCGGCCGCGTAACGTGCCTGACCGGTTACCTTGGCGATCCCGTCTTCGCGGCTGACCGCTTGCCCTACATAAGCTTGAGATGGATTCAAGACAGATCCCCCGCATGCAGCAGGGCGCGTTCGACCGCGCTCTGCGCCAGTTCAATTTTGTAATCGTTCTGACCGTATGCCTGTGCCCCATCGATCGCCACACGGGCAGCATCGGCTACCGCTGTGGCGCTCAAGATCTTGCCCCGCAACACCGCTTCCGCAGCCGTCGCGCGCCACGGTTTATGCGCCACACCGCCCATCACAATCCGCACATCGGTCACGCGCCCCAGATGAAGGTCCAGCGCCGCCGCCACGGAAACCAATGCAAAGGCGTAACTGGCGCGGTCGCGCACCTTGAGGTAATACACGTATTCGTCAAACGGCACAGGCGGCAGATCGACTGAAAGAATCATTTCGTCGGCGGCGAGATTGGTCTCGTGTTGCGGCGTTTCACCCGGCAAACGATGGAAATCGGCAATAGCAATACTGCGACGGCCATGGCTACCCTGCACATTGATTACGGCGTCGAGCGCCGTCAGCGCCACATTCATGTCGGAAGGATTCACCGCGATGCATTGTTCGCTGGCGCCGAAAATCGCATGATTGCGGTTGCGTCCGGCCAATGCCGCGCAGCCCGACCCGGGCAGGCGTTTATTGCAGGCGTCAAAGGCGGTATCGTAGAAATAACCGCACCGTGTACGTTGCATCAGATTGCCGCCCACCGTCGCCATATTGCGTAATTGCGGCGAAGCGCCGGCAAGCAGGGCTTGCGCCAGCAAGGGATAGTTGCGCCGCACCAGCGGATGGGCCGCGACATCGCTATTGCGCGCCAACGCACCGATCCGGATGCCGCCGCCAGGCTGGGCACTGATCTCGCTCAAGGGCAAGTGGCTGATATCGATCAGCATCACCGGCTGTTCGATTCCGCCTTTCATCAAATCGAGCAGATTGCTGCCGCCGCCGATAAATTTCGCGCCGGGCGTGCGAATATGTTGCAGCGCACTGGTGACGTCGCCGGGCCGCAAATAAGAAAATGAGTTCATGATGCCTCTTGCCAGAGCTAAACCGGTCGGACCGGGTTGAATGTGGAATCGACCAACCGTCAAACCGGATTGACCATCACGCTTTGTACTGCTTCGACGATGTTGGGATAGGCACCGCAACGGCATAGATTGCCGCTCATGCGCTCACTGATTTCAGCCTTGCTGCACTTGATGGTCCGCGCTTGCAGGTTTTCGGTGGCGGCACTCGGCATACCCGCGCGCATTTCCTGGATCGCCCCGACGGCTGAGCACAACTGCCCAGGAGTGCAATAACCGCATTGGAATGCGTCATGCTCGATAAAGGCCGCCTGCAAGGGATGTAAATTGGGCTGCAACGGATCGCCCTGGGCCAAGCCTTCCACCGAGGTTATTTGCTGGTCTTGATGCATCACCGCCAGCGTCAGGCAGGAATTGATCCGGCGGCCGTCGACCAGCACCGTGCATGCGCCGCATTGGCCGCGGTCGCAGCCTTTTTTGGTGCCGGTCAAAGTCAGGTTTTCGCGTAAGGCATCGAGCAGGGTCACACGCGGCTCGGCCAGGAAATCGTATTGGCGGCCATTGACATGCAAGGTCATCGGCATGGCATTGCCGAACTTGGCCACCGGTACCGTTGCATCCTCCACCACAGAAGCCTGCGAGGTATGTTCCCGGGTCGCCGCGCGCAGGCGCGCAGAGGTGGTCAGCGCCGCCAACATACCCGCAGCCGAACCCAGAAACATGCGTCGACTGACGTGGGTCCAAGCCATCACTGCCCGGATAAACAGTGGCTTCTGCACGCTGCGTTTATCTTCCATCATGCAACTCTCCCGAACCAAAAATTACCTGACTCACGTATTTTTTACACACCGATCACTTCGACTGTGCGGAAGGTCGCGCCGGGAACCGGGGCAGATGCCCGTTCGACAGGGCTGAGCGGCAATTCACGCTGGTGGGCATGCAACTAGCGTGCCGGAATGGAGGGGTGCAGCGCGAGAGTCAGCTCTAACGCGCTCCAAAGCTGAATTTTCCGGTACTTGATATCGGGTACCCGAGCCAACAGGAGAGATCTTATGGAATACATCATCGCCGGCCGCTTCGAACATCAAGAACAGGTCACGCAGGTTATCGATGCCCTGACCCAAGCGCATATCGAGGCGGATGCCATCGCCTCGTTCTATCTCACCCCGCCGCGGGAATCGTCCGGCCAGGCGGCTCAACACGCCGACCATACCGGACCTAATACCGAAAAAACCCAAGCGGGCGGGATCAAAGGCATCGCCACCGGGGCCGCGGTCGGCGCGGTGGCCGGCGCCGCCGGTATTCCCGTACTCGGCCCATTGGCCCCGGCGTTGGGGGCGCTTGCCGGCGCTTATGGCGGGTCCTTGGCCGGCGGCTTGTCCGAGATCAAGAAAACCCCGCAAGACGGCGATCCGCAGCTCGACGCCAATGCGCCGCGGCAAGCCGGTTTGATGGTGGCGGTCGGAGTGCATCAAATCGAACAGGAACATGCGGTGATCGCGATGTTGCGCGATCTGGGCGCGTTGGATATCGAACGCGGTGAAGGCCGGGTGGTCGATGGGCGCTGGCAAGATTTCGACCCGCTGCGCCCGTTGCAGCGGATTGATCCGGCTTGACTGGATTGCCCCGGGGTTGAGAACCACCGCGCGATGTTATGCAAATTAAACGCCGCAGGTCGTGTTCTTTTTTACCATCCGATGCCAAAACTACAAACAACCTGCCGCCGGGACGGTCTCCGGCTGCCCGTTCTGTCCCTTGGCGGCCAGCCCCGTCCGGCGTGATGCCTGCACTTGAAACACGGTTTAAGACACGCCTCGGGCACGATCCGTGCTCACACTGGAAGGGTGTAACGAACCGGCACCAATCCATCGGTGGAGGTTCATTATGTTTCCCGGAAAACCTCAGGTTGCCCGGTTGTTTGAAGCCAAAGCGAGCCTTGATAGGCCGGGTTGAAATCACCTTCTATCAGCCGGTTCGCCTTAAAGATCATTTAACGCAAGGAGCTAAAATGAACAAAGATCAAACCCATGGTGCTACTGAGCAAGTCAAAGGTAAAGTCAACGAAGTGGTCGGTAAAGTAACCGGCAACAAGACCCAGGAAATCAAGGGTGACGTTCAGCAAGGTGTGGGCAAAGTGCAAAAAGAAGTCGGCAATATGCGCGAAGAAGCCAAGCGCGATGCCAAGCACTAATCCCTAAGCATTTCCCTGCCGCGGCACGACCGCGCGGCGGGAACTGCCGCCCCGGCCAATCCTGCATACCTCGGAGATTGGCCGGGATTTTATTTCTTCCTGCCGACATCGCCTTGGCGTGAACCGGGTAGACGTGAATCAGACCGGCGTGAATTGTGCCGCATTGTGTCGCGGACTCGCTTGGTCACCAACAGCTCGATATAGTCGAATATATGAGCACCCGCTGAAAGACGTTCGAATTCGTCATCGACCATGCGGACAATCTCGGCTTCCTTGATGGACGTACCGGGCACACTGGCAATTAATGAAGCAAAGACTCTTTCGTGCTGCATTGCTGACTCCTGACTGAAACGCGTACATTTAAACAGACTACCCTTCCCTCGGATCCGTCCGCAATTAACATGCCTCAGATTGATACAAGTCAAATTCCTGCCCTGCCGCGTGTTGTGTGGGTTACGCTAACACCTTGATGCTGCCGCCACTCCAGCAGTTCCGGGGGCCGCAAACATTGCAAGGCAGATTCCAAGACAGGATCCATACTCGCTGGAGGCCGTTCACCATGCGCACGATATGCCGCTTTAGAATCTTCTCTTGGCTGCTTTGCGCCTGCTTGATCGGCGCCGCTATCGGACCCGCCTGTGCCGCATCGACGGATGCGGCACCCGACACGGATTCTGCCGCCGGCTTGCAAGCGAAACACAGCGAATTAAGTACGCAACTCAGCAGCAATCCTTTCAAGCGGCCGCTTTATCTTGAGTCGACGGAATCTCCCGATCACTTAAAGGGAGATATCTATGCCGTGCTGAACTATCCCTTTGCCACCGTGAACCAGGCGCTCAACGACCCGTCCCATTGGTGCGACGTATTGATCCTGCATCTCAACACGAAATATTGCCGCGCGACGACGAACGCCGCCGGCACCGTCTTGGCGGTCAGCATCGGCGGCAAAAATTGGGAATCGCTGAATCAAGCTTACCGGGTCAATTTCGACTATAGTGCAGCCGCGTCCACAGCCGACTATCTGGGTATCGTGCTCAATGCAAAACAAGGTCCGCTAGGCACCAGCGACTACCGGATCCGTCTGGAAGCCGTGTCGCTTGAGGAGGGCAAGACCTTCCTCCATCTAACCTACGCCTACACCTATAATTTTTCCGGGAAAATTGCCATGCAAGGTTATCTGGCAACCGTGGGCAGCGACAAAGTGGGCTTTACCAACACCGCTCCGGCCGGCAACGCTCCGGTCTATATCGGCGGAGTGCGCGGGGTGGTGGAACGCAATACCATGCGCTATTACCTGGCGATCGATGCTTATCTCGGGGCTTTGTCCACGCCCCCCGCGGCCCAACTCGACAAGCGCCTGCAAGACTGGTTCAGCGCAACCGAGTTGTATCCGCGGCAATTGCATGAAGTGGATCGTTCGACCTACCTTGATATGAAACAACGCGAGTACGTGCGGCAACAGACAGCACCCTAGGGCCTGTTCACGCTAATAATGGGCTTGCG
>JAMFSV010000224.1 GCA_026225455.1 Burkholderiales bacterium | reverse complement strand
TCATCTGCTCGGACGTGGTGTTCTGCGCCTCGTCGAGGATGACGAACGCGTCGTTGAGCGTGCGGCCGCGCATGAACGCGATCGGCGCGATCTCGATGGTGCCGCGCTCGAGATAGCGCGCCACGCGCTCGGCGTCGAGCATGTCGTAGAGCGCGTCGTAGAGCGGCCGCAGATAGGGGTTCACCTTCTCTTGCATGTCGCCGGGCAGGAAGCCGAGCTTCTCGCCCGCTTCCACCGCCGGGCGCGTGAGCACGATGCGCTGCACCGCGCTGCGCTCGAGCGCATCGACGGCGCAGTCAACGGCGAGAAAGGTCTTGCCGGTGCCGGCCGGGCCGATGCCGAAGGTAATGTCGTGTGCCACGATATGTTTCAGGTACTCGCGCTGCATCGGCGTACGGCCGCGCAGGTCGGGGCGGCGCGTGTACAGCTCCGGCCCCTTGTCTTCCACCGGCGCTTCGTCGTCGCCCAGCGCGATATGCTTCACGGCGATGGGGTCGAGCAGCACCCCGGCGCTGGCTTTGCGTGCTTTCGGCCGGCGCACTTCAACCAGCGCCAGTTGAATGTCGTCGAGCGAGAGCGGGCGAGCCGCGCGTTGGTAGAAATTTTCCAGTGCGGTAATCGCGGTGGACGCCTCGCGGCCTTTGGCTGAAATTTTGTAATTGCGCCGTGTCAGCGTGACATCGAGCGCCTGCTCAATCTGCCGCAGATTTTCGTCCAGCGGACCGCACAGATTGGCCAGTCGCAAGTTGTCGTTCTGAGCCGCGTTAAATTCCAGCGTAGGCGTACTTTTCAAGTCGGAGTCCGATCAGGTCAGTGTGCGAGAGCGTGGGCAGCCGGGGCTGCGTGGTCGACGATCAGGTCGATGGTCAGGGGTGAGCCTTGCGTCACGATGGCGCCGCGCAGCGAATGCGGAAACACCTCCGTGACCTCAACCTCGATCATTTGGCCGATCAGGCGCGCGTGCGCATGCAGCGGCACCGGGAAATTGACCACCCGGTTGTTATCCGTGCGCCCGCATAGTTCGCCGGCATCCTTGCGCGAGACGCCTTCCACCAGTACCCGCTGGATCGAGCCGACCATCGCATGGCTGATGCGCAATGCATTGGCGTCGATATGCGCTTGCAGTCGATGCAGGCGGGCCAGCTTGACTTCACGCGGCGTGTCGTCATGCAGATTGGCGGCCGGCGTGCCCGGACGCGGGCTATAGACAAAGGAAAAGCTGGCGTCGTAATCCATCTCTTCGACCAGCGTCATCAGCTTGGCGAAATCGTCGTCGGTCTCGCCGGGGAAGCCGACGATGACATCGGTCGACAGCGACAGGTCGGGGCGGATCGCGCGCAGGCGGCGCACGATGGATTTGTATTCGAGCACCGAGTAGCCGCGTTTCATCGCCATCAAAATGCGGTCCGACCCGTGCTGCACCGGCAAATGCAAATGGCTGACCAGCTTGGGGATGCGCGCATAGGCGTCGATCAGGCGCTGGGTGAATTCTTTTGGATGCGAGGTGGTGTAGCGGATCCGCTCGATCCCCGGAATCTCGGCCACATATTCGATGAGCGTGGCGAAATCGGCGATTTCACCGCCATCCTTGAAGCTGCCGCGATTACCCAGATAAGCGTTGACGTTCTGCCCCAGCAGCGTGACTTCGCGCACGCCTTGGTCGGCCAACCCGGCAATCTCGGTCAGCACATCGTCGAGCGGACGCGACACTTCGTCGCCGCGGGTGTAGGGCACCACGCAGTAGCTGCAGAACTTGCTGCAGCCTTCCATGATCGAGACAAAGGCGCTTGGGCCGTCGACTTTCGCCGGCGGCAGGTGGTCGAACTTTTCGATTTCCGGAAACGAGATATCGACTTGCGCCAGACCTGAGGCGCGGCGTTCGGCCAGCATTTCCGGCAGGCGGTGCAAGGTTTGCGGACCAAATACGATGTCGACATAGGGCGCGCGGGCCACAATGGCCGCGCCTTCCTGGCTCGCGACACAGCCGCCGACCCCGATCATCAGGTGCGGTTTGGCTTCTTTCAGCGCTTTGACCCGGCCCAAATCGGAAAATACCTTTTCCTGGGCTTTTTCGCGCACCGAGCAGGTATTGAACAGGATGACGTCGGCATCCTCGGGGTTGTCGGTTTTGACCAGTCCTTCGCTGGCACCAAGTACGTCGACCATTTTGTCGGAGTCGTACTCGTTCATCTGACAGCCGAAGGTTTTTACGTAGACTTTCTTGACCATAAATTCGCCGTTCGCAGTGGTTGCGAGGTAGATGAGCCGGGGGCGGTGAAGGCGGCGGCGTACCGTGCCTTCCATGCATCCGCGTCCGGCGGCGACAGTGCCAGGCCGGACAATCCGTAATTATACCGCCTCGCCGGGAAAGTCGGCTCAAGCACCGGCCCGAGGGAGGAGCCCCAAGCGGTCTCAAGCTTTCCCGGGCGTCCCGCTGCAAGCCGCCAACGGCAAATCGATCGCGGCTTTACTGCGCCAGGACCCAATCCACCACGGTTTTAAGCTCGGCTTCGCTTAATTGCGATTGGGCCGGCATCGGTGTCGAACCCCACACGCCTTCTCCCCCTGATTTGACTTTGGCCATCAGGATCGCTTCGGCCTGGCTATTGCCTTTATATTTGCTCGCCACCGCTTTAAACGCCGGCCCGACAATTTTCTGCTCGATCGAGTGGCAGGCAAAACAATTGTTTTTCTGGGCGATGCTGTGTCCGTCGGCCGCGTAGGCACCCGAGGTTGCGGCGGCGAGGCAGACCGCTAACGCGCAGCCCGGTTTGCGCATGCTGAACATAATGAAATTCCTGTCGAAGTGGTGTGTTAGATGGAGTGAAACCAAGCCAGTATAGCTGCCGCTGCAGGGTGCAAATCATCGAATCCTTGGCATTTCGAGCAGCGTCCCCAACCACCCCTATTTCATGCTAAGCATTTACCAGCGCCCGGTAAAACAGGCGTGTATAGTCCTCGATAGCCCTACCCGCAGGCTTGTCCCGCTGGCTCTGAACACGGAGGCAAGGCATGCCGACGGCGCGGTGGATTGCGCCGCCGGCATGCCCCTGATTTTTTGCTTTGATTTCTCGATGTGACGGTCAATTTTTTATGCTTGAAATGTCGGCGCAGATAAACGAATTGCAGGCCGCGGCTTATCACCGCGAACGGGTGGCCGGCCGGCGGCTGGCGCGTCTCACGGGGGTCTCCGAGGCGCAGGCGTTGCGGCACATTCTGCTGCAGGCCGCGGCGCCCGGGTCGCTCGACGATTTGCTCCAGACGCGCCGCGCCGCGCGGGAGGCGGCCTTGGCGCAGCGTGCCGCACGGCGGCAACACAAGCTCGAAATGCGGGCACAAAAGAACCCTGCGGCTCAGTCTGAGGTCGAAGCCTGGCAAGGCTGGTTCGATGGCTCCAGTCACCCCAATCCCGGCCGAATCGGGATCGGCGGTGTGCTGCACGGCCCCGCCGCTCAACGCATCGAGATTTGCGCGTACGCCGGGCACGGCGACAGCAATCAGGCGGAATACCTGGCACTGATCGCCGTGCTGGAAGCGGCGTTGGAGGTCAGGCCGCAAGCGTTGATCGTGTATGGCGACAGTCAGGTGGTGATCGGCGACGTGGGTAAAGCATGTGGTGCCGGCGCGCTGGTTTTGCTGCCCTACCGCGAGCGGGTACAGCATTTGCTGGCGCAGTTGGGCGGCGTCAGCCTGAAATGGATTGCCCGGCATAAAAATGCCGCGGCCGATGCCCTGTCTCAGCGAGCGGTCAAGCAGCAAATGACGAAGTTACAGCAGCCGGCCGACATATAAGGACCGGCGCCTCCATCCCCCATCCGCCAGGAGCCAACACCATGAAACTCAAAGGTTCGTGTCAATGCGGCGCAGTGCAGTTCAGTGTGTCCAGCACCAGTCCTTACCCGTATCAGCGATGTTATTGTTCGATCTGCCGTAAAACCCAAGGCGGCGGCGGTTACGCGATCAATCTTGGCGGCGACGCCAATAGCCTGAAGGTCAAAGGGCGCGAGGCCATCACCATTTATCACGCCAAGATGCGCCGCCCCGGCGCGCGCACGCGTACCAGCAGCGCCGAGCGGCATTTCTGCAAACATTGCGGCACTGCTTTATGGTTATTCAGCCCGGAATGGCCCGAGCTGATTCATCCGTTTGCGTCGGCGATCGATACCCCTTTGCCGGTGCCGCCGGCCTACACCGATCTCATGTTGGCGTATAAGCCGGCATGGGTCGAAGTACAGGCTGGGCCTGGCGATTTGCAGTTTGACGAATATCCGCAGGAGTCGCTGGACGAGTGGCACCAAAGGCACGGTCTGGTTTGACCGCAGGCGGCTTAAGCACAACCGCCTGCGGCTCAGGCACAACCGCCTGCGGCTCAGGCGCGCAACCACTCGTCATGCGACTCCAGCTTGGGCAGGACTTTTACGGCGCGGATCACCGGGTGGCGCCAGGCCAGCGCCGCGAGCAGCAGCGACGCAATGCCGGCAAAGGCGAGCGCCGCGCGCAGCCCCCAATGTTCGCCCAGCCAGCCTCCGAGCAATGCGCCCGGACCCGACGGAATCAAGATCAGCCAGCGCATGGTGCTGGTCATGCGTCCGAGTAGCGGCTCGGGCGTGACGGCTTGGCGCAGCGCCAGGAAATTAATAAAAATCAGGACCGAGCCACTGCTGAAACATACCAGCATCAAGGCAAATACCGCTTCCCCTACCGCACCGACAGGCGCCAACGCGAGTGCCGCCCAGCCCAGGCCGCAGATGGCGATGCCGAGCACCAGGCAGGGACCAGGACCGAGGCGGCGGCTGATGCGGTTTCCCGCCAGGCTGGCGATGATTGTTCCCAGACCCATGCCGGTATAACTCAGGCCCACCGCTTGCGCATTGAGTCCGAGGATCCGGGTGGCGAACAGAATTTGCACCACCAGCGCCGCGTTATAGCAAAACTGCCACAGGCCGACGGCGACAGCGAGGGAAACCAGCAGGCGTTTGCTCGCGACAAAACGGACGCCGGCTTTCAGGTCGCGCCAGAAATGCGCGTCGGCGCGTACCGGCCGCACTTCGGTAATCTCGATGCCGCGCAAAATGGTGGTCGACAGCACCAGCAGCACCGCGTCGGCCAATAATGCCAGCGGCGCTCCCATCAGCTTGATCAGGGCGCCGGCCAGCGCCGGACCGGCTACCGTCGCGCCGGAATTGGCCAGGGCATTTTTGGCGTAGGCCTCGACCAGGCGTTGACGCGGCACCACCTGGGTCAGGACGATTTGCGCCGCGCTGCCGGCAATGGTGTAGATGGTGCCGATCACCAGGCTGACGGCATACAACCATGCCATGCCGAGCCACCCCAGCCACCATGCGAGCGGCACGCTGGCTACCGCCACCGCCAAACCGGCTTCGCCAATCACATAGATCGGCAGCTTGCGCACCCGGTCCAGCCAGACGCCGGCCGGCAACGAGAATAAAACGAAGGGCAGCGTTTCGGCGAACACCAGCGTGCCCATCTGCAGCGGCGAGGCATGCAATAACACGGCCGCCGTGAGCGGCAGGGCCAGCATCGTGACTTGGCCGCCGAAGGAACTGATCAGGATCGAGGCCCACAGTCGGCGGTAAATATAATCGCGCAGCAAATCGTCGGGAGCCAGGGTCAACCACTGCCGCACTAAGCGGCTTATATTTTGGAGCCAGTCTTTCATGATAGTGAACGGTAGGTCTCGGGGACCCATGATGCCTTTTTCTTAGCGGGGTTTTATGGGGTCTCGCAGAAAATCGGATGATTCTTGATTGGTGCGGCTTATGGGACGTTAAGTGACGGAGAGCAGGGGCAAAGGGATGCGGATAGGTCCCTCGACATGCCGGAGAAATGCTTGCAAGCGCATTCCTTCGAATTCCGCACAGCGGAAAGAGCGGTAAAAAAACCGCCAACTCTTATTCGGCGATATATATCTTCAAGCCCGCTTTGTTCAAGGTGTCGCCCATGCTGTCCGGCGGCGCTTTGTCGGTAAACAGTGCGTCGATCTGCGACAAATGACCCAGCCTGACCAAGGCGGGCCGGCCGAATTTCGAATGATCGGCGACCAGGAATACGGTGCGCGCATTCTCGATGATGGCTTCGGCAACCCGCACTTCCCGGGTATCGAAATCGCGCAGCGTGCCGTCTGTTTCAATGCTGGAAATACCGATAATCGCAAAATCCACTTTGAACTGCCGGATAAAGTCTATCGTCATTTCGCCGACTATGCCGCGGTCCCAGGGACGCACCACGCCGCCCGTGACGATCACCTCGCAATCGGTATAACCGCACATCACGCCGGCGACATTCAAATTATTGGTAATCACCTTCAGACCGCGCCGTTCGGCGAGCGCCCGTGCAACTTCTTCGGTAGTGGTCCCGAGGTTGATAAACAGCGAAGCGTGATCGGGAATATGCGATGCGGCGAGCGCGGCAATCCGGCTTTTTTCTTCGCTGAACATGCGTTGCCGCGCCGTGTACGACACATTTTCCGCGCTGGTCGGCAGGCTTGCGCCGCCGTGATAACGTCGCAGCAAATTCAGTTCCGCCAGCGCATTGATATCGCGCCGAATGGTTTGTGGGGTGACGTCGAAGTGAGCAGCGACGTCTTCGACCGTGACAAAGCCGTCACGTTGCACCCAGGCCAGCAGATTTTGCTGGCGTGAGTTCAGGGTCAGGCGGGGGTCTCGGGCGATCACAGGGAGCTGTTTCCAATGCGGTAGGCAATAGCGTATCTTGTCTGGAACTCGTGCGCGGCGCAAGTTGCCGCCAATTGCTACTATTCCGTAACCTTCCCAACAGAGTGCCGCGATGACCCAATTTGCCTGGCAAAATCCGTATCCGTCGACGCGCAGCCCGGTGTTTGCGCGCAATCTTGTGTCCACTTCCCATCCGCTTGCGGCGCAAGCCGGCTTACGCATGTTGTGGCAGGGCGGCAATGCCGTCGATGCGGCGCTGGCCGCCGCCGCGGTACTGACCTTGGTCGAGCCGGTTTCGTGCGGTTTGGGCGGCGACGCGTTCGCCTTGGTGTGGGCGGGCGGCAAACTGCACGGCTTGAACGCTTCGGGGGTCGCGCCCGCGCTGTGGAATGTCGATTACTTCAAACGCAAGTACGGCGAGACCCAGGGTGTGGCGCATCACCCCAAGCGCGGCTGGGATGCGGTGACGGTGCCGGGGGTGGTGGCGGGCTGGGAGGCATTGCATGGACGCTTCGGGTCCTTGCCGTTTGCCGATTTGCTGCAACCGGCGATCGAGATTGCCGAGCGCGGTCACGCGATCGCCAGCATCGTGGCGCACAAATGGGCCGCCGCCATCGATGAATTGCACGGCCTGCCCGGCTTCGCCCAGACCTTTATGCCGCACGGGCGAGCCCCGCACGTGGGCGAAAAAATGACCTACCCGGGCCACGCCAAGACCTTGCGCCAGCTGGCGCAGCTAGGGCCGCGCGCGTTCTACGAAGGACAGATTGCCGAGCAGATTGCCGCTTTCAGCCGTGAATGCGGCGGCGCGATGACGGCGCAAGACCTGCGCGGTTATCAAGCCGAGTGGGTCGAACCCATCGGCCGCGACTATCGCGGCCACACGGTGCATGAAATCCCGCCGAACGGGCAGGGTATCGCGGCCCTGATCGCCTTGGGCATCCTGGAAAAATTCGATCTGCAAGCGCTGCCGGTCGATGGCGTCGCGTCCCAGCATCTGCAAATCGAGGCGATGAAACTGGCGTTTGCCGACGTCTATCGTTATGTTTCCGACCCGCGCTCGATGGAGGTGACGCCGGAGCAAATGCTGGACGATGCCTATCTGGCGTCGCGCGCAAAACTGATCGACCCGCAGCGTGCGACCCAGTTCGACTTCGGCATGCCGCCGGCGGGCGGTACCATTTATCTGTCCGCGGCCGACGAGAGCGGCATGATGGTCAGCTTTATCCAATCGAACTATATGGGCTTCGGCTCGGGCATCGCGGTGCCCGATACCGGCATTGCGCTGCAAAATCGCGGCTTCGGTTTCTCCATGGACCCGGCCTCGCCCAATGTGGTCGAGGGCGGCAAACGGCCGTTCCATACCATCATCCCGGCATTCCTCACCCAGCAGGTCGACGGACGGCAAGAAGCGGTCATGAGTTTTGGCGTGATGGGCGGCGATATGCAGCCCCAGGGTCATGTGCAAACGGTGGTGCGCATGCTCGATTACCGCCAGCAGCCGCAGGCTGCTTGCGATGCGCCGCGCTGGAAGGTGAATCCCGACTTCAGCGTCGATCTGGAGTACCACTTCGATGCCGCTACGGCGCAAGCGCTCAAAGCGCGCGGTCATATCATCAAGTCGATTGACGATGCGTATATGGATTTCGGCTCCGGCCAGTTTATCTGGAAATTGGACCGCAACGATCCGGAGCGCGGCTATGTTGCCGCCAGCGATAGCCGCCGCGACGGGCTGGCGGCGGGGTACTGAAACCGGGCAGAGGCCGCTTACAGGCGCCAGCCGGGCCTTTTCGGGGGGCGGATCGGTAGTTTTTTGCGCCGGCCTGCCGCAGAATGGTTGCATTCCACATGGAACTGAATATGCGGCGATCAGTCTACAATAGGACGATCTCTTCGGGCATAGCCCGATAGGCTATTTACTCTATTTAAGCTAGCAGCGAATTGACAGTCCGTTCGCTCCATTCCAAACTGCAGCAGGAGTTATCGCAACCGACGATTCGCTTCAAGCTTTGGTGCGCATTTGCGTTGGTGACGCAAACCATGCAGCGAGGAATTTTTCAGGCGTGCGCGCACCAGCTTCTCGATGACGCGTTGGCCTTATAACCGGACCGCTAACACATGGCTACCCAAGACCAAACACACCTGCCCTGGCGTTACCAGGACATCGACTTCAGCCGTATAGATCGCAGTCGCATCGTCGACAACGAAGATTTGTTTTTTCTGCTGTGCGCTTCTTCGTTCATTGAAAGCGGTTCCGATCTGTACACCAGCAATCTCGCGTCTTTTTTCAATGGCGACCGCGAAGTGACCGACTGGCTTAACGGCCATTGGGAACCGGAGGAATTGCAACACGGCCGTGCCTTGAAAACCTACATCCATTCGGTTTGGCCGGATTTCGACTGGGATCCCGCTTTCGCCAAGTTCTTCGACGAATATTCGAAAAGCTGCACGGTCGAAGAATTCGAAAAAACCCGTGGTCTCGAAATGGCGGCGCGTTGTGTGGTTGAGACCGGTACGGCCACCTTGTACCGAGCAATTAATAAATGCTCGGATGAGCCTGTGCTGAAGCTGCTGACCGATAAAATCCGCGCTGACGAAGTGCGTCACTACAAGCACTTTTTCAAATTCTTCAAGCGCTATAACCAGTTTGAGGGGCATGGCCGCTTTACCGTGTTGCGCACCCTTATCCGGCGTGTGATGGAAATTAAAAACGACGATTCCGAGATCGCCTTACGGCATGTTTTCGGTAGCTGTTATCCGGAAGCGGGCGCTGACGATCCACGCCTGTTGGCGATTGCCGGTCGGGTCAGGGGGCTGGTGCGGCGTAATCTGTCGGCTGAAATGTGCATCAAGATGTTGTTGAAACCGCTGGAAATCCCCGCCCGGATTCAACCCAGCGTGCAATACCCGCTGCAGAAAATCACCCAGCATGTATTTTTTCGCTAGAGCGCCCGTTTGACCGCGCCCCAACCGCTTCAAACGGCTCGCGCCTTGGGTGTATTCGAGGCTTTGCCTCAGATATTGCGCGCGGTACTTGAGGGCGGGTTATGGCGGGCTTTGCCGGGTTTTACGTTGTCGCTGCTCAGCGTCGACCAAGTCGGGCGCCCCCATACCGCTTTATTAAGCTTGGGGGAAGTGGTGGCCGAGCCGCCCGCGGCCGCGCCGTTACCGGATGGTGTGCGTTTTGGCTTGTGGCCGTCGTCGCGCGCGGTGATCAACCTCGAACGCACTCAACGAGGTGCTTTGACCTGCGTGCTGGACGCGACTTTTTTTCAGATCCAGCTAAGCCACGTCCGGCGCCTGCCCGACGCGGTTGGACTGGCATGCTTTGCCGCGCAAGTTGAAGCGGTGGAAGCGCAGCGCGTGACTTATGCGCAACTGCAAACCGGCATTACCTTTGCGCTTGCCGCGGATGCCGCCGAGGTGGACGCGCGTTGGGCCGCACAGTGGGCCGCTTTGCGCGCCGACGCTTGAGCGGGCTTTTGCCTTATTGGCCTTAAGCCCGCGTATGTCTTGAACCTTCTCCCGCCTGACGCTGATGGCCGTTTGCCACCCTAAGCCGTTTGTCGCCCTAAGCCGTTTGCCACCTTAAGCCGTTTGCCACCTTAAGCCGGCTCTTGTTTCGAGCCGGCTTTGCTGCTTCAGGGTTGCTACAGGGTTATTAACGGCCACGTCCGCCGGAGCGGCGTGCCGCTCCATTGCTCGGGCCGCCTGCCGGCGCTGGGCCGCTACGTGCCGGGCGCGGGCCGCGTCCAGGCTGGCCGCCGCCGGCCCCGGGTGCCGCGGGTGCACGCCGTGCCCCGTTTGAGGCGCCTGAGCCTGCGCGTTTGGGTTGTTGTTGACGGCCGCCACCACCGCCGCCACCGCCGCCACCTTGCGAACGCAGTTGTATCGGCTGGGCTCGCGCGGTTGGGTCCGGTTCAAAGCCTGCGATGACTTCCCGCGGCAATTTGCGTTTGATCAGTTTTTCGATATCGGCCAGCAATTCGTGTTCGTCGACGCACACCAGCGAAACCGCTTCGCCCGTCGAACCGGCACGCCCGGTGCGGCCGATACGATGCACATAATCTTCGGCGACATTGGGCAAATCGTAGTTCACCACGTGCGGCAATTGATCGATATCGATACCGCGCGCCGCGATATCGGTGGCAACCAGCACTTGCAGCGTGGCGTCCTTGAACTCCGACAGCGCCCGGGTACGCGCCGACTGGCTCTTGTTGCCGTGGATCGCCAGCGAGGTGATGCCGTCCTTGCTCAATTGCTCAGCCAGACGATTGGCGCCGTGTTTGGTGCGGGTGAATACCAGCACCTGGAACCAGTTATGTTCCTTGATCAGATGGGTCAGCAGTTCGCGCTTTTTATCGCGATCGACCGGATGGACTTTCTGCGATACGGTTTCCGCCGTGGTATTGCGGCGCGCGACTTCAATCATCGCCGGTGCGTTCAGCAGGCCGTCCGCCAAATCCTTGATTTCTTCGGAGAAGGTGGCCGAGAACAGCAGGTTCTGACGCTTGGCCGGCAGCTTGGCGAGCACCTTTTTGATGTCGCGAATAAAGCCCATATCGAGCATCCGATCGGCTTCGTCGAGCACCAGGATGCTGACCTGCGACAGATCGATCGTGCCTTGCTGCATATGATCGAGCAGGCGGCCCGGGGTGGCGACCACCAGATCCACGCCGCGGCGCAAATCGCCGATTTGCGGGTTGATGCCCACGCCGCCGAACATCACCATCGATTTCAGCTTGGTGTGTTTACCGTATTGGCGCGCGCTTTCTTCAACTTGCGCGGCGAGCTCGCGCGTCGGAGTCAGGATCAGTGCGCGGATGGCGATCGCGCCGGCGGCATTGCGTACCTGGGGTCCGGTCGACAGGCGATGCAGGATCGGCAGCATAAAGCCGGCGGTTTTGCCGGTGCCGGTTTGGGCTCCGGCCAGCAAGTCGCCGCCCGCCAGAACGGCAGGAATCGCCTGTACCTGGATCGGGGTCGGGATGGTGTAGCCTAGTTCGGCCACCGCCCGCAAAATGGGTTCGGCCAGGCCAAGTTCGTTAAAGGACATGAATTCTCTTAATAGTTAATATCGGCCCGTCGCCGCAAAGGCGCCAGTCATGAGCAGATGGAGAGGGTGCCAAAATGGCATAGGCCCGCTGACTGAAGGCGAGCCGCGAAACAGGCGGGCGGAATGCCCGGAATGTTCGGTTGAGAGGTGTTCAGGCTTGGTGCTGCGAGCCTTTAAACAGGTTTTAAAATAGGCGGGCCCAGGTGTTCGGCCCGGTGCCCAGTTCCGTGCCGCCGGCGCCAAGCCAAGCACGCCGTAGCGTCATTGACCTCGTCATGCGGTTCGCCTGGCGCCTATCCATCAGGCGACATAACGCACAATACTGACGAACTGGCACAAGCTGCCGACCAATACGAACAGATGCCAGATACCGTGTCCATGGCGTATCCGTTCGTCGTTAATGAAAAAGTAAATGCCCGCACTGTACACTATGCCGCCCGTCACCAGCCAGGCGATGCCCGCGGGCGGCAGGGCAGCGAGCAAGGGATGGGTCGCAATCAGCGCCAGCCAGCCCATCAATACATACAACACCATCGAGATGACGCGGGTCCGGCGTCCCAAGGTCAATTCCTGGACGATGCCAAACACCGCCAGCCCCCAGATCACGCCGAACAGCGACCAACCCCAGGGTCCGTGCAACGTGACCAGGGCAAACGGCGTATAGCTGCCTGCGATCAACAGGTAAATCGCCGCGTGATCGCATTTTTGCAGGATCGCCTTGGTCCGGCCCCGCGTCACGTGATACAGGGTCGAGATACTATAAAGTATCACCAGCATCGCCCCATACAGGCTGAAGCTGACGATTTTCCATGGGTCGCCCTGGTGATCGGCGAGCCGGATCAGGAACACCATGCCGACTACTGCCAGGATGGCGCCAAGCAGATGTGTCGCGCTGTTCAGACGTTCGCCGGCATGCAAAGGGAGGCTCCTGGTTAAACTTGCCGCTCGATGCGCAATACAGCGCATCCATTCAATCTATCTACCCAACTTGGCTTGAGCGCCAATACAAACGGCGCCACCTGAGCAAAGCGCGGCGCCGGGCTTGGTATCCAGCAAAAAGCAGAGCCTGGATGAGTGCGCCCCGGCCGACAGCCGCGGCGCACCCGGTACGGCAGCTTAGTCCATCGGAGTCGAACGCAATTCGCTGACTTGTTGCGGCGACACCGGTTTGCCTTGGTTGCCCCAGGTCATGCGGACATACGTTACCACGGCTGCAATTTCGCGATCCGACAAGGACTGCGCAAACGGCGGCATGCCGATCGGATGCGGATTGCCGAAGGTCGACGGTGGGTAACCGCCATTCAGCACGATACGGATCGGGTTATACGCCGCGTCCATGGTGATCGACTGGTTGCCGGCCAGCGGCGGGTATTGCGGCGGTTTGCCCTGGCCGTTGACCTGGTGACAGGTCGCGCACTGGGCGGCGTAGATACCCGCACCTTGCTTGAGCAGTTCTTTACCAAACTGATCCGATACGACCAATTGCAAATGGTCGGCGGCACGGCCTTTCTGCGGCAGCGATTTGAGGTAGACCGACATCGCACGGATATCGTCGTCGCTCATATATTGCATGCTTTCATGCACCACCGACGACATCGGGCCGTACACGGCGCCCTTGTCCGAAATACCTTTTTGCAGGAAGTTCGACAGATCTTCGACGGTCCAGTCGCCGATCCCTTCTTCCTTATCGGAGGTCAGCGACGGGGCATACCAGTTTTGCAGCGGAATCAAGCCGCCGGCATAGGCCGAGCTCTTGATCGGGCCGCCCAAGGGGTTGATGCTGGTGTGGCACATGGCGCAGTGGCCCAGGCCTTCAACCAGATACGCGCCGCGATTCCATTCGACCGACTTGGCCGGATCGGGTTCGTATTCGCCGCGGCTCATAAACATGATCTGCCAGCCGAGCAGCGACATCCGGATATTGAACGGGAACGGCATGGCGTTCGCGTGATTTTCCTGATGCACGGCAGGGATCGATTGCAGGTACGCGAAAATGGCATCGGTATCGGCACGCGTCACCTTGGTGTAGCTGGTGTACGGGAAGGCCGGGTACAGGAAGCTGCCGTCTTTGGCGCGGCCGGTATGCATCGCGCGATAGAAGTCGTCCGAGGTCCAGGTGCCGATGCCGGTTTCTTTATCCGGCGTCAGGTTGGGCGAGTACAGCGTGCCGAACGGCGTCGGCAGCGCATAACCGCCGGCGTAAGGCTTGCCGCCGCGGACCATATGACACGCGATACAGTCGCCGGCGCGAGCCAGGTAGGCGCCGCGTTTGATCAGATCGGCCTGGCTGACGGCTGTGGCCGGCGCAGCGTCGGTCGCGGCCATGGCCGAACCGGTACCGATCGAGCTGCTGCCCGACCAGAAAACAGGCGCCAGGGCTGCTGCCGCGGCGATCACGACTGCCGACACGGCAAACAGGGTTTTGCGTTGCATCAATTTCTCCTTGACCCCCCTCGGGGGCCTGGCGCTAAGCGACAGGCTTGGGGGCGCTACTATTTCTACTCTGGGCCACTCATGGGCTCACGCGGCTTACTGCGGCTCACTGCCACAGGCCAGCGGCAATTTCTGCGAGCCGGCGGCAAGGGGGGTAGCATTTTGCGGGGCGGTCTGTGCGCTCAACCAGCTCGCTACAGCATTGACGTCGGCATCCGTCAAATGGGTGGCGACGGTGTGCATGCAATCCGGCGCCATGCCTTGCCGGTTGCCTGAGCGCCAGGCGCCAAGCTGGGCGCTGATATAGTCGCTATGCAAGCCGACCAGACCCGGGATCGCCGGCTGCATGCCGCTCAATGCGGCACCGTGGCAAGCGGCACAAGCCGGCACGCCGTTGGCAGCATCGCCGTGCAACACCAGATCCTGCCCGCGCGCCAGGACATCCGAGCTAGCCTGGGTTTTTCCAGGCGCCGGATAGGCGGGGTGAAGGCCGGCGTAATAATCGGCGATCTGGTGCAGGAAATCGTCGCCCATATAGGTGGTCAGGTAATTCATCGGCGGATATTTGCGATGACCTTCGCGGAAATTCACCAGTTGGTTGTACAGATAACCGGCCGGTTTACCCGCCAAACGCGGGAAATAATCGTTCTGGGTACCTTCGCCCTGCGCCCCGTGGCAGGCAGCGCAAGCTTGCACGTGGGCGGCCATCGGGTCTTGCGCTTTCACTGCGGTTTGCGCCGAGGAAGATTGCACGGCAGCAAAAAACACCGCACCGCTGGCCAGCATGGTGGCCAGCAAGGGCCTGAAAATGCGTCTATGACTGCGTTGGTTAAACACGCGTGACTCCATCGAAAACGGGGACCCTGTCAGTTGGACCGGAAGTTCGACTCCGGCTCAATTGGTCGCAGGCTACACTGCAACCTTGAATTTTATCATTGTCTCGTAATCATATCCATTTCAGGCGTGACAGATATCACTACGAGAGCCCGAGGCGGTGCGATTTGTGGTCTGCGCGCCTCGTTTTGGCACTTATTTGCGCTTTTGCGCGCAAGCAAATCAGGCCATCAGTACCTTTTTTGTCCTGAACCACTTGCTGACGCGGCTCCCAGTTTGCCTAAAACTCGATCGGTCAGGGGGCTTTACACTACTTTTTTCTGTTGCGGGATGGCCCTGCGTTGCAGCGCGCGCGGGTTTTTCGCGGCCGCAACAGGCAATAACGTCAGGGCATATCCGTGCCGCCGCAGGAGCTGCTGCCTGCCGGCGGCAGGTGTGTCGTGCCACTGGTGCTCGCCTGCGTCAATTTGTCACAGCGCCCCGAGTAGGGTACGCCGGCCGGATTATCTCCGCGCATGCGATAAAGCCGAACCCCGGCGCGACGCATCCGTGTTCCGCATTTACAATGCGCGCAGAGGGAACCCCAGCCGAACCCGGCTCACCGCAAAGAAGATCAGACCGATGGATATCAGCCTAAACCTTGCACAAGTCCTGTTCACCGCATGTCTCAATATTGCCTTTGCCTTATTGGTCGGGATGCTCCTGGCGGATCGGGCGCTGGCCGCGGACGACCGGGCCCATGCGCAAGCCCGCCAGCCGCTGCGGCTCCTGGGGCTGAGCGCCGCCTGCGTGCTGCTGGCCTGCCAATGGCTGGAATTGGCTCTGCAAAGCGCGTCGATGACCGGCACGCCGGTATGGGCGGTGTCGTCGCAATTGATCACGGTGCTGACCGAATCTCATTTCGGCGCCGCCTGGTTGCTCGGTTATGGCGCGGCTTTGGCCTTGCTGGCGATCCTGATTACGCATTACGTGCGCGGCCGGGCGCTGCGGCGTGCCGGCGGCGCGCCCGCCATGAGCACCGGTTTATGGTCGCTGGCCAGTTTGTGTGTGGCGCTGCTGGCTTTGGCCAAGGCGGCCGTCAGTCACGCCGCCGATGCCGGCGACTTGTCGCTGCCCGAGTGCGTGCATTGGCTGCATCTATTTGCCACCGCGGCATGGGCCGGTCTGGTGATGGTCTCGGCCTGGGTGGTATTGCCGGAGTTGCGTAAGCACGCGACCCGCGAGCAACAATTGTCTTATGTGAACGGCTTATCTCATAGCGCCGCCGCCGCCTTTCTGGTGGTGCTGGCAAGCGGCGGTTTTAACGCCTGGCAGGAAACCGCCGGCTCGCTGGCCGGGCTGACCCTGAGTTCCTGGGGGCATATTCTTGAGTTCAAGCTGGCGCTGGTGGTGGTGGTCCTGGTGGGCGCCGCGATCAACCGTTTGGTGTTTTTGCCCAGGCTATTACATAACGCGGCCACCTTACGCTCCGACTTGGCGGCACAAGATCGCTTCGATGCGGCTTACGTTACATTCTTGCGCCTGCTTACACTGGAAGCGGGCTTGATGGTGGGATTATTGGCGACTGCCGCCTTCCTGGGGCATAGCGCGCCGATGCCGTGAAGCCGGCGCCGCTTGCACAGTTATGCGCGTACGGGCTTGGCGCTTGAGGCAGCCTAAACGAAGGCCATCCGAGCCAAGGCGGTCCGGGCCCGGCGCATCAGGCGCATGTCTGTGCCGTACCTGTCGTATTTATGCTGCGCCCGGTATTTTGTTTTTTTCTTTGGCAATATGACACGGTGACTATGGGATCCGTAGCGGGAGAAATCGCGCGACGATCTCGCGCGACCCTCTATTCCCTTTCGCTGATATAACGTCGTTAAGGATTTGCCCATGTTAAGCCGGATAAGAGTTGCCGCAGGCCTGCTGACCGTGCTTCTGGTTTTTTTTATATTTCAGTTATTGACCAGCGGCCTGGGATTTTTCGCGCTACGGCAAACCCATGACGATGTGGGGCAACTTTCCAGCATCGCCATCCGGCAAGTCAACGAAGTCAATGAAACCACGCAGCATCTGATGGATGCACGGATTAATCTGGCGCGTTACGCCACCCGTCTGGCGGGCGGCAATACCAGCGGCGCCGACATCCTGCAGCATGCGGAAGAGCAATTGGTCCTGGCGGATAAAAGCTTCGATGCGTTTTCGCATACCGACAAGCCCTCTCCTGACGAGCAGGCGCTGGCGGAAGATCTGACTACGAAATATCACACGCTGCATACCGCGCTTGGCGAACTCGATCAGTTTTTGAAGGATCAAAAGATCCAGCC
The DNA here is from genome assembly GCA_026225455.1 of Burkholderiales bacterium. GTDB lineage: Bacteria > Pseudomonadota > Gammaproteobacteria > Burkholderiales > Burkholderiaceae > LMUX01. Next base: position 3,182 of record JAMFSV010000224.1, on the reverse strand, counting down.
TTATCTCGATCAACCGACCCAAGGCATGCAGAACAGCTTTATCGGTGCCCGCGATAAATTCGTGGCCTACGGCGATCAGACCGGCGAGGCTTCGTTGCAGCAGATCGATGGACGTTTTGTGAATTTCCAAATTGTCTCGGCCATCGTCTTGCTGGCGTTGTTGTTGATTACGGTACTGGTCTACGGCGCGATTAAACGCGGCCTGGTTGGACCGCTGGAACAGGCCGGACGTCATTTCGAAGATATTGCGCACGGCGATTGGGGTACGCCGATCGGCACGCATGGCTCCAACGAAATCGGCAAATTGTTTGAGGATCTGAGCCGCATGCAGCAAAGTGTGGTGGAGACCGTGCGCGCTGTGCGTTTATCGGCCGACTCGATTTATATCGGCGCGGACGAGATTGCCACCGGTAACGCGGATCTGTCGCAACGGACCGAGCAGCAAGCTGCGTCGTTGGAAGAAACCGCCGCCAGCGTCGAACAATTGACCTCCACCGTCAAGCAAAATGCCGATAACGCGCGGCAAGCCAATGGCTTGGCCGTCAGCGCTTCCGAGACCACGCTGCGCGGCAGCAACGTGGTGGAGCAAGTGATCGAGAAGATGAACGGTATCGCCCGTAGCTCCAGCAAAATGTCCGAGATCATCAGCACCATCGAAGGGATCGCGTTCCAGACCAACATTCTGGCGCTGAATGCGGCCGTGGAAGCCGCGCGAGCCGGCGAACAAGGGCGCGGCTTTGCGGTGGTGGCGGGCGAAGTGCGCACCCTCGCGCAACGTAGCGCGAATGCCGCCCGGGAAATCAAAACCCTGATCGAGGCCTCGGTTGCGGAAATCAACGGTGGATCTCATCTGGCGGAGAATGCCGGGTCGGTGATGCGCGAGGTGATCACATCGATCAAGCATGTCACGGATATCATGGGCGAAATTTCCGCCGCTTCCCGCGAACAAAGCATAGGGATCGAGCAGGTGAACCAGATGGTCAATCAAATGGATACCATGACCCAGCAAAACGCGGCGCTGGTCGAACAGGCCACCGCTGCTGCCGCATCCTTGCATCAGCAGACGACGCAGTTGAAAGAGGCCGTCGAGGTATTCCGCTTGCCGGATGTGACGGGCCGTACCAACTATGGCGGCGATTCCCGCCGGGCAGCCGGTCGATAGTCGATAAGGCGCGGTGCGTTGCGGGGCGCGCCCGTGCCGCGTCTTAATTCCTGCCGGTGTTGCGGCCGCGGTAAATTTTTAATCGATCCAGCCCAATCAGCACCGTGCTGATCAGCACAAAGCCCAGCAAGATGGCGCACGCGTTGATCAGCACCCGCGGATAACCCAAGTGATCGACATTGATAAACGGGTAGGGATATAAATCAAATAATGCACCGCGCACCAGAGCATAGATAAAATACAGCAGCGGATAAATCGCCCAGCGCAGTATGTTGGAAAAACCGAAGCGCCCGCTCGCAACAAAGCGCCACCAATAGCCGAGATACACCAGCGGCAGGACGTCGTGCAGCAAATGATCGCTCAGCAGGCGCAGCCCCTGAGGATGAGCCAGGCGACGCAGCAACAAGCTGTACGCCAGATCCACCAGCACAATACTGGCCGCGATGCCGGTTGCTACCGAAGGGCGCCGGAAAAATTGCGTCGTACGGCTTGGCCGCCCGGCCGCTTCTACACTGAGCGCTACGGCGACCAGCAGATTGGTGAGGATGGTGAAATAACTCAACAGGCCGATCACCCCGCCGCCCACGCTGCCGCCGTTGGCCAGGCGCGCGGAGCACACCAGATAAAACTCCACGATGATGGCAAACCAGCCGAGTAAAGCGCCTGCGCCCGCATAAGGTCGCAATAACGGTGAGGATCGGGTTGGATTGGCAGTCATTCTAAGCGTCCGTTCAAGTGCATCGGCAGGCAGGTGTGTGATTTGCGTCGAGCGCAAAATTCAAGGCGTTGCCAGCCCGGCCAATAAAGCCTGGTGGAACGCGACCGGGTCCTGCATTTGCGGCGCGTGGCCGAAATCCGGAAACTCGATCAGCTTGATCTTGGGGTTGCTTTGCACCGCCTGCCGGGCCAACTCGGGATAATGGCCCAGACGGGCCGCTACCTGCGGAGGCGAAAAATCTTTGCCGATGGCGGTCGTGTCTTTGTCGCCGATGATCAGCAAGGTCGGCATGTGCAAATTGCCCAACTCGTAGATCACCGGCTGGGTGTAGATCATGTCATACAGCAGGGCCGAGTTCCATGCGACCAGATCGCGCCCAGGTCCACGGTACATGCCGGCCAGCATTTGCACCCAGGGCTCGTAGTCGGCGCGCCACTGGCCCGCATAATAGGTCGATTGCTCATAGCTGCGGATTTTGCCGGCACTGGTTTGCAATTCGCGCGCATACCAGCGGTCCACCGTGATCGCCGGGACCCCCTTGGCCTTCCAGTCTTCCAGACCGATCGGATCGACCAGCACCAGTTGCGTCACCTGCTGCGGATACATCAATGCATAACGCACCCCCAGCATGCCGCCGGTGGAGTGCCCGACCAGGGTTGCGCGGTCGATGCCAAGCGAGGCGAGCAAGGCATGGGTGTTGTTGGCCAACTGTTGAAAGCTATATTGATAATGAGCGGGTTTGCTGGATTTACAGAAGCCGATTTGATCCGGCACCACGACCCGGTAACCGGCGTGGCTCAGGACGGCGATGCTGGATGCCCAAGTCGCGCCGCAGAAATTCTTGCCGTGCAGCAAGACCAGCGTGCGGCCATTTGCGCTTACGCCCTGGGCCGGCTTGATGTCCATATACGTCATCTGCAGCGACTCGCCTTGCGAGCTAAAGTCGAATTGATGGACCGGTTCCGGGTACGCATAACCTTGCAGTTCGGCACCGTAGACGGGGCCGTCGTCAGGCAGGTCAGGGGGCGCGGCACTCCATGCCGCCGCGGCAAACCCCAGCATTGCCAGCGACCCGGCCAAGCCCAGTGCGAATCTGCGCAAACGTCGATGGCGCGGCATGTATTCTCCCGAAGATGGCTAGGGCCTGTTCACGCTAATAATGTGCTTGCGAACACCCCTTTCCGGTCGGCAGGCAAGGAGTGTGTCGCGCCGCTTGGCCGCTCCAAGCAAGCGACGCGCGACGCGGCCAGACGGCCGGAAAGGGGTGTTCCCCTACTTTTAAAAATAGATTGACGGGTTGCC
>JAMFSV010000223.1 GCA_026225455.1 Burkholderiales bacterium | reverse complement strand
GGTCGCTGCTATAACAGGCATCGAAGCGTTCGCCCGCGGCTTGCTCATGAGCCAAGCGCGCAGCCAGCAAGCGGGCTTGTTCATGGCCGAGAGCGGATAGACCGATATCCAGATGCCCCTGCAAACGGCCTAGGCGATTCCAGTCGGTTTCTCCGTGGCGCACCAGGATAATGTGAGTCGGCATGGCAAAAAATTCCATTACGTCGGCGCTGGTGCGCCGGGTGCTAGGCCGGGCGCGCTTCCAGCCAAAAGGTGACCGGCCCGTCGTTGACCAGCGAGACTTGCATCTCGGCGCCGAATTCGCCGGTGGCCACTTGCGTATGCAGGGCTTGCGCCCGCGTCACAAAATAATCGAACAAGCGGCGCCCTTCATCGGGCGGCGCCGCCGGCGTGAAACTCGGGCGCATGCCGCTCTGGGTATCGGCCGCCAAGGTGAATTGCGAAACCAGCAACAAACCGCCATGGCGGCCGTTACCATCGAGATTTTGCAAACCCAGGTTCATCTTGCCTTGCGCATCGCCGAACACACGATAACCCAGGACCTTGGCCAGCAATTTGTCGGCCGCAGCCGGCGTATCGCCGCGCTCGGCACAGATAAAAGCCAGCAAGCCCGGGCCGATCGCACCGACCAGCCGTTCTTGCGCCCGCGCCGCAGCCGGATCGGCTGCGGGGTCATGGCTTGGCGCGGTAGCCATCGACGCGGCGGTCTGCGGGCTCACCCGCGGGTCCACCCCATCGAGCACCCGGACTTCGGCGCGCAACACCCGTTGGATCAAGGCAATCATGACGACTGTCCCGCCGCACTCAAAGGCATATCAGGCCAAGGTAACGCTAGCAAAACGACGCTTGCCGACCTGCACCACGTAAATTCCAGCTTCGAGCTTCAGGCCTTTATCGGAAATCACCGTGCCGTCGATACGCACCCCGCCCTGCTCGATATTGCGCAGCGCTTCGCTGGTCGACGGCACCAGTCCGGCTTGCTTGAGCAGTTGCCCAATGGCGAGCGGCGCACCGCTCAAGGCGATCGCGGGAATTTCATCCGGTACGCCGCCGCGAGCGCGGTGGTTGAAGTCTTCCAGTGCGCGCTCGGCATCGGCCGCGTTATGGAAACGTGTGACGATTTCCTGGGCCAGCAGCACCTTGAAATCGCGCGGGTTACGCCCTTGCTCGGTCTCGCTGCGAAAGCCGGCAATCTCCGCCAGCGAACGAAACGACAGGAGTTCGAAATAACGCCACATCAGCACATCCGAAATGCTCATCAGCTTGCCGAACATATCGGCAGGCTTCTCGCTGATGCCGATGTAATTCGCCTTGGACTTGGACATTTTTTCGACCCCGTCCAATCCTTCCAGCAGCGGCATGGTCAGAATACACTGCTGCTCCTGGCCATATTGTTTTTGCAGCTCGCGCCCGACCAGCAGATTAAATTTCTGGTCGGTGCCGCCCAGCTCCAGATCGGCATGCAAAGCCACCGAGTCGTGGCCTTGCACCAGCGGATAGAGGAATTCATGGATCGAGATCGGCACCCCGCTCTGAAAGCGCTTGGTAAAGTCATCGCGCTCCAGCATCCGCGCCACGGTATAGCGCGATGCGAGCTTGATCAGGCCGTCGGCGCCGAGCGCCATCGACCATTCGCTGTTGTAGCGGATTTCGGTTTTTTCGCGATCGAGCACCAGCACGGCTTGCTCGAAATAGGTTTTTGCGTTGAATTCGATTTGCTCACGCGTCAGCGGCGGCCGGGTCGCATTGCGCCCTGATGGATCGCCGATCAGCGAGGTAAAATCGCCGAGCAGGAAAATCACGGTGTGTCCGAGATCCTGCAATTGACGCATCTTATTCAGCACCACCGTGTGGCCGATATGAATATCGGGCGCGGTCGGGTCCAAACCGAGTTTGATGCGCAGCGGCTTGCCGGTGGCGGCGCTGCGGGCCAGTTTTTGCTCGAACTCCGCTTCGACCAGCAGTTCATCGACGCCGCGCTTGGCCACGGCCATGGCATGCCGGACCTCGTCGGTAATGGGGTAGGCGGCGGGAGGGGTAGCGGGGACGTTTTGCTCTAAGCTCATACTCGGGGCTGGGTGGTCGATTGGACGGAGATGCGGGCGGCGTTTTGCCCTCCAGCCGGTGATAAAACTGGCGGTGGCGCGGCAACCTGGCGCAACAAGTACCTGATTTTACGTGATGTAGCGATACCGAGTCATGTTTTACCGCCTATGCCCCACATTGGGCGCGGTCCGAATGGCCGAGCGGCCCAAAGAAACATCGACTGCCGGCTCAACCTCAGGCTCAACTTCATGCGCTCGGGCAGCGGCAAGTGACCGTGGCAAGTGAATTATTCGGCGCATGCTATTTCACGGCAATGCTTTTTTAATGGGCGCAGAAGTTAGCCAAGCTCGCTTGATTAAGCGGGATAATCGTGACCGGGCCTGGATGGAATGCAGGCCGCATCCGACGATGGAGTATGTGTGATGGACCAAACAGCAGACGGCGTATATTTCGGCATGATGTCGGGCACCAGCCTCGATGGGGTGGATGCCGTCGCAGTCGAGTTTATCGATGGCCTGCCGCCCCGGCCGCTGGCTCATGTGGCGCGGGAATTCCCCTTGGCGCTGCGCGACGCCTTGCTGGCCTTGCAGGATGCCGGCTTCGATGAAATCGCCCGCGAAGCATGGGCCGCCAACCAGCTCGCGGTATTGTATGCGGAGTGTTGCTCCGAACTTTGCCTAAAAATCGCGATGGAGCCGCGCGCGGTACGCGCCATCGGCGTGCACGGCCAAACCATACGCCACCGCCCGGAACTCGGTTACACCCGGCAAACCAACAACCCGGCGTTGCTGGCCGAACTGACCCGGATTGACGTCATCGCCGATTTCCGCAGCCGGGATGTGGCCGCACACGGTCAAGGCGCGCCGCTGGTACCGGCCTTT
>JAMFSV010000222.1 GCA_026225455.1 Burkholderiales bacterium | reverse complement strand
TGCGTTTCCAGCGTGCGGTTGCGCGCCAGCAAATCGTTCAGGTCGCGGTAGAGAAAGCGGTAGTGCCAGAGAAAATCGGCCGACATGTATGACAGGTAGGCCCAGACTTCATCGATGGCCGGTTTGTGGTCCGGCTGGAAACGCAGGCGCTTTTCTAATTGTTGTTCGAACTGCGCGAAGATGCTGTTGATGATGTCGTCTTTATTACGGAAATGGTAATAAAGATTGCCCGGGCTGATTTTCATCTCTTCGGCGATCGTCGTCGTGGTGACGTTGGGTTCGCCGATTTCATTGAACAGTCTGAGCGACAGTTCGAGGATCCGTTCGCGGGTGCGGCGAGGCGGTTTTGCTTCCATAGGGTCGAGCCGGGTGCGCCTGGACAAAAGCGTACCAGGTCAGGGTGTGTGGAAAGAACCTTCCGATTATAAACCGCACCCACCCAAACGCATGACTTTTAGCGCAACCAATTCACCATTACCGGGACTGCGAGCCAGCCCCAGGTCAAAGCGCAGATCAGCAGGGCCACGGTAACGGCCGCGCTGCCGAAATCCTTGGCGCGTTTGGAGAGTTCGTGGCGCTCCAGGGAAATCCGGTCGATGGCGGCTTCGACGCTGGAATTGAGCAGTTCGACGATCAGTACCAGCAGCACGGTGCCGACCAGCAGGACGTGGTACACCGGCGGCACCGGCAGCAGCACGCCGCCCGGGACCAGCACCGCGGCCAGGGTTAATTCCTGGCGAAAAGCGCTTTCTTCGCGAATCGCCACCACAAAGCCGTTGATCGAATTTTTCAGGGCATGCCAGGCACGCGTCACGCCGCGATTACCTTTGTAGGGATTGAACGGAAGCGGGGCGAATTCAGGGTCGGTCTGCGCGGCAGGCCGGTTAACGGGCGCTGCGGCCGGGGTCTCGCTGATTTCTGGCTTGGGGTGGGGCACGCTATGATTTCGCAAAAAAGGACCGTCCGTAGGAATGCTGCCTGCCTGTAAAGCATAACTCAAGCCGGATCCAACGGCGCGAAGGTGCCGTTGGATGAGCCGATTGCCCGCTCGGCCTACCTGCTCAGGCAGTGGCGCTATCTTGCGTTGCGGCGAGGGTCGTCGATAAAGGTTTCAGATGGGAGGCGAATTGTTCCGAGGCAGCGCGCCAGGAAAAACGCTCGGCCCAGGCGCGGGCGTGGGCACGATCGATTTTCAGGGCATCCAGGCAGGCTTCGCGCAGATCCTCGTGCATGATCCCCGCGCCGCCGTCGGCCAGCACGTCGACCGGGCCGGTCACCGGGTAGGCCGCGACCGGCAGGCCGCAGGCCAGGGCTTCAAGCAACACCAGGCCGAAAGTATCGGTGCGGCTGGGGAAAACAAACACATCGGCGGCGGCGTAGACCTTGGCCAGCTCGGCTTGCGACAGGACCCCGAGGTAATTGACTTGCGGGTAGCGCGATTTGAGTTCAGCCAGTTGCGGGCCTTCCCCGGCGACCCATTTTGAGCCGGGTAAATCGAGTTTGAGGAAGGCTTCGACATTTTTTTCGATGGCGACGCGGCCGACATACAGGAAGATCGGCCGCGTGGTGTTCAGCACCTTCGATTCCTGGGGCCGGAAAATCTCCAGGTCAACGCCGCGGGTCCACAACACCACATTGGTAAAGCCGAACTTTTCCAGGTCCTGCTTGACGATGGGGGTGGGCGCCATCACCGCGCGTGACGGGCCATGGAACCAATGCAGGAATTTATAGGTAAGCGCGAGCGGGATGCCGAAGCGGGCCTGAACATATTCGGGAAAGCGTGTGTGATAGGCCGAGGTGTGCGGCAGGCCATGACGTTTGGCGTAGCCGCGCGCGGCCATGCCTAGCGGCCCTTCGGTGGCGATATGCAAGGCGTCGGGAGCGAATTCATCGATCCGTTGCCGCACGCGCTGGCCCGGCAGCAGTGACAGGCGGATTTCCGGATAAGTCGGGCAGGGGATGGTGCGAAATTCCAACGGTGTCAGCAGTTCAACCCGGTGTCCCAGTTCGCCGAGTTCACGCACGGTGTTTTTCAAGGTGCGTACCACGCCGTTGACTTGGGGTTCCCACGCGTCGGTGACGATCATGATCTTCATAACAACTCCAGGCCGCGTTGGCGACTATTAGGGGGATCGGGGGTGAAGTCCGGTTATCCGGCGGCAACGCGTGAGTTATCCCGTGACCGCTTCGCGGCGGGCGAGCGCATCACCGTCCAATAAATCACTTTGAGTTCGCCTTCAGTGGTTTCGACCAGGGCGGACAAACTTTCGACCCAGTCGCCGTCGTTGCAATACAGCACGCCGTCGATGTCACGGATTTCGGCTTTGTGGATATGGCCGCACACCACACCGTCGCAGCCGCGGCGGCGCGCTTCGTCGGTCATGACTTTTTCAAATTGACCGATGAAATTGACCGCGTTTTTGACCTGATGTTTGAGGTATTGCGAGAGCGACCAATATTGGAAGCCCATACGGATGCGGATGCGGTTGAACCAGCGGTTGAGCACCAGGATCAGCGAATACAAAGAGTCGCCGACATAGGCCAGCCATTTGGCATGTTGGATTACGCCGTCGAACAAGTCGCCATGCACGACCCACAGACGCCGGCCGTTGAGGGTGGTGTGGAATGCTTCTTCGCGTATCAGAATATCGCCGAAGGCGTGATCGCAGAATTGGCGGGCGGATTCGTCGTGATTGCCGGGGATATAGATCACTTGCGTGCCTTTGCGTGCTTTACGCAACACTTTTTGCACCACGTCGTTATGCGCTTGCGGCCAGAACCAGCCCTTTTTCAGTTGCCAGCCGTCAATGATGTCGCCTACCAGATACAGATATTGGGCTTCGTTATGGCGCAGGAAATCCAGCAGATACTCGGCTTGGCAGCCGCTGGTGCCCAGATGAATGTCGGAAATCCAGATGGTGCGGTAACGATGTTTGGTTTTGCCGTCGTCATCGTCATCGTCGTCATCCGCAGAGTCGGGACGTCCTAAACTGGGCGGTAGAGCTGGCGGGGTCAGAGGGGGCAGGGAGCCCAACGGATTGGAATCGAAACCCGTTTGGCGGAACAGCGGTGGCAGCGAGGCAGGTTTGGACTCCATGGCGTCCCTTGGTCTATGCAATACCTGCATTCAGCCAGCGCCATATGACCCGCCCGTGACAGTCACGGGATGTTCTTATTACACAGTGGTTTTTTTGGGAGCCATCCAGGGAAACAAGCTTTTGCGCCTCGCCCAGTGATACGCCGGAGCGGACCGGGCGGTCGGCCGGATGCCTCAGGGATGCTCGTTATTCAGCGGCGACGATACGGCGGGTGGGCTGCTGGATCCGGGGTTTGCCGCGGGCGCTAAGATGTGGGCGGAGACGGGGGCGGTCGTGGATGCCGCCGCTGTCGCCGTCGCGGCCGGTTTGGCCGCTTCGCTGGTGTGGCGTACGGTGTTCAGGTCTTTGACTTCGGTTTTGCCGGTGAGCGGAGCGCTGACCACCGTCGGCCGGTGATTTTTCCGCTCGCTGGCTTCGAGCTTTTTCTTTTGCTCATCCGGTAATTGCTGGTAAGCGGCCCAAGCTTTCTGGCGTTGCTGAGCCGGCACGGCTTTCGACAATTGGAAATTTTCGCGGGCAAGACGGCGCTGATCGGGGCTCATGCGTACCCATTCGGCCATACGCTGATGCAGCCTATCTTGCGCTTCCGGCGTCATCTTCTGGAATTGTGCCGCGATCTTCAGCCATTTCTGCTTGCGCGAATCGCTGAAATTGTCCCAGTCGCGGGCAAATGGCGCGAGGGCCAAATGTTGATTGGTACTGAGTTTGCCCCACATCAGGGCGGCTGAATTGGACGGAATGGAGGGCAACACGCTCGATGCACTCGCGGGCGGCAAGGTATTTTGCTCGGACGCGGTCAGCAGATCGGTCTCGACCACGGCGGGGCGGGTCTCATGCCAGCGCGGATAGGTGGCGCCGAAGGCCACCGCCGCCGCGATGATGCTGGCAAAGAGGACGGCCAGGCCGTGCTTGCTGGTCACCCGGATTCTCCTGGTTCAGCGCGTGTGCGACAGGTATGCGTTGAAGCCGTGGTCCAGATAGGCATTCAGGGGCAACTCGTCGGAGAGCATGGCGGCATCGATGTCGGCGGTTTCGGACAGTCTTTGCTGGTCTTCCCAGTAAGCGATGACGGTCAGGCTGGCAATCAGGGCCAGAACCGGCCAGAGCAAGGCAAAACGGGTGCGGCGACGTGCCGCCGGGGCGTGATCGGCGCCCGACGAGAAGCCTGCCATACCGCCCGCGCCGGCCAGCGCCGGCACCAGGACGAATTCCGCCATGGGTTCGGGTTTTTTACGCAGCAGGGCCGTGCGGCGGGCGAGCGCCAGCCGTTCAAGGGTAGGCTGAGGCAGTTCGCTCAGGTTTTCCTCGAGGGCGCGCCGGATCGCCAGCGCGAATTCTCTTTCTTTCGTATCGACAGCGGAGCTCATAGTGCAATTCCCTTCGCCTTAAGCGCCAACGCCAGGGCATGTGTTGCCCGCGAACAGTGTGTTTTCACGCTGCCCTCCGAGCAACCCATTGCAGTTGCAGTTTCGGCGACATCCATATCCTCCCAATAACGCATGAGGAAGGCCTCCCGTTGACGTGCAGGTAGTTTTTGGATCTCACTATCGATCAAATTCAACACCTGGGCCCGTTCCAACTGGTCCTGGCCGCTCTCGGCGCCGACCGCGCCGGGTGCGCTCTCAAAGGTCTCGAGCAGGTCGAATTCGTCCTCATCGCCACCAGGAGACAGCGACGAGAAAAGCGTCACCCAGGTATTGCGGACTTTTTGCCGCCGGAAATAGTCCAGGGTGACGTTTTGTAGAATACGCTGAAAAAGCAGCGGGAGTTCGGCCGCCGGCTTGTCGCCGTATTTTTCGGCGAGCCGGATCATGGCGTCCTGCACGATATCGAGCGCCGCGTCATGATCGCGCACTGCATATATCGACTGCTTGAACGCACGCCGTTCTACGCTCGCCAAAAAATCGGCCAGTTCCTTATCTGATGCCATCCGTTAATCGTTTACGCTTTACGCGAGTGGCTGCGCGAATATCATGCTGTTAAATGTCGGAAAACTCGCGGATGCTAGCAAAAAAACGCGGTTTAAGGGGGATTTTGAGTCGCGCGGAGCCGATTTTTAGAGGCGCCGGAGGGTGCCGATAGCCCATTATATGATGCAGCCCTATTGAGGCCGGGGCCGCTGGGTAAGCATTCAGCGCCGGAGCGGTGGTTTTTACCGCTGCTCGATCGATTGTGCAAAATATTTCTTGACCGAGATGTGACCTCTAGGCATTATCGTTGGTTCGCACAAAGCTGCAATGAACTCCATTGAGGCGCAGCTTACAAGGCTCGCCTGTCTTTTGGACGCGCCGCTTGAACCCGGGCCACAAGCCTGAGGAGAGAGCTCCCGATCAATTTTTTGCCGAAAATTCGAAAGGTGAATGATGAATACGCCCAGCGCGGATTTCTCCACGTCGGATCTTACCGACTCACAAACCAGTCCCTCCTCCGTTACTGCCGACTCCACGTCTATCGGCGCGACCGTGCTGATGCGCGCGCTGCACGATGAAAAAGTCGATTGCATCTGGGGTTATCCCGGCGGCTCCGTCCTGTATATCTACGACGAGCTGTACAAACAAGATCATATCAAGCACATCCTGGTTCGCCACGAACAGGGCGCGGTTCATGCTGCCGACGCTTATGCGCGCTCGACCGGCAAGGTAGGCGTGTGCCTCGTGACCTCGGGTCCGGGCGTGACCAATGCCGTTACCGGCATCGCCACGGCCTATATGGATTCGATTCCGCTGGTGATTATCAGCGGCCAGGTGCCGACCGGCGCGATTGGCCAAGACGCCTTCCAGGAATGCGATACGGTCGGTATCACCCGGCCCTGCGTCAAACATAACTTCCTGGTCAAGGACGTCAAAGACCTCGCGGCGACCGTGCGCAAGGCCTTTTATATCGCCAGCACCGGCCGGCCCGGCCCGGTGCTGATCGACATTCCCAAAGACGTGTCGAAAGAGCCGTGCGAATACGAAGCCGTCAAGCACGTCTCGCTGCGTTCGTACAACCCCGTGACCAAAGGCCATTCCGGTCAGATTCGCAAAGCGGTGGCGCTGCTGTTGGGGGCCAAACGCCCGTATATCTATACCGGCGGCGGGATTATCCTGGCCAATGCCGCACGCGAATTGAACCAATTTGTCGACCTGCTCGGTTACCCGGTAACCAATACCTTGATGGGTTTGGGCGGCTACCGCGCCAGCGACCCGAAGTTCCTCGGCATGCTGGGCATGCACGGCACCTACGAAGCCAATATGGCGATGCAGAACTGCGACGTGCTGATCGCCATCGGCGCGCGCTTTGACGACCGGGTGATCGGCAACCCCGAACACTTCGCCTCGGTGCCGCGCAAAATCATCCACATCGATATCGATCCTTCGTCGATTTCCAAACGCGTCAAGGTCGATATTCCCATCGTCGGCGACGTCAAGGAAGTGCTGAAAGAACTGATCGAGCAATTGCAGACCGCCACGCCCGGCCCGGACCAGCCGGCGCTTGAGCAATGGTGGAAGCAGATCGAGGCATGGCGCAGCGTCGATTGCCTGAAATACGACCGCACCAGTGAAATCATCAAACCCCAGTATGTGATCGAAAAACTGTGGGAATTGACGGGCGGCGATGCTTTTGTGTGCTCGGACGTGGGCCAGCATCAAATGTGGGCGGCGCAATACTACGGCTTCAACAAGCCGCGCCGCTGGATCAATTCCGGCGGCCTGGGTACCATGGGTTTCGGCCTGCCGGCGGCGATGGGCGTGAAGATGGCGCATCCCGATGAAGAAGTGGTGTGTATCACGGGCGAAGGTTCGATTCAGATGTGCATTCAGGAGCTGTCGACCTGCTTGCAGTACAAGACGCCGATCAAGATCGTGTCGCTCAACAATCGTTACCTGGGCATGGTGCGCCAGTGGCAGCAGATCTCTCACTCGCAGCGCTATTCGCATTCTTATATGGATGCCTTGCCTGATTTCGTCAAGCTGGCCGAGGCTTACGGCCATATCGGCATGCGCATCGAAAAGACGGCGGATGTCGAGCCTGCGTTGAAAGAAGCGTTGCGCTTGAAAGATCGCACCGTGTTTATGGATTTCCAGACCGACCAGGCCGAGAATGTCTGGCCCATGGTCAAGAGCGGTGGCGGCGTCAATGAGATGCTGCTCGGTTCGGAAGATCTTTAACCATTACACGGCGAACGCACACCATGAGACATATTATTTCGGTTTTGCTCGAGAATGAGCCGGGCGCGCTATCGCGTGTCGTCGGCTTGTTTTCGGCGCGCGGCTATAACATTGAAACACTGACAGTGGCGCCTACCGAGGATCGCTCGCTGTCTCGCTTGACTATCGTTTCCATTGGCTCGGACGACGTGATCGAACAGATCACGAAGCATCTGAACCGCCTGATCGAGGTGGTTAAAGTGGTTGACCTGACCGAGGGCGCCCACATCGAACGCGAGCTGATGTTGATGAAAGTGAGGGCTGTAGGCAAGGAACGCGAAGAAATGAAACGCATGGCGGATATTTTCCGCGGGCGGATTATCGACGTCACCGAAAAGACCTACACCATCGAGCTAACCGGCGACAGCGCAAAGCTTGATGCTTTTATCGAAGGGCTCGATGCGACTGCCATTTTGGAAACCGTGCGTACCGGCGGTTCTGGAATAGGTCGAGGTGAACGGATCCTGAAAGTCTGAAGGCTCCTGTTTTTACGCGGGTTTTCGGTAGCGCCTGAACCTTCAGGACCGGGCGACCGTATCACTCCATTACGAATTTATGCGAAGGAAAAAACCATGAAAGTTTATTACGACAAAGACGCCGACCTGTCCCTCATCAAAGGCCGCCAAGTCACGATTATCGGCTACGGCTCACAAGGCCATGCTCATGCGCTGAACCTGAAGGAAAGCGGCGTTAATGTCACGGTCGGCCTGCGCCGCAATGGCGCATCGTGGAGCAAGGCCGCCAATGCCGGCCTGACGGTCAAGGAAGTGGCGGAAGCCGTGAAGGGCGCCGACATCGTCATGATGCTGCTGCCGGACGAGCAAATTGCCGCGGTTTACCGTGACGAAGTTGCGGCCAATATCAAGCAAGGCGCGGCGCTGGCGTTTGCCCACGGCTTCAACGTGCATTACGGCCAGGTTGTGCCGCGTGCCGACCTCGACGTGATCATGATCGCCCCGAAAGCGCCGGGTCACACGGTGCGTTCGACCTACGCCCAAGGCGGCGGCGTGCCGCACCTGATCGCGGTGGCCCAGGATAAATCGGGCGCGGCCCGCGATGTCGCGCTGTCGTATGCTGCGGCCAACGGCGGCGGCCGTGCCGGCGTGATCGAAACCAATTTCCGTGAAGAAACCGAAACCGACTTGTTCGGCGAGCAAGCCGTGTTGTGCGGCGGTGCGGTGGAATTGATCAAGGCCGGTTTTGAAACCCTGGTTGAAGCCGGATATGCGCCGGAAATGGCTTATTTCGAATGCCTGCACGAACTCAAGCTGATCGTCGACCTGATTTATGAGGGCGGTATCGCCAACATGAATTATTCGATCTCGAACAATGCGGAATATGGCGAATACGTGACCGGCCCGCGGATCGTGACCGAAGACACCAAGAATGCGATGCGTGCGGTGCTGAAAGATATCCAGAACGGCGAATACGCCAAGAGCTTCATTCTGGAAAACGCCGCGGGTGCGCCGACGCTGCAATCGCGCCGCCGTTTGACGGCCGAGCACCAGATCGAGCAAGTTGGCTCGAAATTGCGTGCCATGATGCCTTGGATCGCTAAAAACAAGCTGGTCGATCAAGCTAAAAACTAATTATGTCGCTGCTGCGGCCACCCGCTTACAGAGGTTTTGCCGCACAGTCGACAAGTTAGGTATGATTCAGGCCGTCCCCGGTTGCAGACCTGGGACGGCTTTTTGTTATGCTGGTGTCCTGTCAGGCCTGCTTAAGTGCCGCCTGGACCAAATTTAACCGCATTTTTGTGTCTGAAGAATCCCCGAACCCATGAACTATCCGCATCCATTGATCGCCCGCGAGGGCTGGCCCTTTATCGCAATCGTCGCTTTCGTGGCGCTGCTGATCAACGCCTGCTTCGGTTTTGGCTGGGCTTTCCCGATTTGGCTGCTGACAGCGTTTGTGGTGCAATTTTTCCGCGATCCGCCGCGGCCGATCCCGACCCAGGCCAATGCGGTGCTGTGCCCGGCCGACGGCCGGGTAGTCGCCGTCGAAACCGCGCATGATCCGTATGCGGGCCGTGAAGCGCTTAAAATCAGCGTCTTTATGAATGTGTTTAACGTGCATTCGCAGCGCTCGCCGGTTGACGGCACGGTGCAGAAGGTCGAATATTTTCCGGGCGCGTTTTTTAATGCGGCGCTGGACAAGGCCTCCCTCGAAAACGAGCGTAATGCCATTGTGCTGACCACCAGCGCCGGCCAGACCGTCACCTCGGTTCAGGTGGCCGGGCTGATCGCTCGCCGTGTGTTGTGCTATACCAAGGTGGGGGCGGTCTTGGCGCGCGGTCAGCGTTACGGGTTTATCCGTTTTGGCTCGCGCGTCGACGTGTATTTGCCGCTGGGCAGCCGTCCGCGGGTTGCCATCGGCGAGAAGGTTTCGGCTTCGTCCACCGTGCTGGCCGAGCTGTAAGGCTCAAGGAGTCCTGATGGCAGCGTTCAAACCACGTCGCCCGCGCAGCAATGTTACGCCTTTGCCGCGGCCGTTTCGACGTAACCAGGCCGGCGCGGAAAACCCGCTGCTCGACCTGCGTTCCGAGCGGCAGCAACTGCTGCGCAGGCGCGGTATTTACCTGCTGCCCAATGCGTTTACCACGGCGGCCTTGTTCGGCGGTTTTTTTGCCATCGTGCAGGCGATGAATTTGCGCTTCGAGGCCGCTGCCATCGCGATTTTCGTGGCCATGGTGCTGGATGGCATGGACGGCCGGGTAGCGCGCATGACCAACACCCAAAGCGCTTTCGGCGAGCAATATGACAGTCTGTCGGACATGGTTTCATTCGGGGTGGCGCCGGCGCTGGTGATGTACGAGTGGGTCTTGAAAGATCTCGGCCGCTGGGGCTGGCTCGCCGCCTTTGTTTATTGCGCGGGCGCCGCGCTGCGCCTGGCGCGTTTTAACACCAATATCGGCTCGGTCGACAAGCGTTTTTTTCAGGGCATGCCCAGCCCGGCCGCGGCCGCGCTGATTGCCGGTTTTGTCTGGCTGGCCATCGACAATAAAGTGCCCGTCAACCTGTTCTGGCTGCCCTGGGTGGCGTTTGTGCTGACCATCTATGCCGGTATGACCATGGTGTCCAACGCGCCGTTCTACAGCGGCAAAGCGCTGGATGTGCGGCACCGGGTGCCGTTTGTGGCGATCCTCGCCGTGGTGCTGGGGTTTGTGCTGATTTCGTCCGATCCGCCGCTGATGCTGTTCGGCCTGTTCGTTTTATACGGCCTGTCCGGTTATGCCTTCTGGGGCGCTTGCGCGGTGCGGGGCCGGCCTAATCCGGCGCGCAGCGCGAGCAGCGAGGACTAGCGCCAAAGTACGGATCAAGAAGTTAAGTATTCAAGAATTTCAGGAGACAGAAATGGCAGAGAAGTTGATCATTTTCGACACAACCTTGCGCGATGGCGAACAATCGCCCGGTGCGTCGATGACCAAAGACGAAAAAATCCGCATTGCGCGCCAACTTGAGCGGATGCGGGTGGATGTGATCGAGGCCGGTTTTGCCGCCAGCTCGAATGGCGATTTCGATGCAATTCAAGCCATCGCGTCGATTATCAAGGACAGCACCGTGTGCAGCCTGGCGCGTGCCAACGACAAAGATATCCAGCGCGCAGCCGATGCCTTGAAGCCCGCCGAGCATTTCCGGATTCACACTTTTATTGCAACTTCGCCGTTGCATATGGAAAAGAAGCTGCGCATGACGCCCGACCAGGTGTTTGAGCAGGCCAAACAAGCGGTGCGTTTTGCGCGGAAATTCACCGACGATGTCGAGTTTTCGCCGGAAGACGGCAGCCGCTCCGATATGGACTTCCTCTGCCGCATCCTGGAGGCGGTGATTGCCGAAGGCGCGACCACCATCAATATCGCGGATACGGTCGGTTATGGTGTGCCCGAGTTGTACGGCGAAATGGTGCGGTCCTTGCGCGAACGGATTCCAAATTCGCATAAAGCCGTGTTTTCGGTGCATTGCCACAACGACCTCGGCATGGCCGTGGCGAATTCGCTGGCGGGCGTACATATCGGCGGCGCGCGTCAGGTCGAGTGCACCATCAATGGTCTGGGCGAACGGGCAGGGAATACGGCGCTCGAAGAAATCGTGATGGCGGTGCGCACGCGCAAGGATTATTTCGGGCTGGAGCTCGGTATCGACGCCACGCAAATTGTGCCGGCCTCCAAGCTGGTGTCGCAAATTACCGGTTTTGTGGTGCAGCCGAACAAGGCCGTGGTGGGGGCGAACGCCTTCGCTCATGCCTCGGGCATCCACCAGGACGGCGTGCTGAAGGCGCGTGACACCTATGAAATCATGCGTGCCGAAGATGTAGGCTGGGCCGCCAACAAGATCGTGCTGGGCAAGCTGTCGGGCCGCAATGCGTTCAAGCAGCGTTTGCTGGAGCTGGGCGTGGCGACCGCCAGCGAAGCGGACCTGAATGCCGCATTTGCACGCTTCAAGGAATTGGCCGACCGTAAAGCGGAAATTTTCGACGAAGATATTATGGCGATCGTGTCCGACGAGGCCGAGGCTCACGAAAACGAATACTTCCGTTTTGTCTCGCTGTCGCAGCATTCGGAAACCGGCGAACGTCCGCGGGCCCATGTGGTGTTTGCCATGGACGGGGTTGAAGCCACCGGTGACGGCGAAGGTAACGGCCCGGTCGACGCCACCTTGAATGCGATTGAAACCAAGGTCGGCAGCGGTGCCGAATTACTGTTGTATTCGGTGAATGCCATTACCACCGGGACCCAGGCGCAAGGCGAGGTCACCGTGCGCTTATCGAAGAGCGGCCGTATCGTCAATGGCGTGGGCACCGACCCCGATATCGTGGCGGCCTCGGCCAAGGCTTATCTTGCCGCGTTGAACAAGCTGCATTCGAAAGTCGAGAAGCTGAGCCCCCAGGCTTGATGCCGGGCGCTGTCGATTGACGCCAAAAAGGCGGCGGGCGTAAGCCTTGCCGCCTTTTTTACGTCCGGCCCAAGGTCGGCAAACCGGCTAACGGCGCATGCGGCCATCTTCGTGCAGCGGGTCGTCCGACTTCTGGGTGGTCTGCAGCAGGCCGTTGTTGTCGAAGTAAAAGTGGTAAAGCATGTACCAGATATTGTTCTCGGTGTAGCGATAGCTCCAGACTTGCCGCTTCATCAAGGGGAAATAGGCGGTTTCTTCCGGTTTGCCGAAATGGATCAGGACGTCGTGCTGGGTCCAGACCTGCGGTTGCGCCTGGGCGAAATTGTTGGCGGTCAGCGCTTGTTCGACATTGACCGCCACGCCGGCCGGATTGATTTCGGCCGCGGTGGTGGTTTCGCCCAGCGGCCGGGTAGGCCACATCAGGCGCCGGTCGCCGTTGGGCAGTTCATACACTTCTTTGGGCGGCCCGAGTTTGGCGACCAGCGCCGACTCGGACGCGCCGGCCTGAAATTCCTGCCAGGGATTGGCGCATGCGCCCAGGGTCAGCATGGCCGCCACGCTGACGCCGACCGATGCGGTGCGCCAGCTTAATGCGCGTTTGAGGATGATTCTTTGCATGACATGCTCCTGGGATAATCTCGATTTTTTTAATTTTGGCATGGACGGCCAATAAATGCCGGTTTAGCTGGGCGCGTGGGACCGTATGGGCGGGGTGGGCGGCGCGCAAGTGAGGCCGACATCTGCTCCAACCCGATCCATCGATCCGGGCCGCCGGTCCGGGCCGTTGGTCCGGACCGGCGGTCGAACAGGCATAGGATAAGACGGGTTTTTCGCGGTTTCGTTCGTTTGGCGGGCGGGTGGCTTGAAGTGCCTCGGCGTGGCGCTCAAAAGATTTGACCCTGTTTATTTGAATCACCCAGGCTCAAGCGGCAGCCTGGGATCGGTGGTGACGGCCGGCTACGGTTGGGGTAGGCGCAGCAGTGACTTTGTGCTATAGTTTTGGCCTGTATCAAACGTTGGCATGTGATTGGCTCATAGGTAACCCAGGGTTGATTGCACGCCGGCTCGTTTAAATTAGCCACGGCACGGCCTTTCTTCCGTGACCGCTTGTCCAGTTTCCAAGGAAAAAACATGACTGCAGTAGCTATCAAGAAGGACGTCGTTGCGTTATACGCACGCGCCGCCAATGACACCGGTTCGCCTGAAGTGCAGGTAGCATTGCTGACCACGCGCATCAACGAACTGACCGTTCACTTCAAAGCACACATGAAAGATCACCACAGCCGTCGTGGTCTGTTGCGTATGGTGTCGCGCCGCCGTAAATTGCTCGACTACCTCAAGCAAAAAGATGCTGACCGCTATCGCTCGCTGATCGAAAAGCTTGGTCTGCGCAAGTAAGCGGTAAGTTTATCTAGAAGATGCCTGTGTCAGTTTACTGATGCAGGCATTTTGTTTTTTGTCGATTTGAGTTAGCGCTTCAGCGCTTACTCAAATCCCATGCAAAGCGGTCGATTCGAATTGGCGCAGAGCGCTTACTCGGGTCCCATGCAAAGCTGGCGTTTGTGCATCGAGCGTGTTACGCGAATCGCTTGTAGTTCTGTGGTACCCGGTTTGAGTCCGGGGCAGGGTATTGTGTCATTCCATCAGTTCGGTCTGCCGGCGCATTCCGCGCGGTGTGTTCCGTATTGCTGGAATGGCATAAAGCTCCTCTGTCCGGCGACTCTTCCGTAGCGCTGCCGCGCCGCTATGATCCCGCGCGGCAACCGAAAAAAGGAGTCAGAATGTTCAATAAAATCGTAAAAGAGTTCCAGTGGGGACAGCATAAGGTTCGCCTCGAAACGGGCGAAGTTGCACGTCAGGCAAGCGGCGCGGTGCTCGTCGATATCGACGAAACCGTGGTGTTGGCAACCGTAGTGGCTGCCAAGAGCGCAAAGCCGGGTCAAAGCTTTTTCCCGCTGACGGTGGATTACCTCGAAAAAACCTATTCTGCCGGCAAAATCCCGGGCGGTTTTTTCCGTCGTGAAGGCCGTCCGTCCGAAGGCGAAACGCTGACCTCGCGTTTGATCGACCGTCCGCTGCGTCCGCTGTTCCCGGAAGGTTTCCTGAACGAAGTTCAGGTGGTCATTCATGTGTTGTCGATCAACCCGGAAGTGCCGGCTGACATCGCTGCCTTGATCGGCGCATCGGCCGCACTCGCGATCTCGGGTATTCCGTTCAGCGGCCCGATCGGCGCGGCTCGTGTCGCTTATATCGACAGCCAGTATGTGTTGAACCCGACCCGTTCGCAATTGAAAGAATCGAAGCTGGACCTGGTGGTTGCGGGTACCGAGCGCGCAGTGTTGATGGTTGAGTCGGAAGCCGACCAGTTGCCTGAAGATGTGATGTTGGGTGCAGTCGTGTTCGGTCACGAACAAATGCAAACCGCCATCGATGCGATTCACGACCTGGTGCGTGAAGGCGGCAAGCCCGAGTGGGATTGGCAGCCGGCCGCCAAGGACGAGGCTCTGATCAGCCGCGTCACGGCGCTGGTTGATGCCGATCTGCAAGCGGCTTACCAGATTCGTCAAAAATCGGCCCGCAGCGAAAAGCTGAAGGCCGTGTATGCGGGCGTTGCCGCCAAGCTGGCAGCAGAAGCCGCCACCAGCGGTGCGGCAGCAGCCGATAGCCAGACCGTCAACGACATCATGTTCGACCTCGAAGCGAAAATCGTGCGTAGCCAGATTCTGGCCGGCGAGCCGCGTATCGACGGTCGCGACACGCGCACCGTGCGTCCGATCAGTATCCGTACCGGCGTGCTGCCGCGGACCCATGGCTCTGCCTTGTTCACGCGTGGCGAAACCCAGGCGCTGGTGGTGGCTACCTTGGGCACCAAAGGCGATGAGCAGGTTATCGACGCGATCGAAGGCGAATATCGCGAACGCTTCATGCTGCATTACAACATGCCGCCGTTCGCTACCGGTGAAACCGGCCGGGTGGGTTCGCCCAAGCGTCGCGAAATCGGTCACGGCCGTTTGGCCAAGCGTGCTTTGGCAGCTTGCCTGCCGAGCGCGCAGGACTTCGGCTACACCATACGCCTGGTTTCGGAAATCACCGAATCGAACGGTTCGTCGTCGATGGCATCTGTGTGCGGCGGCTGCCTGGCATTGATGGACGCCGGCGTGCCGATGAAGGCGCATGTTGCCGGTATCGCCATGGGCTTGATTCTGGACGGCAGCAAGTTCGCCGTGTTGACCGATATTCTGGGTGACGAAGATCACCTGGGCGACATGGACTTCAAGGTTGCAGGTACCGCTGCCGGTATTACTGCGCTGCAGATGGACATCAAGATCCAGGGTATCACCAAGGAAATCATGCAGGTCGCACTGGCCCAGGCTCAGGAAGGCCGGATGCACATCCTCGGCAAGATGCAGGAATCCGTCACCGGTGCTCGCACCGAGTTGTCGGAATTTGCGCCGCGCATGATCACCATCAAGATCAATCCGGAAAAAATCCGCGACGTGATCGGCAAGGGTGGTTCGGTGATTCGCGCCTTGACCGAAGAAACCGGCACGACCATCGACATCTCGGATGACGGTATCGTGACGATTGCTTCGACCAGCAGCGAAGGCATGGCTGAAGCCAAGCGCCGCATTGAAAACATCACGCTCGACGTCGAAGTCGGCCAGGTGTACGACGGCACCGTCCTGAAGTTGCTGGACTTCGGCGCCATCGTCAACATTCTGCCGGGTCGCGATGGTCTGTTGCATATCTCCGAAATCGCCAATGAGCGGATCAAGGATATCAACGACTATCTTAAAGACGGTCAGGCAGTGCGCGTCAAAGTCATCCAGACAGATGAAAAAGGCCGCGTGCGTTTGTCGGCAAAAGCCTTGTTGAACGACGGTGCACCCGCACCGCAACAACCTGAGCCGGAGTCACAGTCGTAATAGCATAGTCGTAAAAGTATAGCCAGGCGTGTTGAGCGCTTGATGAACGGCCGGCCGGCTTTTGCCGGCCGTTTTTTTTATTGGTGCGCCCGAATTTTCCCGTGTCGCGCCCGGGCGGCCGTCGCGTGTCTGGGGCTGAATGAAGGGCTGGGACGGCTAGTGTTTCTGCGCCACCCTGAAGTCCGTTGTAGACTGGCGTGCCGCACGCGGTTTGAGCGTCATTTTTCCCCTCTTTTCAGGCGAACCCACAATATGAGAGCGATCGAAATTACCGAGTTCGGTGCCCCTGAAGTGCTGGTGTTGGGTGAGCGGCCGATGCCCGTGCCCGCCAAAGGCGAGGTCTTGATCAAAGTGGCGGCGAGCGGGGTGAACCGGCCGGACGTGTTCCAGCGCAAAGGTCAATATCCCGTGCCGCAGGGTGCTTCGGATATACCGGGTTTGGAAGTGGCCGGCGAGATTGTCGGCGGCGACCTGTCGGAAGGCCGCAACCCCTTCGGCCTGAAGCTTGGCGACCGGGTCTGCGCGTTGTTACAGGGCGGCGGTTACGCGGAATTTGCCACCGCGCCGCTGCAGCAATGCTTGCCGATACCCGCGAACTTGAGCGAGGTCGAGGCCGCATCGTTGCCGGAAACATTTTTCACCGTGTGGAGCAATGTCTTCGATCGGGCTCAGCTAGGCTCGGGCGAGGGCGGTCCTCATGAAACCTTGTTGGTGCAGGGCGGTTCGAGCGGGATTGGCGTCACCGCGATCCAGATCGCGAGCGCGTTGGGGTTTCGGGTGTTCGCCACCGCGGGTTCGGACGAAAAATGCAGCGCTTGCGAGAAATTGGGCGCGGACCACGCGATCAACTATAAAACCGGGGATTTTGTTGAAACGGTCAAGGCGCTGACCAATGGCCGTGGCGTCGACGTGATTTTGGATATGGTGGCGGGCGACTATATCCGGCGTGAATTGACGGCGCTGGCCGACGGCGGCCGGATCGCCTTGATTGCCTTGCTGGGCGGAGCGCTTGCCGAAATCAACTTGAGCGAAGTGTTGCGCCGCCGCTTGACGCTGACGGGCTCGACCCTGCGTCCGCGTTCGGTCGAATTCAAGGCGAAAGTCGCGGCCCAACTGCACGAGCGGGTTTGGCCGTTGCTCGAAGCGGGCAAAATCAAACCGGTGGTTTATCGCGTTTTCCCCGCCGCGGAAGCCGCGATGGCGCATCAAGTGATGGAATCCAGTGAGCATATCGGCAAACTGGTGTTGTCCTGGTGATGTTTTGCCCGGCTAAAAAACGATGGGGTTTGACCCAGGCTGGCCCGTCGCGTTAAAATCCGGGGTTTTGCGCGTTTCTAAGCGTTGCTGGCGCAAGCCAGCGGGTGATCTGGCGGGGCGGTTGCTCTGTTGCATGGGCGGCGCGGTTAAAAGCCGCGGCTCCGGCGGGATCCAGGAACCTTTAAAACCTATAAAGCCGGTAGATAAACGGCTTGAAATGAGACGGAATTCGATGCTGTCAACCAAGTTGGTAGTCGGCAACTGGAAAATGCATGGCCGGCTGAGCGACAATGCGGCGTTGCTGGCCGCAATCGCGGCGGGCCTGCCGCCCGGCGACGCCGTGCGGGTCGGCGTCTGTGTGCCGTTCCCATATTTGGCGCAAGCGCAGGCGGTATTGGCTGCAACGCCGATACAGTGGGGTGCGCAGGATGTCTCGGCGCATCTGCAGGGCGCTTATACCGGTGAGGTGTCGGCGTCGATGGCGGCCGAGTTCGGCGCCACCTTTGCCCTTATCGGTCACTCGGAGCGGCGTACCTGTCACGCCGAATGCGACGATGCGGTGGCGGCTAAAACCTTGCGCGCGCTCGATGCCGGGCTTACGCCCGTGGTGTGTGTCGGTGAAACCGATGCGCAGCGTGAGGCCGGTTTGACCGAGGCGGTGGTGGGCGCGCAGTTGCGCGCTGTACTGGCCGCCTTGTCCGCTGAGCAGGTTGCCCGCATTGTGGTGGCTTACGAGCCGGTCTGGGCTATCGGTAGCGGAAAAAGCGCCAGTGTGGCGCAGGCCCAGCAGGTGCACGCATTTTTGCGCTCGGTGCTGGCTGAAACCAGCGCGGCTGCGGCCGGTGTGGCGTTGCTGTATGGCGGCAGCGTCAATCCGGACAACGCAGCAGAATTATTTGGCGCGGCCGATATCGATGGCGGCCTGATTGGCGGGGCGTCGCTGAAAGCGGCTGATTTCCTGGCGGTGTGCGCTGCGGCGTGCGCCTGACCGGGCATAGATAACAACATACTGCGCAAGCACTCTGCATGCTTGAATCAAGTGTGCTTTTGAAACTTTAGGTGGCTGACATGTTTTGGTTAAAAACCGTACTTACCGCGTTGCAATTTTTGTCGGCGCTTGGCGTCATCGGTCTTGTGCTGATTCAGCATGGCAAGGGCGCCGATATGGGGGCCGCGTTTGGTAGCGGTTCGTCAGGCAGCCTGTTTGGTGCCTCGGGTTCGGCGAACTTCTTGTCGCGGACCACGGCGGTGCTGGCCGGGGTGTTTTTCCTCGGCACCTTGGCCTTGACCTTCCTCGGTTCTTATCATGGGACGGAGTCGGCGGGCCTGCTGGGTAGCAGTGCTGCAACTGCGCCGGTGCAAGCGCCGCTTTCGGCCGCATCGGGCACCGCGGTGTCCGCTCCGGTTGCGGCTTCGTCGTCGAGCCAGGATGTACCCAAGTAAAAATGCAGCGAGGCTGATAAATACAGGCCTTTCAGCAATTGTTAAAGTGTTTCGCCGTTGAAAAGTTTGTCTGAACACGTTACAATTACGAAGTTGTCGCGATCCAGGTAAGTAGTTCAAGAAACAAAGCCTCGAATTTCTGGATTTGCTCAATGTGCCGACGTGGTGAAATTGGTAGACACGCTATCTTGAGGGGGTAGTGGCGCAAGCCGTATGAGTTCGAGTCTCATCGCCGGCACCAAACGTATTACGATGCCAGCCGCTGGTTTATTAGCTTTCGGCTGGCATTATTTTTTCATCTTGCGATCTCGAAATTGCAAGTGTATTAAGGGCTTACGCAGATTTTCCTGGCAAGGCATGCCGACGAAGATGGTACGCCTGTACGGCGAGGAAGCATCGCGCCGCCGGGGGAATTTGCGTAAGCCCTAATGAAGTAAAACCTGGTGACGCCTCCGAGGCGCATCAGTCTCTTGAACCAACCGACAGAGGATTGCCTTGAACCTCGCAGCGTATTTTCCCGTCTTGCTCTTTATTATCGTGGGCACTGGTTTGGGCACCGCGCTAGTCGGCATCGGTAAGCTACTCGGCCCCAATCGTCCGGATACCCAGAAGAACGCGCCCTACGAGTGCGGCTTCGAGGCATTCGAAGATGCGCGCATGAAATTTGACGTGCGTTATTATCTGGTCGCGATTCTCTTCATTATTTTCGATCTGGAAACCGCCTTCCTGTTCCCCTGGGGCGTTGCCCTGAAGGATATCGGCTGGCCCGGGTTTCTTTCCATGATGGTGTTTTTGCTCGAGTTCCTGCTCGGCTTTGCATACATGTGGAAGAAAGGGGCGTTAGACTGGGAGTGACCCGCAATCACTGACGGCGAATGTGGTCCGCTGTTTGTCTGGAGCAGAAAGCAAATGAGTATCGAAGGTGTGTTGAAAGAAGGTTTTGTCACGACCACAGCCGACAAGCTGATCAATTGGACGCGCACGGGATCTTTGTGGCCCATGACTTTTGGCCTGGCTTGCTGTGCTGTCGAGATGATGCACGCGGGTGCCGCGCGTTACGACCTGGATCGTTTCGGTGTCGTGTTTCGCCCCAGCCCGCGTCAATCCGACTTGATGATTATCGCCGGCACGTTGTGCAACAAGATGGCTCCCGCGTTGCGTAAGGTGTACGACCAGATGGCCGAACCGCGTTGGGTCATCTCGATGGGGTCGTGCGCCAATGGCGGCGGCTATTACCATTATTCCTATTCCGTGGTGCGCGGTTGCGATCGTATCGTGCCGGTTGACGTTTATGTGCCGGGTTGCCCGCCGACGGCTGAAGCGCTGGTGTATGGCGTGATTCAGTTGCAAGCGAAAATCAAGCGTACCAATACCATTGCCCGGCAATGAATGTGGCTAAAAGCGTGGCTCAATCCATCGCGGCGAATTCATGACAAGTAAACTCGAGCTTCTCAAAACCAACCTCGAAACGGCGCTGGGCGGCCGTCTGCACAGCGTGACAGAAGCGCTGGGCGAGGTCACTCTCATCGTCAAGGCGGCGGATTACCTTGAAGTCTGTTTGTGTTTGCGCGACGATCCGTCGCTCAAATTCGCACAACTGATCGATCTGTGCGGTGTCGATTACCTCACCTACGGCGAAGGCGCCTACGAAGGTCTGCGTTTTGCCGCGGTATTGCACCTGCTGTCGATTGAGCACAACTGGCGGCTGCGCGTGCGCGTGTTTGCGCCGGACGACGATATGCCCTTGCTGGCGTCGGTGGTCGATGTGTGGAATTCGGTCAATTGGTTCGAGCGCGAAGCATTCGACCTCTACGGCATTATTTTCGACGGCCACCCCGATTTGCGTCGCATCCTGACCGACTATGGCTTTATCGGGCATCCGTTCCGCAAGGATTTCCCGGTATCCGGTTACGTCGAAATGCGCTACGACCCTGAACAAAAACGCGTGATTTACCAGCCTGTAACGATAGAGCCGCGCGAAGTAACGCCGCGCGTGATTCGTGAAGATCATTACGGTAGCGGTCTGAAGCACTAAGCATAACGTGCGCGACGACTTGCACAATAGTATCCATTGTGTACGGCATAGGGTGTGTGAAACATATCGCGGCAAAGACGGCGGACTCGGTCTGCCTGATGCCGAAAAGAACCTTAGCTAGTACGGCCGGCGGTGTTGAGTTCGGCCGGCGGTTTTGGTAGCGCCGGCCGGAATCATCAGGCCGGCGAAAACATGTTGTCGAGGCCTTGAAAATGGCGGAAATCAAGAATTACACCCTGAACTTCGGTCCCCAGCATCCGTCCGCGCACGGTGTGCTGCGACTGGTGCTTGAGTTGAACGGTGAAGTCATCCAGCGTGCCGACCCGCATATCGGGCTGTTGCATCGCGCTACCGAAAAACTGGCCGAAACCAAGACCTTTATTCAGTCGGTGCCGTATATGGACCGTCTCGACTATGTGTCGATGATGGTCAACGAGCACGCGTATGTGATGGCGATCGAAAAGCTGCTGGGCGTCGAAGTGCCGGTGCGCGCCCAATACATTCGCGTCATGTTCGACGAAATTACCCGGATCCTGAATCACTTGATGTGGATCGGCGCCCATGCGCTGGACGTCGGTGCGATGGCCGTGTTCCTCTACGCCTTCCGCGAACGCGAAGACTTGATGGACGTGTACGAGGCGGTATCCGGTGCGCGCATGCATGCGGCCTACTATCGTCCGGGCGGCGTGTATCGCGATCTGCCGGATTCAATGCCGCAATACAAGGCTTCGAAGATCCATAACGAAAAAGCCATGACGCGGATGAACGAAAACCGCCAAGGCTCTTTGCTTGATTTCATCGACGATTTCGCCACGCGTTTTCCGTCGCATATCGACGAATACGAAACACTGCTGACCGATAACCGCATCTGGAAGCAGCGCCTGGTCAATATCGGCGTGGTCACGCCGGAACGGGCGTTGCAGCTCGGCATGACGGGTCCGATGCTGCGCGGTTCGGGTATCGCTTGGGATTTGCGCAAAAAGCAGCCGTATGAAGTGTACGACCAGCTCGATTTCGATATTCCGGTGGGCGTCAACGGCGATTGTTACGACCGTTATCTGGTGCGTGTCGAAGAGATGCGCCAGTCGACCAGTTTGATCAAACAATGTATCGCTTGGCTGCGTAAAAACCCCGGCCCTGTCATGATCGACAACCACAAAGTGGCGCCCCCCAGCCGGGTCGGCATGAAGTCGAACATGGAAGAGCTGATTCACCACTTCAAGTTGTTTACCGAAGGCTTCCACGTACCGGAAGGCGAGGCTTATGCCTCGGTTGAACATCCCAAGGGCGAATTCGGTATTTACCTGATTTCCGACGGGGCCAACAAGCCGTATCGCTTGAAGATTCGCGCGCCCGGTTATGTGCATTTGTCCGCGCTCGACGAAATGGCGCGCGGTCACATGATTGCCGATGCGGTAACGATTATCGGCACGCAAGATATTGTATTTGGTGAGGTGGATCGGTAAATGCTCTCAACTGAAGCTCTGAAAGAAATTAATCGCGCGCTAGGGAAATACCCGGCCGATCAGAAGCAATCCGCGGTGATGGCAGCGTTAGCCATTGCACAAAGAGAGCATCGCTGGCTGTCGCCCGAAATTATCCAATTTGTGGCCGATTACCTCGAGATGCCGGCGATTGCCGTGCAGGAAGTCGCGACGTTTTATACGATGTATGAAACCACGCCCGTCGGCCAGCACAAGATCACGCTGTGCACGAATTTGCCGTGTCAGTTGCGCGATGCCGATGCGACGGCCGACTATCTGAAACAGAAACTCGGCATCGACTTCAACGAAACCACGGCAGACGGCAAGTTCACCCTGAAAGAAGGTGAATGCTTTGGCGCGTGCGGCGATGCTCCGGTGGTGCTCGTCAATAACCAGCGCATGTGCAGCTTCATGAGCCACGAAAAGATCGACCAGTTGCTTGCGGAGCTTTCCAAATGACGTCTTTGCACGATAGACACCTTAACCCCTTGATGCTGGCTGGTCTGACCGGCGACAACTGGCATCTTGAAGACTATATTGCGCGGGGCGGCTACGTTCAGCTCAAGCGTATCCTCAACGAAAAAATCTCTCCCGAACAAGTGATTGCCGACGTCAAGGCATCCGGTTTGCGGGGCCGTGGCGGTGCGGGTTTCCCGACCGGCCTGAAGTGGAGTTTCATGCCGCGCCAGTTCCCCGGGCAAAAATACCTGGTGTGTAACTCGGACGAAGGCGAACCGGGCACCTTCAAGGATCGCGATATCCTGCGCTGGAACCCGCATTCGTTGATCGAAGGCATGGCCATCGGCGCTTATGCCATGGGCATTACGGTCGGCTACAACTATATCCACGGCGAAATCTGGGAAGTCTACGAGCGTTTCGAAGCCGCGCTGGAAGAAGCGCGCGCGGCGGGTCTGCTTGGCAATAATATCCAGGGCAGCGATTTCACCTTCGAATTGCACGCGCATCATGGTTACGGCGCGTACATCTGCGGCGAAGAAACCGCTTTGCTGGAATCGCTCGAAGGCAAGAAAGGGCAGCCGCGCTTCAAACCGCCGTTCCCGGCCAGTTTTGGCGTGTATGGCAAACCGACCACCATCAATAACACCGAGACGTTTGCCGCGGTGCCGTTCCTGTTGACCATCGGACCGCAGAAATATCTTGAAATAGGCAAACCCAACAACGGCGGCACCAAGATTTTTTCGGTGTCGGGCGACGTTGAGCTGCCGGGCAACTATGAAGTGCCGTTGGGCACCCCGTTTGCGAAGCTGCTGGAACTTGCGGGCGGGATGCGCGGCGGCAAGAAGATCAAGGCCGTGATTCCTGGCGGTTCGTCGGCGCCGGTGGTGCCGGGTCAGATGATGATGGAAACCGACATGGACTACGATGCGATCGCGAAAGCGGGTTCGATGCTCGGGTCGGGTGCCGTTATCGTGATGGATGAAACACGCTGCATGGTGCGTTCGCTGTTGCGCCTGTCGTACTTTTATTACGAAGAATCGTGCGGTCAGTGCACCCCTTGCCGTGAAGGCACGGGTTGGCTGTATCGTGTGGTCAATCGTATCGAACACGGTCAAGGCCGTCCTGAAGATCTCGACCTGTTGAATTCGGTCTCCGAGAACATCATGGGCCGTACCATCTGCGCACTTGGCGATGCTGCAGCGATGCCCGTACGCGGCATGCTGAAACATTTCTGGGATGAATTTGAATACCACGTCGAGCACAAGCGTTGTCTTGTGTCGTCCCATGTTTTGCCGTCGACTATCACGCTTGAGGCTAACATCCATGGTTGAACTAGAAATAGACGGCAAGAAAGTAGAGGTCCTGGAAGGGAGTATGGTGATTCAGGCCGCGCAAGCCGCCGACACCTACGTCCCTCATTTCTGCTATCACAAGAAACTCTCGATCGCGGCGAACTGCCGCATGTGCCTGGTCGAAATCGAGAAAATGCCCAAGGCGGTGCCGGCTTGCGCCACCCCCGTTTCGGCTGGAATGATCGTCAGGACCAAATCGGACAAGGCCGTCAAGGCACAGCAATCCGTGATGGAATTCCTGCTGATCAACCACCCGCTCGATTGCCCGATTTGCGACCAGGGCGGCGAATGCCAGTTGCAGGATCTGGCCGTGGGTTACGGCAAATCGTCTTCGCGTTACAACGAAGAAAAACGCGTGGTGTTCCACAAGAGCGCGGGTCCGCTGATTTCGATGCAGGAAATGACGCGCTGTATTCATTGCACGCGGTGCGTGCGCTTTGGCCAGGAAATTGCCGGCGTGATGGAATTGGGCATGACCGGTCGCGGCGAACATTCCGAGATTCAATCGTTTGTCGGTAACTCGGTCGATTCCGAGCTGTCGGGCAATATGATCGATCTGTGCCCGGTGGGTGCGTTGACCTCCAAGCCGTTCCGTTACAGCGCCCGCACCTGGGAATTGTCGCGCCGCAAATCGGTCAGTCCGCACGATGGCCTGGGCGCCAACCTGGTGGTGCAGGTCAAGAACAATCGCGTGATGCGCGTGCTGCCGCAGGATAACGAAGCCATCAATGAATGCTGG
Source organism: Burkholderiales bacterium (assembly GCA_026225455.1). Classification (GTDB taxonomy): domain Bacteria; phylum Pseudomonadota; class Gammaproteobacteria; order Burkholderiales; family Burkholderiaceae; genus LMUX01. The sequence continues at coordinate 3,099 of JAMFSV010000222.1, read as the reverse complement.
CTGTCGGATAAAGATCGTTTTTCCTACGAAGGCCTGAATAGCGCCGAGCGTCTGACCCAGCCGATGATCAAGCAGGGCGGGGCATGGCGCGAGACCGATTGGGAAACCGCGCTGCAATATGTCAGCGCCGGCCTGAAAGATATCGCCAGCGAACATGGCGCGGATTCGATTGGTGCGCTGGTCAGCCCGCACAGCACAGTCGAGGAGTTGTTCCTGTTCAAGCAATTGGCAGCAGGCCTGGGTTCGCCCAACGTCGATTTCCGTCTGCGCCAGTCCGACTTCAGCGCAACCCAGGACGGCGCGCCTTGGCTCGGTACCGCCATCGCCGATCTGTCGACGGTCGATGCGGCACTGGTGATCGGCTCGCATCTGCGTCGCGATCATCCGCTGCTGGCAGCGCGTCTGCGGGTCGCGGCCAAAAGCGGTTCGAAGCTGGTGCTGCTGTCGGCCAGCCGCGACGACGCACTGATTCCTTCGGCCCAGCGTTTGGCTGTGGCACCGTCTGGCTGGCTGGGTGAGCTGGCGGCGATTGCAGCAGCCGTGGCCGCCGCGCGTGGGGTTGCCGTGCCGGCGGCGTTTGCCGCTGTCAGCGTCAGCGACGTGCATCGCGGTATCGCCACCAAGCTGGCGTTCGGTGAGAAGCGTGTGGTGTTGCTGGGCAATGCGGCTGTCGCGCACCCGGATTTCGCCAAGTTGCACGCCGCTGCGCAATGGATTGCCGCTGAAACGGGTTCGACCTTCGGTTTTCTGACGGAAGCCGCGAATACAGTGGGTGCGCATCTGGTCGGTGCCATGCCTGCCGAAGGCGGCCTCGACGCGGCGCAAATGTTTGCGCAACCGCGTCAAGCTTATTTGCTGTTCAACGTCGAAGCTGAACTCGATACCGCCAATCCGGCGCAGGCGCGCAGTGCGCTTGAAAAAGCCAAGATGGTGGTGGCGTTTTCCAGCTTCAAGCACAGCACCGGCACGGCCGATGTGTTGCTGCCGATCGCACCGTTCACCGAAACCGCCGGCGCTTTCGTCAATTGCGAAGGCCTGGTTCAATCGTTCAACGGCGTGGTACGGCCTCTGGGCGATACCCGTCCGGGTTGGAAGGTGCTGCGCGTATTGGGTAACCTGCTTGGTTTGGCCGGCTTTGGCTACGACACCGCCGAAGAAGTCCGTGCGGCCGCGTTGGGCGACACCGCCATCGCACCGCGTCTGTCGAATCGTGCTTCGGCCGAGCTTGCGCTCAGCACCGCGGCAACTTTGACGGCGGGCAGTTTCGAGCGCATCGCCGATGTGCCGATCTATCACGCGGACGCTATCGTGCGCCGTGCCGACTCGTTGCAGTTGACCCGTGCCGCCAAGGTTGCGGTGCAAGCGTCGCTGCCGGCCGGCTTGTTCGATCGTCTCGGTTTGAAAGACGGTGATGCGGTACGTGTACGTCAAGGTGAACTGTCGGTTGAGATGCCGGCGGCACGCGATGCAGATCTGCCGGAAACGGTGGTGCGTGTATCGGCTGCCACAGGGGCTGCCGCCGCGCTCGGCGCCATGTTCGGTGAATTGGTAGTGGAGAAGGCGTAAATAATGTTCGATACGATCAATGCTTTCGGCACAAATGTCCTCGGCGTTGCCTGGCCTACAGTGTGGGCGCTGGTCCGCATTCTGGTAGTGTCTGTGGCGCTGTTGTTGTGCGTGGCCTACCTGATTCTTTGGGAACGTAAGCTGATAGGCTGGATGCACGTGCGTATCGGCCCGAACCGCGTCGGTCCCGGCGGTTTGTTGCAGCCTATCGCCGACGTGCTGAAGCTGCTGCTGAAGGAAGTGATTCAGCCGACCCAGGCCAGCCGCGCGCTTTATTTGATTGCACCGGTGATGGCGGTGGCGCCGGCGTTGGCCGTATGGGCGGTGATTCCGTTCCAGGCCAAAGCCGTGCTGGGTAACATCAATGCCGGCTTGCTGTATGTGATGGCGATTTCGTCGGTCGGTGTGTACGGCGTGATTTTGGCCGGTTGGGCGTCGAACTCGAAATACGCGTTTCTCGGGGCGATGCGCGCCGCGGCTCAGATGGTTTCGTATGAAATCGCCATGGGTTTTGCGCTGGTGATCGTACTGATGACTTCGGGCAGCTTGAACCTGTCGGATGTTGTCTACTCGCAGCAACGAGGCATGTTCGCCAGCCACGGGATCAATTTCCTCTCGTGGAACTGGCTGCCTTTGCTGCCGGTCTTCGTGGTGTACTTTATTTCGGGGATTGCCGAAACCAACCGCCATCCGTTTGACGTGGTGGAAGGTGAATCGGAAATCGTGGCCGGTCACATGATCGATTATTCGGGGATGGCCTTTGCGCTGTTTTTCCTCGCCGAATACATCAACATGATTGTGATTTCCGCGCTGGCTGCCACGCTGTTCCTCGGCGGTTGGGATGCACCGTTCGGTTTCCTGTCGTTCTTGCCGGGTATCTTCTGGCTGGCGATCAAAGTGATCGTGTTGTTGTCGGTTTTCATCTGGGCGCGTGGTACTTTCCCGCGTTACCGGTATGACCAGATTATGCGTTTGGGCTGGAAGATCTTTATTCCTGTGAGCGTGGTGTGGCTGGTGGTGGTCGGTTTCTGGATCATGTCGCCGCTTAATATTTGGAAATAAGCATCTGGAAGTAAACGTCTGGAAGTACCCGCGACACCTGCTTGGACATATTCACGGATGAGACGATGATTACCGCTATCAGAGATTTCTTTAAAACTTTTTTGCTGGTCGAGTTGCTGCGTGGCCTGGCGCTGACCGGGCGTTATACGTTCGCGCGCAAGATCACGGTGCAGTTCCCGGAAGAGAAGACGCCGCAGTCGCCGCGTTTTCGCGGTCTGCATGCATTGCGCCGCTACCCGAACGGGGAAGAGCGTTGTATTGCCTGTAAATTGTGCGAAGCGGTGTGTCCGGCGCTGGCGATTACGATTGAATCGGAAGTGCGTGCCGACAACACTCGTCGCACCACACGTTATGACATCGATCTGACCAAATGCATTTTCTGCGGTTTCTGCGAAGAAAGCTGCCCGGTCGATTCGATCGTCGAAACCCGTGTGCTTGAATATCACGGCGAAAAGCGCGGCGATCTGTATT
>JAMFSV010000221.1 GCA_026225455.1 Burkholderiales bacterium | reverse complement strand
CGCAAGCCCATTATTAGCGTGAACAGGCCCTAGTGTTCTGTTAGCAAGACCAGCCTCAACAAAGCCCAAAAAAAGTACCATATTTATAAAATATGGGTGGTACGTTAATTGTGTATTTTACATTTATCACATCGCCCCCTACGATCTCGCTATTCGTTAGCGCCCATCCGGCACCAGACCGGACTGACGAACCACAAAGCGAAAAAAATAATTAGATCGATAGGAGACAATGATGAGAAAACATTACCTCGCGGCATTGCTGGCCGGTGCGGGTTGCGTCAGCGCACAAGCCCAATCGTCCGTTACCTTGTATGGTTTGATCGATACCAATCTTGAGTTTCTCAACCACGCCAGCGCCAAGGGCGGCGACGTGGTGCAAGAGGGATCGGGCGGACTCAGCAATACCCGTTTCGGCATGCGCGGCGTGGAAGATCTCGGTGGCGGAAATTCCGCATTCTTTATCCTGGAGGCCGGTTTTAACGGCAACGACGGCACCGCCGCCACGGCAGGAACCTTGTTCAATCGCACCTCTGAAGTCGGTTTGTCCAACAAGACTTATGGCTCACTGTCGGCCGGCCTGCAATATACGGCCATGTACGATATTCTTGAGCGCTATGACCCGATGGACTATGCGCCGCATTACACCTGGTTCCCGACCACCGGTTCGTCGGACGATTTTTCTTATAAGGCGCGGCTGAATAATTCGCTGAAATACGTGGGGCATTTCGGCGGCATCACCGCCATTGCCGACTATAGTTTCGGCGGCGCTGCGGGTTCGCTGGAAAGCGACGAGGCATATGGCGCCGGTCTTTCCTACGATATCGGCAGTTTCTCGGCGGCGCTGGCCTATGACTACCGCAACGGCACCATCACCACCGGCGGCGCCTGGAGCAAGACCAGCAACTGGAGCGCCTCGGCGCTGCAAGTGCTGGGGCCGGTCACGGTGTTGGGCGGTTACGAGCATTATCTCGATGAGCCGGTCACCGGGGCCGAGATCAGGGCGGGTATGGCTTTCGCCGGCATGCGTTATCAGGTCACCCCGGCGGTCAAATTGACCACGGCGTATTACTATCAGATCAACGAAACTGCCAAGGTGTCGAATTCCTGGCTGGGCATTTTCAGCAGCGATTATGCTTTGTCCAAACGCACCGACGTGTATGCGACGCTGGCTTATGCGGAGTCGACACGTAACGGCAACGGCAGCTACACCCCGGTCGGAGTCACGGACGCGACCGCGTTTGCCGACAATCAGACAGGCATCACCATTGGTATCCGGCATCGATTTTGAAACCGGCCGAAACGTACTGGGAAGCAGAACTTCCCGGTACGTTTTAGCTCAAGGAGCAAGCTTCATGATTTTTCAAACTCTGCACCGCTTGCGCATCCCCGCTCGGGCGCTAAGCATCGCACTGACTCTGGCATGTGCATCGCCAGCTTACGCACGACATGATCATGAACCGAAATTAAAACCTGTCGCGGTAATTTCAGACACCCGGCTGACGATAGAAACAGCGCAAGGCAGCGCCGAATTGCCGCTGTATCTGTCGAGCGCCTGGGATACCGCACAGCCCGGCATCGTAAGGGCTGTGATTGTGGTACATGGCAAATTGCGCAACGCCGATACTTATTTTAACGCCGGACAAACAGCGCTGGCGGCGGCTGAGGCAGGGGGCAACGTCGCCCCCAATACCACTTTGCTGATCGCGCCGCAGTTTCTCGCCACCATCGATACCGCAACCTATAACGAACCGGCCGATATACTGAGCTGGGACGGCAACGCCTGGATGGGCGGCGAACCCGCCGCAGGCAGTGTACCGTTAAGCTCATTCACCGCGCTGGACGCCATTGTCAAGCGTCTGGCCGACCGGCGCTTGTTTCCCAACTTGCGGCAAATTGTCATTGCGGGGCATTCGGGCGGGGCGCAAGTGGTGCAACGTTATGCCGTCGCCATGCATGACATCCCGGCGCTGGCCGAAGAAAACATCAGCTTGAGATTCCTGGTGGCCAATCCGTCATCGTATGCTTATTTCGATGCCCAGCGCCCCGCGGCCGACGGCATGCCGGCACCCTACGACGCAGGCCAATGCCCGGCGTTCGATCAATGGAAATATGGCATGCAGGACCGCCCCGCTTATGTGAACGATCGCACTCCGGCACAGCTTGAGCAAGCGTATGCGGCGCGTCCGGTCACCTACCTGATCGGTGGTGACGACCATGACCCGGCCCAGTCCGCGCTGGATAAAAGTTGCGCCGGCGAAGCCCAGGGGCCGCAACGCCTGGCGCGCGGAGAAGCGTATTACCATTACCTGCAAATGCGCCATCCCAGCGGCTTGAACCAGAGCTTTCATGTGGTGCCGGGCGTGGGGCATAACGGCACCCGGATGCTGACCTCGGCATGTGCGGTGACAGTCATGTTCGGCGACGGTGTCTGTAAAAATTGAGCGAATCGAATATGACGCATAGCGACACTGTCATGCCTGCGGCAGCCGCAACATCGGCCGTGCCGGCCATCGCGCGGCTCTCGCCGCGAATGGTGCGCCGGGCGATTTTTGCCTCGGTGCTGGGCAGCGGCCTGGAATGGTTCGACTTCCTGATCTACGGTTATTTCGCCAAGATCATCGCGCAAGTCTTCTTCCCCGGCGGCGACAGCTTCATCTCCATCGTCTTGACCCTGGCCACCTTCGCCCTGGGTTTTCTGGTGCGCCCGCTCGGCGGCATTCTGCTCGGCATCTACGCCGACCGGTTCGGCCGGCAACGCGCCCTCGCCTTGCTGATCATGATGATGGCTGCCAGTACGCTGCTGATGGGTTTGACCCCCGGTTATGCGCGCATCGGCATCGCCGCGCCGCTGCTGGTGGTGCTGGCACGGCTGCTGCAAGGGCTGTCGGTGGGCGGGCAATTTGCCACCGCTTCGGCCATGCTGGTGGAATACGCGCCGCCGGGTAAAAAGATGTTCTACGGCAGTTTTAATATGTCGTCGCAGGCTTTTGCCCTGCTGCTGTCGTCCAGTATCGGTTATGCGCTGACCACGCGGCTGTCGCATGGACAATTAGTCGCCTGGGGCTGGCGCTTGCCGTTCCTGCTGGGCGCCTTGGCCGGGCCGCTGGGTTTTTATATCCGCCATCGGGTGGCGGAATCGCCGGAATTCGAGCAGTTGCGCGATCATGGCCACGCCCCGCCCCGGGTTTCGATCCAGCAGTTCTTCCGCGACAATAGCGACGCCGCAATCTGCGCCATGGGCGTGATCATCGTTGGTGCTGCGACCAACTATGTTTGGCATTCCTACCTTCCGCTATACGTCGAGCGCCAGTTGCACCTGCCGCTGGCCAGTGCTTTGCTGGGTTCTTTCGTTTCGGGCTTGCTCAATCTGTTTCTGTTTCCATTGTCGGGCAAGCTTGCGGATCGTTTTGGGCCTTATCGCCTGTTTTATCCCATCGTGATCGCCTGGATCCTCTGCGCTTATCCGCTCTTCTGGTTTGTGGTATCGGCGCCCACGGTGACACATTTGTTTATCGCCCAGATGATCGCCACGGTGTTTCTTGCCGCCATGTCGGGACCGCATCCGGGCATGCTCGCCACCCTGTTTCCGGTGCGCAGCCGTTCAACCGGCGTGGCCTTGTCCTACAACGTCGCGGTGACCTTGTTTGGCGGACTCGCACCATTGACCATTACTTGGCTGACGCACCTCACGGGCAGTAGCTTGACACCGGCTTTCTATTTGATTTTCGCCGGCCTGGTCTCGCTGACCCTGGTGTTTTTTACCCGCTCGGGGCGTTTCCCCGTTGCCGCAAACACTGCGCTGCATCCGCTTGACTAATTGATTGATTAAAGCCAACTACGAGTACTTGCATGTCACAGCCTGTTGACCGGGACGACGAACGCGCCCCCAATGAACGCCCGGTATCCGCGGTTGCGCCCCAGCAGCTAACCGTGACCACCGCGGCAGGAACCGGCCGGGTACCTATGTATGCCACCAGCGCGTGGGATCTGCCGCGCGCCACCGTCAAGCGAGCCGTGATATTGATTCATGGCCGCTTGCGTAACGCCGATGCTTATTACAATCTGGCGCGCCGCGCGCGCGCGGCGGCATCCGGCAAAACCGCAGACACAGTGCTGATCGTGCCGCAATTTCTGGCTGCCGCCGATATCGCGGCACACCGGCTGCCGCCGGAAAACCTGCATTGGGACTGGATTAGCTGGATGGGTGGCGAACCCGCTCAGGGGCCGGCGCCCATCAGTTCCTTCGAAGTACTCGACGCCATCCTGCGCCAACTTGCGCAGCGGGAAAAATTCCCCGAGTTATGCGAGGTGGTGATTGCAGGCCATTCAGGCGGTGGCCAAGTCGTGCAACGTTATGCCGTCGTCACCCAAGGCGAAGCCCCTCTGGCTGAGCGCGGCATCGCGCTGCGTTACGTGGTCGCCAATCCCTCGTCCTATGTTTATTTCGACACCCTGCGGCCCGACCCCGCAGGCGGCTTCAGTCAGTTCGATGCAGCCGGTTGCCCGCACTTCAATCGCTGGAAATACGGCTTGGACCAAGCGCCGGCCTATGCCCGCCTGGGTCAGAATGGCCTGTGCGCCGCGCAGCTCGAAGCCGCGTATGCGCAACGCGATGTCGTCACTTTGCTCGGCGGCAACGACTGCGACCCCCGGCACCCCGCGCTGGATATCTCCTGCGCCGCCCAAGCCCAGGGCGAAAACCGCCTGGCCCGCGGTCGCGCCTATGCGCGTTATCTGCGGATGCGGCATCCGCAGGGCCTGAATCATCGCTACTTTGAAGTTCCGGGCGTGGGCCACGATGGCGACGGTATCTTTACTTCGGCAGCGGGATTGGCGGCGCTGTTTGGCGCGTAAATCGCTGAATCGGCGGGGTGCCTCTTTCTCACGGCTTAATCCGTTGCGCATCAATCAAGGCTTATCGACTGGAGGCGGTAAACCAACTTCAGCCCCGGCAAACAAGGATGAGGCGTTTAACGGCCGCCGCGTATATCCGGACCCGGCCGCACCGCGATAACCGGGTCACCCGGCTCGGTACTTATAGCGAAGACGGCTATTCGACGAAAGTGGCGGCAGTGTCGCGAGGTAAATGGTACGACGCCGCATCCAGGTGCATCTATAACGCCATTTCCACACAATCCATGTCGGGCTTGGGCGTGGCGACCTTGGGCTATAACCGCCATAACCGCCCTGCCCCAGCGACACATGCAAGCTATGCATGCTCTTGATCGAGCGCCTGAATTTTACGGGTAGCACAGGAGAGTTCGAGCGCATGCTTGCCAACCTGAAGAGGCGATTTTGCCGGCCCATCATCAATGATCTGGGCATGGAACACGACCGCTCGCGTTAACCCGGTTTCCGGTATGCCTTCGGCGTCACGCCGGTGTATTTGCTGAATACGCTGGTGAAATGACTCTGACTGCGAAAACCGAGCTGATAGGCAATGCTGGCGATCGCGTCATCGGTTTCGATCAGGCGTTGCTGTGCCACTTTCATGCGTTTCTCGGTCAAAAAGCGGTGCGGCGTAGTTCCGGTGCTGAGCTTGAAGACCCGGGCAAAATGAAAGGGACTCACGTTGACATGAGCGGCAATGTCGCGAAACGTGATGTCTTCCGACAGATTGTTTTCGATAAATTCGATAACCCGCCTCAACTTATACATGGGTAATGCGCCGATAGCGCCGACCGGCACTTCTCGCTGGGTATAGGTACCGAGGGTATGTTGACATAACACCACGGCCAGGGAATCCAGGTACATGCCGGTCGGGCTGCTGGAGGCCAGCAGCATGCGCCGCACTTCCCGTCCCAGGTGCCAGAGAATCGGATCGATCACCGCCAATTGGGCGCATAACACTTTATTGCGCAAAGCCAGGTCGCGCCGGATCTGCAAACACAGATCGTCCGCCAATGAAAAAGTCGTGAGCGCGGCTTCGCGCTGCCACATTACCCGGCAGCAGGTATCGGGCGGCAGGATCGAGATCGTGCGCCCGCTGATTTTTGTTTCCGCCATCTCGCCCTGCTCAGTCGTATGGTAGATAAATGCCTCGGCACCATCGCCGGGGATCACGATCTGAGCGGTACTTTGTGAATTCAAAAACAATTCGGAGGGTGTAACCGTCATCGTCGTAGCGGTAAATTGCCGGCGACTCACCTCCACCTTGCCATGCACTTTTGCAGCGACTGATGCAAATCCTAGCTGCATGCCTTCCTCCATATGGACTGCGGCCTTGCCCGAATGGGCGCGGATCCATGCCGGCGGCCGGTGTTCCAGCGGCTGGCGTTCCAGCGGCTGGCGTCCCAGCGGCTGGCGCTCCAGCCAGGGACATTCAAGCACTTCATTCCGGCGCATAGGTTTTTCCAGGCGCCTCTATGCCGCGGGCTTTTGGCCAGACACAAAATAGGGCTGCGCCAGCTTAACCATCCATATAACTAACGGGAAGTTAGTACAGACCAAAAACAGTGAGCTTGGGTTGGCGCTGGAAGGTCAGATAAGCGTTTCATGATGATTTTATGTCTCGCCGCAAAAAATCTCCAGATTGCTACCGCGGCGTCAGGCGCGAATCCATGCCGGGCAGCCGTCCCGGCCGGCCCCGCCGGAATGGGCTCGAGGCAAGGGAGTGGCGCGCGGCGGCGCGTGTTTGACTATTATTTATGCTTGGATCAAGCTAACAAAGGTGGGCAAAGTAGCAAGATAGACGCGTAACATCAGGAAATCCGCAAGATGCATTTCCGCTGGCTGGGCTGCGTTGTCCGCAACACGTGTCGCCTGGATTGATAACCGTTAGCTCGTCCCGCTTTTTATGGCCTGTGATACCTTGCGCTGCGATCCGGGGGCAGCTTACGGTAATGCGTAAACTGGATAACCGCTGTGCCGCCCGGAAACCCCCAACCGACGTCCCGCGCAATCGATAGACGCAAGCATTTACCGAGTTATGACGACAGCCCCACATCCTGACCCCAAGAGCATCAACGAGCAAGTAGAGCGCATCGTAAGCCATCCTCTTTTTTCCGGCTCGGAACGGCTCATACGTTTTCTCCGCTTCACCGTGCAAGCTACGCTGGAAGGCCGCGGCACCAGTCTAAAAGAGTATGTGATCGGCATCGAAGTCTATCAACGCCAACCGCCGTACGACCCTCGCATCGATTCGGTAGTCCGCGTAGAAGCGCGGCGTTTGCGCTCGAAGCTGAAACTGTATTATGAAGACCCAGGCCGGGCGGACCCTATCCGTATCGACTATAAACCGGGAACCTACATGCCCGCTTTCGTGCCGCATCCACCTGAAGCTCCGGCTCAAGTCGACTCCAGCAAAGAACTGTTTCCCGCCGGCCATGGTGCATCAATCGCGATCATGCCGTTTATCGCCCTCAACAAAAATGAGGAAGATGAAGAGTTCGCCGATGGGCTGACGGATGAAATCATTTATATGATGAGCCGTTCACCGGGGATTCGCGTCATCGCGCGCAGCTCGATATTTCAATACAAAAATCAATATTATTCGCCCAGCGAATTGACGCAGAAATTTTCCGTGCAGGCGTTGATGCAAGGCACGGTCCGGCGCGACCGCGGCCGTTTTCGCGTTACCGTCGAACTGTCCGGCGCGGATGGTTATGTGGTGTGGTCCGAGCGTTTCGAGGCCGACGATGCCGAATATTTTCTGCTGCAGGAACAAATTGCCGCGGCACTGGTAAGCCGCAGTCATATCGACGGCTCGCAGGTACGCTCAATGCAGGCTCAGCCCAGCCCGCTGGCGCTGCAAGTATTCGGCAAGGTATGCCGGGCGCGCCAACTGATCGACTCGCAGAATCCGGAACACCTTTCCCTGGCACTGGAGATGTTGCTTGAGGTGACACGCAGCACACCCCAGTACAGCCGAGCCTTTTCCGGTCTCTCCGACTGTTACGCCGATCTGTTCCGCCTGGGATATTTAGATCGCAGCGTGGCTTTCCCGGCGGCTTATGCGGCGGCAAAAACCGCGCTTGAACTCGATCCCGGTTCGGTTGACGCACTGTGTGCCTTGGGCGTGCTCTACTTGATGCAATGGGATTGGCCCCACACCGAAGAATACCTGCGGCTGGCCGGCGAAGCCGGAGGCAATGCCCGTACCGCACGCTACTATGCTTCTTACCTGGCTTTGCTGGGGCGGCACGATGAAAGCCTGCATCACTTACAACTGGCCAAAAAGGTCGATCCGTTTTCGGTGCAGCAACGCCTTGCAAGCGCCATGTGCCTGTTCCAGACCCGACAATACGATGCCTTGATCGCGGAACTCGAAACCAATGTGGTCGCGACGGACCCCGTACAAATCGGCATCTACCTGGCGCTCGCACATATTTTTCGGGGTTCGCGCGACGCCGCCGTGCCCTTGGTCGCGGCATTACAGAAATTGGCGGCAGGACAAGTGCGTTATAGGACTGCCGGTGTGGAGTTGACCGCCTGGCTGGGCGAGCACAGTACGGCCGTGCGGCTCCGAGAGGCACTTCCCAGTCAGCCTGGCGCATTATCAAGCGCATTGATCTGCGCCGCCTTGGGCGAGCTTGAGCAGGCGCAGTCATGGCTCGAACAGGCAGCCGAGCAACACGAGCCCCTGACCATGTTTCATTTGGGCGACCCGCGCTTCGACGCGATATGCGCTACCGAGCGTTTCATCGCTTTACGCACCCGCTTCGGCTTGCCCAAATCCATTCAACCGGCCTTGTATCTCGGCTAGAAAACCCGGGCCGGTTCCGCGCGCCGGGTAATCGATAAATGCAAGTGGATGCCAAATGTGGCGTCCACTTGCAAACAAACACAAGCTTCCACCGAAGTAGCAAGATTTCGAAAAATAGCCCCTCAGCGCGCTATATCCTTCAGTCAGCAGCAGGGAATACGACTTGTCGCCCGACGCCTGGCTTGAACCTCGCGGCCGCGGACGGTCGCCCCTTCGCCTCTTTATTTCCAAGCCCACCTATTCTATTTAGTTCGCCCGGTCTGACGCGGCGCCTGAGGACAAGCATGAAAAAGCGCGGCTTGGCCGGTATGGCCGGTGCATTGCTGGCGGGTTGCGCCCCGGCTCCTTCGATCGACGTGCTCGTGGCGTATTTTCCAAGCTGGCTGTTCTGCCTGATCGCGGCAGCCGGCCTGACGGTAATGGTCCATCTGATCCAGATCAAATGGCAACTGGGACGATGGCTGACACCGATGGCTGTGGTGTACCCGGTGTTGCTTACCTTGTTCTCGCTCGCCATTTGGCTGATCTTCTTCCCACACTGATGGCTTGGCATCACCGCTATGACGACACCTACTGCAACCTCGCTCGCCCAAAAACTGCCGGCGCTCGTGCTCGTGCTGCTGACGGTTTTGTTGCTGCTGCTGGTCATTTGGCATCTGGACCAAAGCCCCCGTACCGATGATGCCTACGCCTATGCCGATACGATCGATGTCGTACCTGAAGTCAACGGCAGGATTATCAGCCTGCCGATCCGCGATAATCAGGCTGTCAAGCAAGGCGATATTCTGCTGCAGATCGATCCGCGCCCCTACCAGGACACCTTGAACCGGGCCCGCGCCACGCTGGCGTCGCTGGATAAACAAATCGAATTGACCCAGCGCAGCGTGAATGCCCAGCAATACAACGCCGCTGCCGTACAAGCCACAGTGGCACGCTCGCTGGCCGCGGAAAATCAGGCCAGCGATACCCTGCACAGGATCGAACCGCTGCTGTCGCATGGCTACGCTTCGGCCGAGGATGTAGACCAAGCGAGAACGGCGCAACAGTCGGCTCAGGCCGAACTCAACGGCGCGCGTTTGCAAGCCCGGCAGGCGGCGGCCGCCGTGAGCGGCGTGGATGCGCTGATCGCCCAGCGCGCAGAGGTGCAAGCGGAAATCGCCGGCGCCGAATTGAACCTGGAATTCACCACCGTACGCGCGCCCTTCGAGGGCCGCGTGGTTTCACTCAAAACCTCGGTCGGTCAGTTCGCCTCGGCGGCCAAACCCATCTTCACTTTGATCGATACCCGCCACTGGTACGTGGTCGCCAATTTCCGCGAGACCGAACTCAAGCATATCCACCCTGGCACACCGAGCACCGTTTACCTGATGAGCGACAGCCGGGTGCGTTTCAGCGGCACGGTCGATTCGGTCGGTTATGGCGTCTTGCCTAACGATGGCGGACAAGTACTCGAAGGCCTGCCGCAGGTGCAACGCAGTATCAATTGGGTCCATGTCGCACAACGCTTCCCGGTCAAGATTTTGATCGATCATCCGGATCCCGATTTGTTTCGCATCGGCACCTCGGCGGTCGCGGTGCTGCAAACCGGACGCGCTGCCGACGGCCGCGAACCATGAAGCAGCTTACCGGCCCCGGCGGCTACCTGCCGCATGGCGTCATGCGCTTGGCGCGCTTTCTTGCCGCGGAACTGAGCGACTATCCCGGCCGCATCAACGTGGTCATGCGTTGCGTGCTGACCAGTGCGCTGATTATCGTGATCTCGATGGCGCTTGAGGTACCGTTCCTGTCGCTGTCGGTGCTGGTGGTGTTTTTCGTTACCCAATCGAATGTGGTATTAACCCGCCTGATCGGTACCTTATTCGTGCTCGGTTCAAGCGTGGCAATCGGCAGCGCGGTGCTGTTGCTCAAATTCACTTTTGACTACCCCTTGCTGCGTATCGTCGCCGCGAGCATCTTATTCTTCGGTAGCGTGTATCTGCTGCGAGTAACAAAAATCGGCGTGGTGTTTTTTATTATCGCCATTGTGGTCATCTACGCACAAACCTTTGTCGACCAGACCGACAATGCCGAAGCACTGATCCGTAATATTTTATGGCTTTGGGTGGCGGTCAACTATCCAATTATGCTGACCCTGCTGGTCAATACCCTGCTCTTGCCCGCGGAGCCCGAGCAACAATTGAAACAGGAAATCCACCGTCAATGGCAAGCCATCGACGCACAACTGTGCTACCTGGGCGGCGAGAGCGAGGCTCCTGTGCCGATTACGCTTCAGGCAAGCCAGCAAGGCATGCTGAGCCTGCAAAAATTATTGAAATTCGCCATCATGCGGGACGCCCGCTACCACGATCATGAAGCGCGGCAGCTCGCCTGTATCGCCACCGTATCGCGCTTATACCAGGCCGCGATGGACCTGCAGCAAATACCGCTCGCGGCAGTACGAGAGCGGGACTCAGAGTTGTCCCAACTGCGAGAAGCCTGTGCGGCCCTCGATCTTGCCGTCGCATCGGATCGGCCGTTTTACCTGCAAGCCCAGTGGGGAGAATCAAACGGCGGTGTCGCCGTAGCCCCGCTCGCCGAAATGCAGCGTGCGCTCGGCGCTTACGCCAATCGCGAAGCCCATCCCGCGCCCGCCGACGCCGCGCGCGGCCGGGAGCCGATGATCGCCGCCGATGCCTGGACCAACCCGGCGTACGTGCGTTTCTCCTTGAAAACCCTGCTCGCGGTACTGCTGTGTTATGGATTTTATAATGCGGCCAATTGGCCTGGCATTCATACCATCATGCTAACTTGCGTGATTGTTTCCTTGCCTAGTCTGGGGGCTTCGGTGCAACGCGCGGTATTGCGTGTCGCCGGCGCCTTGAGCGGCAGCGCCCTGGCACTGGCCGCCGTAATCTACGTGTTCCCTCACCTCGACGATGTAGCGCAACTGCTGGTGGCGGTCTTGCCGGTATTGGCATTCGGCGCCTGGGTGGCAGCCGGATCGGAGCGCATCAGCTACGCCGGGACGCAGTTGGTATTTACCTTCTCCATTGAGCTGCTCGACCAATTTAGCCCGGCCACCAATTTAACCGACATCCGCGACCGCACTATAGGTGTGTTGTTGGGTGTGGCGATCTGCCTGTTTATCCAGATGTCCTTTTGGCGAGAAGGCGAAAGCGATACGTTGCGGCACAAACTGGCCGGCTTGCTGCACGCCGTGAGTCGCTTGCTTCGGCCCTATCGCCGCACCGGTGCCGCAAGTGAAACATCGACGCTGGAATTGGAGCAGCAGCAACTACAGGCCTGGACCCAATTGGCGGACTGCGAAACGCTGCTGGCGCGGGTAGCGTTGGAACCCGATTGGCAACCCAGCGCCCAGGAAAATTTGACACAGCAAGCCCAAACGGTTCTGGCGCAAAGCCGCCAAATCATGCTGGCCGGCAATCGTTTGCAAAGCCAACTGCTGACACAGTTGAACCAGCTCCCGCTCGCCGTGCGCGAAGCGACTTTTGCCCTGCAAGAGCAAGCCGCCACCGCCCTGGAGCACTATGCCGACGCCTTGGCCGGTGCTGCCTGCGTGCCGCCCACGGCGATCTCGACCCAACTTCTGCGGCAGCGCTTCGCGGAGATGCCCGAAGAGGCCCCGGCACGACAGGTACTGCCCAGCCACTCCGTGGTGGAACTCGTCGACACCATGCTGCGCCAATTGCCCACCCTGCCGGCCTGGGGCATCTCCCATACCGCGCCGACCACACGCCTTGAGTCTGACCATGGTGCTTAAGAACTCGCTGATGTATCTGATCACCCGCCGTCGCCTATGGCTGGACGTTTTGCTGGTTGGCAGCCTGTCAGGCTGCGCTTTGATTCATCATGACAGTCCGCAGTGGAGTCAAATTTCGCCGGCACAGATCCATCTCGCCGAAACCATTCATTTGGCGAGGGAAGACTGGCCGTCTGCGCAATGGTGGAGCGTTTATCGCGACCCGCAGCTCGATGCTTTAATCGGGCTGGCGCTTAAACAATCCCCAACCATGGCCGTCGCCGGCAGCCGGGTGGCTCAAGCACGCTCGCAAGTCGAGGTGGTGAAAGCCGGTACCAGTCTGCAAATGGCGCTTAACGCGTCGGTCGATCGCGAGCATGTATCGGCCAGCGGCTTCCTCGGCGCCTATGCCTCCAATGCGCCCCAGATCGGTGCCGACGGGCCGTGGTACACGCAAGGCACAATCGGGCTCGGCGGCAGCTATCAATTCGATTTGTGGGGCAAACAGCGAGACCAGGTCGCCGCCGCCATCGGCAGGGAAAACGCGCAGTTGGCGGAAGCCGCGACGGTCGAACTCGAAATTTCCAGCGATGTCGCGCAATTGTATTTCGGTATTCAAACCGCGTCGCAGACGGCAAATTTACTGCAACAAGCCGTAGCGATCGATAGCGAAACAGTTGCAGCCCACACCGAACGCGCGGCGCGCGGACTGGAACCGGACACCGCGACACAACAAGCGCGTGCCCGACTGTTGAAGACGCAGATCGATTTGACCGAAACCCAAAGCCGGATCAAACAATTGCGCGAGGCATTACGCGCCCTGGCCGGCGCGCATGCCGACGATCTGCCGGAGATCGCTCTGACTCCGCTGCCGGCATCCAATGCCAGTTTACCGGCCACCTTGTCCTACGAATTATTGGCCCGGCGCCCGGATCTGCAAGCCATGCGCTGGTATGTGCAAGCCTCGCTGTCGCAAATCGATGCGGCCAAGGCCGCTTTCTACCCAAGCTTCGATTTCCAGGTGTTTTTTGGCCTGGACGCGCTACATATGGCCGATTTGTGGCGTCACGCCAGCCAGCAACTGAATCTGATACCCGGACTCTACCTGCCGATCTTCGACGGCGGCAGCCTTAACGCCAATCTCAGAAGCGCAAGAACCGCCTCGAATACCTTGATCGCTCAGTACAACCAAGCGGTACTTGACGCGGTGCGCGACGTCGCGGTATCCGGCACGCTGCTGCAGGGACTCGAAGAGGAAGATAGATTGCAGACCGAGAAAATCCACGCTGTGGTTTTTCTTCAAGATAGTGCGGAAGCCCACTATCGGCAGGGTTTGATCAGCAAAATCGCGGCACAGGAGGCTCGCCTGCCGGTGCTTGGCGAAAAAACCTTGGCGCTGCAGATTCGGGGCCAGGAACTGAGCCAGGAAATTGCTTTGGTCAAAGCACTGGGCGGAGGATATCGCGCCAACTGACCGCCTGGTTTTAATCAGTTGCCGGAGACTATTTTTCAGCGCTGCGAGCATTGCACCGCGCGCTTACGGCGCGATGCAATGCAAGGTGATGCGGGTAGCAGAAGAACTGGGAACCGGCTTAACGCAGCAAATTCGAGGTCGCGAGGTCGATCACTTCGTCGCCGCGGCCGTTGAGCACCGCCTTGGCCATCCACAAGCTGAAACCGCCGACCTGTTCCAAGGTGGTGGTGGGCGGCATCACCAGTTCATGGTGATTGGTCACGACATCGACCAGCACCGGACCGTCGTGGGCAAAAGCCTGACGCAGCGCCGCCTCGATGTCGCCCGGTTGTTCCACACGAATCCCCAGCACCCCCATCGCTTCAGCCATCTTGGCGAAATTCGGATTCTGCAGGTCGGTGCCGGTTTCGAGAAAACCCGAAGCCTTCATTTCCAGATCGACAAAACCCAGCACGCCGTTGTTGAAAATAACGATCTTCACCGGCAATTTCTGCTGGCTCAAGGTAATAAAATCGCCCATCAACATGGCAAAACCGCCGTCGCCGCAGAGTGACACGATCTGCCGCCCAGGGTAAGCCGCCTGTGCCCCAATCGCCTGAACCATGGCATTGGCCATTGAGCCGTGCACAAAAGAGCCAAGCAGACGCCGCCGGCCATTCATCTGCAGATACCGTGCGGCCCAGACCGTCGGGGTGCCGACGTCACAGGTAAAAACTGCGTCGTCGGCAGCCAATTCGCTGACCAGACGCGCCAGATATTGCGGGTGGATGGGGGCTTTGCCCCGCCCTTCCGTGGCCAGCTCATCCAGCCCTTTGCGCGCCGTACGATAATGTTCGACCGAGCGGTCCAGGTGGCTATGCTCGGTCTTGGATTCGAGCAAGGGCAGCAGCGCTTCCAGGGTCGGTTTGATATCGCCGACCAAACCCAGCGTAAGCGGTGTCCTGCGTCCCAGCCGCGCCGGATCCAGATCGATCTGCACCACCTTGGCATGCTCGGGATAAAACTGCCGGTAGGGGAAATCGGTGCCGAGCATCACCAGCGTGTCGCAGTCTTTCATCGCGTGATAACCCGACGAAAAACCGATCAGACCCGTCATGCCCACGTCGTAAGGATTGTCCCACTCGACATGTTCCTTGCCGCGCAAAGCATGCACCATCGGTGCCTGCAGCGTGGCGGCAAGTTGTACCACCACATCATGCGCTCCGGCACAACCCGCGCCGGCGAGCAGTGTGACTTTCCGGGAACCATTAAGCAGCGCGGCAAGGGCCGTGAGTTCGTGGTCCGCCGGTCTGATCAGCGGCGGTTCCGGCACCAGCCAACGGTTAGCCGCCGGGGCTTCGATGCTCTGCATGGCGACGTCGCCCGGGATCACCAATACCGCCACACCGCGCTTGCCCACCGCTTGCCGCAGCGCGATATCGAGGATGCGCGGCATCACACTGGCGGTGGACACCAACTCGGTATAGTGACTGCATTCGACAAACAGCTTTTCCGGATGGGTTTCCTGGAAATAGCCTACCCCGATTTCACTGCTGGGAATGTGGGCTGCAATCGCCAATACCGGCGCCCCGCTGCGATGACAATCGTAAAGCCCATTGATCAGATGCAGATTGCCGGGACCGCAACTACCGGCACACACCGCCAATTGGCCGGTAAGTTGCGCCTCGGCGCCTGCGGCGAAAGCGGCGGCTTCTTCATGGCGCATATGCACCCATTCGATCGTACCCTTGCGGCGCAAGGCATCGCTCAAGGCATTTAACGAATCGCCGGTGACACCGTAGATGCGTTTGACCCCGGCGCGCTCCAGTGTGTCGACGATAAGTTCAGCGACGGTCTGTTTGGACATGGTTGTGATCCCCGGTTTTGATCTTGATGATTGATCTTGATGAAATTCAGCTAAAAATAAACTTGGCCTACCTCGAAAGCAAGGCGATCAGGATGCCTTCCGTCGCAATGCCCAGAATCGTGCTGAGCAGGATGGTCGCCGTGGCATCCGCGGTATAGGTTTTGTTCTTCAGCGCGAACATGGCGGCGGCGGTCGCGGTCGGTACGGCTCCGGTTATCACCACCTGTTTCGCCAGATCGCCCGTCAGGCCGAACATCACGACACCCAGCAACATCAATGCAGGTTGCAGAAAATTCTTCAATCCAAGGTTGGCCAAGACGTTGGCGTTAATTCTAAAACGCTCGCCGTACAGCATCAGACCCAATGCAAACAGCGAGGTTCCACCTGCCGCCTTGGCAATCATATCGACCGAGTTAAGTACCGGTTCAGGCAATTTCACGCGGGCCAGACTCAAGATCACACCGCACACCGGCAACCAGACAATCGGATTGACCACCGCCCCCGCCAGGCTATGCCCCAACACCGCCAAAGCATCGCGCCAGCCATGGCCGGCGGCCTGTTTATCGGAAACACGGGTCAACACAATGGTCAGCGGCAACATAAAAATACTGGTGACAAGATTGCCGACCAGAACCGCGAGAAAACCTAGCGGTCCGAACATCGCGGCCAGAATCGGAGCACCGAAATAAGCCATGTCCGGATAGGCGCAGACCAGTGCCTGCATGGTCGAAGTGCGCAGGTCATGCTTGAACACAAAACGGCCCACGCCGAGCGCGATCAAGTACGTGCCCATCAAACCGAAGGTCAGGCAGAGCGCGAAATCCAGATTCCCCAGCTTATCGGGCGAAGTTTTAACCGCGCCTTCGAACAAGGCAAAAGGCAAAGCAAAACGAATCACCAATACGGCAAGCACCCCGGCATGGTCGTGTTTCAGCAGACCCAGGCGCGCCGATAGCCAGCCCAGGCCGATGACAAAGGCCACCGGCAGCAGGCCATTGAGAATAGTTTCAAGCACAGGAATTTCTCCGCGTTCTCAAGTAATTAAACCGCGATTTTTTTGCTTCGGCTATAGGGAGCGTAGTGCGGCGTCCAGACTTTGCGGCGAATCAGGCCTTCAATCTCGTCCAGTTGAATGCCCTTGGTCAAGCCTTCTCGATGGGCCTGCAGCGCCACGGCGAGCGCCACCGTAACCGAGACTTCACGCAACGAGGTGACGGGCGGCAGCAGATTTTTGCGTGGATCGTCGCGTGCCGGCGAGGCCGCGGCCAAGGCTTTGGCGGCGGCCATAAACATCTGGTCGCTGATGCGCGACGCTTTGACCGCGATGGCCCCAAGGCCGACACCGGGGAAGATGTAGGAATTATTGGTTTGGTCGACCTTGAATTTCCCGCCGTCACGCAGTAGCGGCGGGAAGGGACTGCCGGTGCCGATTACCGCGCGCCCTCCACTCCAGGCTTCCAGATCCTCCGGCGTCGCCTCGGCCCGCGAAGTGGGATTGGACAACGGGAAAATCACGGGCCGCGGGTTGTGTTCCGCCATGGCCCGAACCACCGCTTCGGAAAACGCGCCGGCCTGGCCCGACACACCGATCAAGACCGTGGGTTTGGCATTGCGCACCACATCCAGCAAGGCAATCCGGTCCGGGTGATCCAGCGTCCACCCTTGCGCCGTCGATTTTTCTTGTAGAAACGGCAATTGGAACGATGCGAGATCTTCCATGCCCCGCACCAGCAGTCCGTCGCGGTCGACCATAAAAAAGCGCTGCGCGGCCTCGCTGTCAGGCAGGCCCGCGTCGGTCATGGCACGGCGAATCAGGCTGGCAATCCCGCACCCGGCAGACCCGGCGCCCAAAATAGCAATGCGCTGCCCGGTGAGCGGCACCCCGGTGACGTTGATCGCCGCCAGCAAAGTGGCGGTCGCCACCGCGGCCGTGCCCTGAACATCGTCGTTGAAGGTGCAGAGCTGGTCGCGATAGCGGTCGAGCAAGCGAGTGGCGTTGTTCTTGGCAAAATCTTCCCACTGCAGCATCACATGCGGCCAGCGCTGCTTCACCGCATGCACAAAGACTTCGATAAAGTCGTCGTATTCCTGGCCGCGCACCCGCTCATGGCGCCACCCGACATAGAGCGGGTCGCTCAGGCAATCCGGGTTATCGGTCCCGACATCCAGGATGATGGGCAATGTGGTCGCTGGATGCAGGCCGCCGCAGCCGGTATAAAGCGCCAATTTTCCGATTGGGATACCCATCCCGCCCGCACCTTGATCGCCCAGGCCCAGGATACGTTCGCCATCGGTCACCACAATCGCCTCGACACGGTCGAAGCGCGGATGGGCCAGAATTTCCTTGATGCGTTTTTTGTGCGACAGACTGAGGAACAGCCCGCGCGGCTTGCGAAACAGCCGACTGAACTGCTGACATCCGGCGCCGACCGTCGGGGTATAGACGATGGGCAGCAATTCTTCGATATTTTGTACCAGCAAAGCGAAAAACAAAGTCTCGTTGGTGTCCTGGACATCGCGCAGGAACGCATACCGCTCAAGATCGGTCTCCAGACTGCGCAACACCTGTAAACGGCGCGACACCTGCTCTTCCAGAGCGCCGATATTGGGCGGCAACAGGCCGTGCAGGTCAAAAGTATCGCGTTCGATCTCGGTAAATGCCGTGCCTTTGTTCAGCCACGGGTCAGCCAGCAATTGATAACCTGAAAGCGCGGTTTCCACGCGCTCTGAGACCGGCTCGGTCAGCGATACCTTGGACATCGAAGCTCTCCTCAAATGGATCCATCCGCACTCAAGTTGTGAAAACTTGGCGACCTATGAGCATCATTGCCGGATAACTGCGCGAGGTATATCAATTTCGTGCGAAAACCCGATCTAGTGCTAAGCAATGCTCGCAACGGCGGCGCACTGACCAAGGCGTGGAGGTGGAAGCAAACAGCAGGGGAAGATCGACGCGCGGGTTTGCAGGCCCGGCTGGAGGGGTGGACCCACATCAGGCCTGAGCGCCAAATCAATGAGGTGGGTCCATAAGCATGCAAAGTTGAAGCAAATCAAGCTGAAAATCCAAAGTAGCGGCTGGATCGCGCGGCAAGCGGCAACCCAGCCTCGACTTTATTCGCCGCGTTCGGCAATACCCAACTGGTTGTTGACCGAAGTTACGCCGGCAACACCCGTGGCAATTTTCTCGGCCTGTGCGCTTTGATCTGCATTCTCGACCTCACCCACCAACGACACCACACCAGCTTTCGCCAATACAACCACTTCTTCCAGCGGCAGTGCCGGTTTCGCTTTGGTGAGCGCAGTGCGAACTTTCTTGGCCAACTGGTGATTGGCTACGCGCGCGGATTTCGCCGTAGGCGCAGCCGTTGCGTCACTGGTTTGCGCAAATGCGCTGGTCGAAGCGAGCAAAACGCATACTGCGCCCATGAGCAAAGCGGGTTTCATCGATTTCATCTGAACTCTCCTATTACCATGCCTTTTTAGGCGGTTGTATTTAACGACTTCCCGACATATATCGCCTCGCAGCGATATTCCCCGAGCTCAGTGCCCAGAAACTTACAATTAGCTAACTTTCCGCACGCAACCTTAAGCTAAACAATACCTCATCCGCTCGATGCTGTAACGCGCCTTAAGCTTAATAAATTCACCAATATGATGTATCGCTGGATTCGGGTTGCTTGGACATAGGGGTTTTACCGAGGTTAGATGAGGTTATCTTTGTATCGGAAGGTGTCTCGCCGCATTCATACAAACCGTTTACCATCTTTGTGGCGGCCTTGATCCTGCTTGATAGCCTGGATTTTGTACGGCCCACCTATCTGCGCCGCGCTACGCTTTGAATATTAATCAGGAGTTCCCATGAGTCGAATCCTGGAACAGATTGAACATATTGTCGTGGTGATGTTCGAAAATCGCTCGCTCGACAATATGCTGGGCTGGCTTTATCCCGCCGAAAATCCGCCGAAAATAGTTATTCCGGCAGGCAGCGCTCCGGCTTTTAATGGTGTGTTACCTGAAATGTGGAACCCATTGAGTTCAGGTCAAGATAATCCGCCAACACGGGTTGCCGTGACCGCATCGGCCGCGGACTCACAAGTCCCCAATCCCGATCCGCAAGAAACCTTTGCCAATGTCACGTACCAGATATTCGGGCCGGGCGGTGCCGCCGCGGCCAATGTGCCGATGCGGGGTTTTGTCGACGACTATGCGACCACCGCGACCGACAACCCGGCCCAGATCATGGAGTGCCATGGCACCGCCCAATTGCCGGTGCTGTCGGCCTTGGCCAGGTCCTATGCGGTATCGGATGCGTGGTACGCTTCGGTCCCTAGTCAGACTTGGCCTAATCGGGCCTTTGTCCATGCCGGTACCTCAAACGGACACGTCAACAACGGCAATCCGCCCGATCCGCGGGAGTGGGATGTGCCGACCATCTTTAGCGTACTTCAGGCGATGGGCGCCAGTTGGTCCGTGTATAGCGACACCATCCTGACCCCGTCGCTGACCCGGACCATGTTCCCTTCGCTTTGGCCTCTGGATCTGGAATCCCACTTTCATGGATTTTCCGCTTTCGTCGAAGCCTGTGCCGAGCAAACCCTGCCCCAGTATTCCTTTATCGAGCCGAGTTTTTTGCTTGAGCCGAATGACCAGCATCCGCCGCATGACACGCTCGCGGGCGAGGCATTCCTGCATGCGATCTGGACCGCTCTCAGCACCTCCAAGAGTTGGGACAAGACACTGCTGGTGATCACTTTCGATGAGCATGGCGGCTGTTTCGATCACGTCATGCCGCCCAATAATGCGACCCCGCCCGATGCAGTGTCCACACTCGGTGACGAGGGTTTCGGCTTTGACCGCTTTGGCATCCGTGTGCCAGCGGTTATCGTGTCGCCCTATATCGCCGCGGGCACCGTTTTTCGGGCCGCCGGCGAGACCCCGTACGACCACACCTCGATCCTTGCCACCTTGCGCGATTGGCTGGAAATACCCGCCGCGCAGATGCTGCCGAGCCGGCGCATCGCGTCAGCACCCACGCTCGCTCAAGTGCTGACACTGACCGAACCGCGTACCGATCTGCCGCACATCGATGCACCCATGAGCCGCCGCTTCCAGCCCGCCATGACGGAAGCGCCCAACGACCTGCAGCGCAGTCTGGTTTCCGGCAGCGCGCGGCGTATGGGCCTGGACCCCAAGGCGGCTGTCGCTGCGCTGACCACGCGGCAACATGCCGTGGATTTTTTCACTCAAAACCCGGCACATCCTCACGCCTGAAAAAAGCTTCCCCCGGTACCCCAGGGTAATTTCGAATGGCGAGTTTGGGCTGATGAGTTTGGGCTGATGAGTTTGGACCGATCTAACTCGCCAGTTTCTTGAACGTTTCCAGTACCGCTTCGCCTTTAAATGGCTTGACGATCCAGCCCTTGACGCCGGCCGCCTTGCCGCGCTCTTTCATGGCCGGACTGCTTTCGGTGGTGAGCATGATGATGTTCACGGCGCTATTGGCCAACTCTCCGCGAATTTTCTCCACCATGGTCAAACCGTCCATATTGGGCATATTAACGTCGCTGATCACCAGTTTGGTACCCGGGCTGGCTTTGAGCTTGGCAAGTCCATCGCGGCCGTCGACAGCGGTATCGACGTCCAAGCCATTTTTCCGCAAAAATCCGGCCACTTCGTCACGTACCGTGCTTGAGTCGTCCACCACCAAAATCTTTGACATGCTTTTTCCTTTGATACGGATTGGATTTCAAAACAGCTCAAGTTCGCCGCTGCTTTCTTCGACGGCACTCAGATCGGCAACAAAATCGATCGGTGCATGGGCACAGACGCATACCGTCGCGGTCACTTGAGCTGCATGGTTGAGCGTCAACTTATAGGAAGCGAGGAAGCCGGGGTTCAGTTGCTGCAGATGAGAAACGCAGCGAGCGCTCAACAGATAGGGCGTCGACATGCCCAGGTCCGGAAAATAATTGAGCAACTCCTGGTTCATCGCTCCGCAACACAGATTGGCGACCTCCGAGAAAATTTCCTGGAAGGAATTGTCCGCGACATCCTTGACGAAATAATCGCGGGTGCCCGCATCGTCCTTGAATTGTAAAATCAGCAATAGACGAAACAAAATGGACGAGATGGTCAACACCACGACTCGGGCTTCCGGCGCCGCGTCGAGTGCATCTTGCGGGATCGTCACGATCTCGCACGAGTCGCCCGCTTCCCTGGGCAAGCGCGATTGGGCCGCTTTATAAAAAATACGTTCGATACTGTCTTTTGCTTGGGTGCTGATCACGTTGATGCCTAAGCCACGCCTAATGAAGCTTGGATTGAAATTGATTGGCCAGCGCTTCGACGCTGCCAAGCGATGCGGTGATCATTTTGCCGCCGGCCTGAATATCCTGAAACGTGGTGGTGGTGGTCAAGTCGTTTTTATGCAGACTGTCGCGATAGCTTTTCGACAGTTCTTCCGAGCGCGTGGCCAGCGCCCTGACCTCGCTTGCCACCACGGCAAAGCCGCGCCCGGCAGACCCCGCGCGCGCCGCCTCAATCGAGGCGTTGAGCGAGACGATCACCACGTGCCGCACGATAGAAGACAGTTCCTGATTTTTCTCATGCATGTCCTGGTTCTGCGTCATCAGCGAGATCATCTGCTCATGCCAGCGTTCGAAAGTCGCAGCCAGACTCTTCAATCGCGCGGCTTCGTCGGCAATTTTCTTGGCTTGATACGCCCATTGGTCTTTGTCATCGACCGCGGCTTTCAGCGTCACGCGGGTTTCGGCAAGTAGATCGGATTGCTGCGCCAACTCTTCGCGCAGGTCGAGATTTAATGTTTCCAGCGCCTGTCTTTCCTGCTCGGCCCGCTCGATCGATTCGCGCTGCCGAGCCGCATCATGCTCGAACGCTTCGACTTGAGTGCCTGCTTCGGCATGGTGCCGGGCGATAGTCCGGGCACTGCGCAACTTATGCAGAGTCAATGCCACCACCGCAGTCACCGCACTACTGCTCAGTGCTGCCACGAGATACTGTTCAATCACAAGCCATCCTTCCCAATTCGGTGATTCAATGAGTTAACCGATCGACCCCAACGGATCGACCTCGAATCCAGCCGTGGATTCACTGCGCCATCGCATCAAGGTGCGATGCGTCGGGGTGCGATGCGTCGGCGTCGCTCGCGGCGGGTGTGCCGACGCTATCCACCGCAAAACTGTCCGGCAGGCACACCACCGTCTGGAACTGGCGGAATTGAGCACCTTTGCGCTCATCGGTGAAATGCAGTTCTATGGTGCCCTGCTCACGCTTGAGAAAATCTTGCACTGCATCCATACCGACGCCACGCCCCGATACCGCCGTGACTTGCGTCGCGGTCGAAAATCCTGGGCGGAAAATAAGATGAGCCAGGGCTTCGTCGCCAAGCTCTTCGTCGGCAGCAATCCAGCCGCGCTCCAAGGCAATCGCGCGAATCCGGCCCAAGGCCAGACCTTGGCCATCGTCGCTTAGCGTGATCTGGAGCTGCCCCTGATCGATGCCCACTTCGATCTCGATGGTGCCGGCTGGTGCCTTGCCCTGCGCGCTCCGTACTTCAGCGCTTTCGAGCCCGTGGTCCATGGAGTTGCGCAGCAGATGCGTAAAGACGTTCTTTAATACCTCGACGGCTTGGCTGCGCAGGCGATAACCGTTGTCGGCGATACGCACCAGCGGTTCGCTCTTGCCCAGATCCTGGGCCAGCGAAGGCAATGATTTGAGGACATCGGACAGCGCCTCGCCAAGACTCTCGGTACCCAGCAGGCGCAAGGTCTGGCGCACCGCATCGCGCATCGAGATCAGGTCGCTCGGGCTGTCGGAATCGGTCGCTTCCAGCAAACGCAGGCTGTTGCGGATATGTAATTTATCGACCATCAGGTAACGTTCGGCACTGCCGCGGCTACCCGGCCCCTTGCGGCCCAGGCTGACCTCGTTGATTTTGGCGTAATGCTGGACCGCTTCTTTCACGCGGGCCAGTTCTTGCATCAAACCTTCCTGGTCCCAGGCGCGATTGGCATTGGGCTGGCGCAGTTCGTCATAACTCTGCTCCATTTCATGCACCACGTCGGTCAAGTGCTGCAGGTTGTAGGTGCGCGCATTACCCTTGATGGTATGCATGTTGCGGAACAGCTCGGCAATCGCGGCGCCATTTGCTTGCGTGTGCTTGCGGATGATGCGCTCGTTCTCGCTGATAAATTCGGTCGATCCCTCGATAAATTGATGGAATTTTTCCTGGCTGACCGCCAGAATTTCCCCAATCATTTCCAGTCTGCGCCGTTGTTCGTCCGCTTCGGCCGCCAACTCGCGCAACTCGGTGACGTCACGCACACACAGCATCAGACGCACGATGGTGTCGCTATCGTCGGTAATGGCAGACCAGCTCAAATCGAGAATCTTGACCCGGCCGTCAGGCATGCGTTTCTCGATTTCATTCACCAGCAGATGCTGATTGAATTCGAAGTTCATCGCGTCTTCACCCAAACATGCCTGGCTGGCGGCATCGACTTGCGACAAGGCGTCGGCGCCCAGATCGGTGTGCGCAAAGACAAAATCCATCAGGCCACGCCCGGCAATGTCGCGGGTCTCAAAGATGGTTTCCAGATAAGCGGAATACTCGGCATGAATCACGGGCTCATGATCTACGGCCCCATGATTCGCCGCCCCATGATTCGCCGCCCCCTCAACCACAGTCAAAATACCCTGCTGCATGTTTTGCAACATCGCCTGGATATCGGCCGTTTTTTGTTTGAGCAGCAGCGAGTTTTCTTGAATTTTCGCTATCATGCCGTTGAACGCCACCGTCGAATGCCCCAATTCATCCATCCGGCCCACCGGCACCCGGCGCGTGAAATCCTGGCTGGCGGCAATCTCGCTCATCATCGCCTGCATCCGGCTCAAGGGACGGATAATCTGGCGATAAAGCAGTGTACCGACCAAGGTCAGGAGGATGATCGCGATCCCGGTGACGCTGGCAATCGCGACGGTGGTGGTCGCGAGGGTGCCGTTCAGCACAGTAATAGCTTGGTCTTTTTCGCGGTTTTTCTCGACCCGCAGGGTATCGACGATCTGCTCGAACTCGTCGCGATACTGCGCCACATTGGCAAACAGATTGGCTTGCGCCAGCTCATTCTTGCCCGCGGCTTTCATCGCTGCCGTATCGTTGATCGCCGAGAAATAGTTCTCCAGACTATCCTTGGCCTCTGCCACCAAACCCACTTGCGCGTGGCTGGTGGCGCCCTTGGCCTGGAGGGCCAGCGCCGCCTGCAGCGCCGATTTTTTTGTTTTCAGTTCTTCCTGCGCTTGCGCCACCAAGTTGGGGTCCGGCGCATACACCAGTTCCATCGTAGCCAACTGTACGTCTTTAACCTGCGACACCAGATCGGCCGAGGCCAGCGCGCTTGGCACCACACCTTGCGTCACCTGCCTGACTTCGACCGCACTGCCGCGGGTTTGATAAACGGCATATCCGCCGATGGCCAACAGGGCGACGAACATCAAGACGATCAACAACGTAATGCGATGACGGATAGTCATGTGTGCAAGCCTTCCCTTCAAACTAGCGTATCTGACCCTAGATAAGGGCAAATCGTGTTAGTGAAAATCAGCCAAATTGCTGGTCGCTCGCATTATTGTTGATGATGTGTGACTCTTCGATGACAGCGATAAATACAATCCGCATTTGCACCTAGGTAATATTAGGTAAACATTCCCGCCAAACGATCAGAGGACGTGTTTGAGCCAGGGCCTCAATCTCGTCTTACCGCCATAGGAAAGATGTCGCCCAGTCCCTGATATTGCAAGCGGTAAGCGGTGGGAGCGCATCCTACCGCGCTGCGAAAGGTATTGCTGAAGTGCGCATGGCTAGAGAAGCCCAATTCCAGAGCGATCTCTATCACGTCTTTTCCGGTCTCAGCCAGGAGTTCTTTGGCCCTTTCTATTCTCCGGTTAACCAGATAGCGGTATGGCGGCATTCCGACAGCCTGCCGAAAAGAGCGACAAAAATAATGCGGAGTCATATCGGAATTGCGAGCCAGTTCCTCCAGACCAATGTCCGTGTCGAGGTTCTGCTCAATGAAATCCAGTGCCCGCTTCAATCTCCATCCGGCCAGGCCCCTCAATTTTTTTTCTCGCTCGTTTTGCGAGTAGCGGCTAAGAATGTGGGTTGCCACGTGGCGTCCAGCCGTGCCGATCAGAAGATCGGGAATTTTTGAACCCGCGACGCACTCTGTCAGCAACTCCAAGACCGTGTATTTGATCAAACTGTCGTCGACGACAAGCGGGCTAAGTCTGCGGAGATTGCTCTCGCCCATACCCGACTCCGAGGAGATCTCGTCCAGTATTGTTTGGCTGATGAACAGCAAGATTATGCGCATCTTGCAATCCCAGGCCCATCGTTGAAATGTATTCGATGGACTTATCGAAATCGTGCCTGCGGGTCTGATTCGGCGCTCCTTGGCATTATCGATTACGCGTTCTATGTGGGGTGAACCCGTTTCTTGAACCGCTATGCGATAGAACGGCAGCGCGTCATGCCACCAGGTGCCCGGCACGCACTCATATTGGTGAAGATGAATACCTCCCGCAGCGGCAGCGAAATTCAATCGCTGCCCGAAAAATGGAGCAGAAGCAGAGATGTGGTTGGGCTCCGATGGACTAAAACCGGTGTGAAAGTCGCTCATTGTGCGCTTGCCTCCCCGAGACCAAATTGTGGGTGTGGGACTTCCGTTCCAGCGCGATCAGCCGTGAACTCAGGTCACAACTGCCCCGCTCTCGCCGAAGGCTACTCAAGGGCGCCGCTAGGTCCCGCCGCATCGTCCAAGAGCGTCGCATTATGCTCGCGACCAGGGTACGTTGTCGGTAAGCGGTTCTTTATACGACAGAGTCCCGACATAAAGCCCAAGAAATGACCCAAATGCCCTGCTGAAGCGCCATCAAGCACACACCTCAAACACAGTCCAACTTTGCGCAAGGTCGTCCCATTTCGCGAAAGCCGTCCATGAACCTTGGGAATACTATGGTTTTCATAGTCCCGCTGCCGTTAAAGCGGTCAGCCACCATAATCGGAGGTCTTTATGCTTTACGACGACATCTTCATTTTTGACAATGCGGTCCACATGTATGACCTTTCGGACGGCAACATCTGCCGTCCAGATGGCGGGGTAGACCGGCGCTACCATATGGCAACTGCTAAAGCTGTTCGTTCGAAAGGTCAAGAAACGATATATGGCAATGGCAACCCTTTCACCAGCTTCGCCCGGCGTTGGGACGAGCAAGATCTCGGTCGGCTGCTTTTCGATGATTCGTGTACCGACATGGCGATGGCTCAGGCTGTGGTTCTCTACGATGTATACAAAAAGGGGTTTGCGCCCGTTGAAGCGCAGTACCAGTTTGCGCGGGCTTATCCGGAGCGGGTGCTTTTTTGTGGCGGAGTCGATCCGCTTTATCCCAGTCTGGACCATGCGCTCCAGGAAATGGAGCGGCAGGTGCGAGAACTCGGCGCACGATCATTCAAGTTTTACAATGCCCATGTCGGGAAAGCGTGGCGATGCGATGATCCGAAACTGGCCTACCCAATGTATGAGAAGGCGCGCGAGCTTGGTATCAAGGTATTGCAATTCCACAAGGGGTTCCCGATAACTCGCGCTCGTCTTGAGGATCTCTCGCCGCTGGATATTCAACAGGCCGCGCTTGATTTTCCGGATCTTACTTTCGCGATCCACCATCTCGCCCTCCCTTACTTTGAAGAGGTAGTTTATATCGCGGCGCGTTTCCCAAACGTCGTCCTGGTGTTGTCGGGAACCATGCACCTTCCCTTGGTTGCACCGTGGCAATTCATGACCTACATGGGTCGGTTATTGAGAGACGTCGGGTCCGACAGACTTATTTGGGGTTCTGAAGCCCCGCTGACGGGGAATCCCCAGCCTATGATCGAGTGGTTCTGGAATATGCAAATAGATCCAGAACTTCAGTCGCGCTTCGGCTATCCAGCGATCACTGAGCAAGATAAACGCAATATCTTGGGCGAAAATCAAGCTCGGCTCTTCGGCGTCGATGTGGATCTTGCGAAACGGCAGGCTCGCGCACGGAGAGATTTATGAGCGCCTCAACCAGAGATATCCAAGTGGAGCAGGTCATCGATTGCGATGTGCGTCCGATTCTTAAGGTTCATGGTGGAGGCGTTCAGATTGTCAAAATCACAGAAGACGGCTGTATTCAACTAGAGTTTGAGGGCGCGTGCCGGGGCTGTGCGTTTCAATCGGTTACATTCGCCCTGGCCATCCGGCGGCGGCTGCTCGAGGTGCCGGGCATATCCGATGTCACGATGAAGGGCGTAAAAGTCTCATCCATCGCGCTGGAGAGAATTTCCGAGTTTTACCAGGGCTATTCATTTCAAATGAAGCAGCCGCCAGCGTCTTTGAACAAGCGAATTCCAATGATCGAATTGGTAGCAGAAAAATCCTGATTTTATGAATAAATATTTATTTAGTTGTACTTATTTTATAGGGATTTTTTGCGAGTTTTAAACCATCGCTTTGCCATCTTGGCCAGGATGGGTTTACCCCCCCCGTGGAGCGACTCGGGCGCAGTACATAACCACTGAATAAGGAGCAATGGCATGACAAAACTCACACTCGAGCAGGCTAATCTCATCTGCGCAGTTGCGATTGAACACGGCCGAAAGGCCAAATTTTCGCCTCTCTGTGTAGCCATACTTGACCCGGGCGCACATATCGTGGCGTTGCAGCGCGATGATGGCGCGAGCCTGCTCAGACCGGATATCGCCATTGGAAAAGCGAGTGGGACGCTTGGGATGGGTTTTGGCGGTCGAGAACTAGCTAAACGTGCGGCCGCGGCACCGACGTTCTTTGCGGCCTTGATCGGTCTTAGTCGCGGCCGGATGGTGCCGGTACCGGGCGGCGTACTGATTCGCGACGCAGCAGGCGAAATCGTCGGCGCAGTCGGCATTAGCGGAGATCTTCCGGACGCGGACGAAGCCTGTGCAGTGGCAGGCGTTCTAGCTGCAGGGTTGAGTGCCGATACCGGCACGGCCTGAACCGCTTGCATGGGGCGTTCGACACCACGTCGTCCGTCATTCTCTAACCAACAAAGGAGCATATTATGAAGTTATTACGTTACGGTCCCAAAGGGGCGGAAAAACCGGCTTGTCTCGACCAAGCCGGCACCTTACGCAGCTTGGCTGGCGTGATTGCCGACATCACCCCGGCAGTACTGGCGCCCGACAGTCTTGCCAAGCTGGCGCAACTCGACCTCGCGAGTCTGCCGCGCGTAGAACAGCCGGGCCGTATCGGCACGCCGTATAGCGGCCTTGGAAAATTCATCTGCATCGGTCTGAATTACCGCGACCACGTGGCCGAATCGGGCCTGGCCGTGCCTGACGAGCCGGTGGTATTTGCGAAGTGGAGCAGTGCGCTGACCGGCCCTAACGATGCTGTAGTGATTCCAAAAAATTCGCTTAAGACCGATTGGGAAGTCGAACTCGGTGTAGTCATTGGCAGCAAGGCGCGTTATGTCAGCGAACAGGATGCGCTGCGCCACGTCGCCGGGTATTGCGTGGTCAACGATGTCTCCGAACGCAATTACCAGTTCGAGCGCTGCGGCAGTTGGGACAAAGGCAAGGGCTGCGATACCTTCGGCCCGGTCGGCCCGTGGCTGGTAACGCCCGATGAGGTCGGCGATCCGCAACAATTGCAGATGTGGCTTGAAGTCAATGGCCGAAAATTCCAGAACGGCAACACGCGCACCATGATCTTCGGCGTGGCCTACCTAATCCATTACCTAAGCCAATTCATGACACTCTATCCTGGGGATCTGATTTCGACCGGCACGCCCCCCGGCGTCGGCTTGGGCCAGAAGCCACCGATCTATCTCAAACCCGGCGACACTATGCGGCTCGGTATCACCGGGCTCGGCGAACAGCAACAGCAAGCCCACGCCTGGGATGCGGCGCTGCTTGACTGACAAAGCCGGCTGCAGCACCCACAGCGGCTAAGCGGTGCGCATTGCGTTGCCGAGGCAAAGAAGAGAGTACAGCCCACGGTTAAAGGATTCGTATCGCGCTCCTGTTTTTACCGTGGTCTGTCCCCGATCAAGCTCCGATCAAGCTGCCCTTAGGTAAACACTCGAGTCGAACCGTCAAAGCACGTGTCCGAGGCCGAGTCCCAATCCCAATGCGGCGGACCGGCCGAGTTTGCACTCTCGGCGTGGTTTTTCGAAAAGCGTTGACACGGGGCCACTTCCCGGTTACCTTGAGCGTCGAAGTATTCAAGAAGTCTGATTGCTGAACACCATTTTCTGCCTATTCTGCGCGGTATTCGTTGTCCTCTCCCCTCCTTGATTGTTTCAGCCGCTCCATTTGGGGCTCATATTTTATTTCAAGGATTTATCATGGATACCGGTACCGTTAAGTGGTTCAACGATAGCAAAGGCTTTGGCTTTATTACTCCCGATGCAGGCGGCGACGATTTGTTTGCCCACTTCTCGGAAGTTCGTGGCGATGGCTTCAAGACGCTCACCGAAAACCAGAAAGTGACTTACGAGACGAAGCAAGGACCGAAGGGTCTGCAAGCGTCGAATATTTCGCCTGTGTAATCGCGTGACGGGCCGGCTTGCCGGCCCAATGCTTGACTAGCATCCCCGCGGAGCCGTCGGCTCCCGCCTTGGTCGCCGTGCCCGCATGCGCGATCCATCAGCCCCTCCGACATCTTCCGCTTTATTTTCAAAACGTCTGCCCAATTCGGCTTTACTGCCGCGCGGACCAAGCACATCTCTCATATGCATAATAATAAATATCAGTATCACGGCTATTCCGTTTCTCCTTCCGCCCATCCCCTGCCTGACGGCTGGTTTGCGGCCAACCTGCTGCTTGAGCGCGACGACGCCGATAGCGCTGAAACCGCCCAGTATCAATTCGACGCGCTCGACTATTTTGTCAACGAAAAACAAGCCGTGCGGCATGCGGCAAGATGGGCCCGTAACTGGGTCGATACCCGCGGCTGATACCGTGCGCCACGGGGTTGAAATTCGCGCTTGAACCTCGCGGCGGCTGGAGAATTGAAGGCTTTAACAAGCAAGTTCAAAAAATGCCTGCGCCAGGCACAGTCCGTTCACCATAATCTCCACCTGATGCCGCCCCGCGTAATGCACCCGCGTGGTGAAGTCGCGGATGCTCTGATTGCGTTCGATCAACACCTGCTGCCCGGCATCCAGGGTCAATTCCTTGAGCTTGAATACCTTGGCGGCGGTGGCGCCCGATTTTTTCACATAATGTATGGTGTAGTCGATCACCAGCCGCTGACTTTCCCGCGATGTTGAAATCAGCTTGAAGGATAAGGTCATACGTTCGCCCAAGGTGATATGGCGAGGCGTCACGGCAACTTTTTCGAGCTTGACCTCGGGCACTCCCCCGGCACCGATCAACTTTAATGCCTGCGCGTTGCCCGCCTTGATCAAGGAGCGCAACGCCCGCTTGGCAATCCAGGCGGTGTGCGTATCTTCAAGCGGCCAGCCGGCCAGCCTGTGCAAGACCCACTCAGGATGCGATTTGGTCACGTCGTTCAGATGATTGGCCACCGATTTCCGCACATAAAGACTGGTATCCGCCCGTAGATTTTCCAAAATCGGCGCCGCCAGCGCAGGGTCGGCAAGGATTTCATCAAGCCGGAACGACCAAGGCAAACGTGGGCGGCTGCCTTCACTGGCAAGACGGCGCACCGCGTCGCTTGGATCGAGCGACCAGAGCTCCATCACCGCAAGCGTACGCTTTAAATCATGGCGCAAGAACTCGCGCACGGCAAACTCCGAAGAGCCGAAGCCGGTGAAATACTTGAGTGCATCCAGGGAGACCTCGAAGTCATCCAGACCATATTGCCCCACATAGTCGGACAGGACCAGCGTGGCAAAACCATGTTTGATGCGCGGGGCAAGTTCACGCAGAATTTCGAGCGTTTGCCGGTAGGCGGCGGGAAGGGTCGCATGCAATGCCTGAGTCATGCGGCGCAGGCGCTGCATCAAGCTCAGTTCATCCAGCCCGGCAAGCGCTACTTGGAGGAAACACGCCGTATCGAATCCCGGGTAAATAGCCTTGACCTCGCGCGCCATGCCGCGAAAGCGGCGCTCGTCGAAAATTTCCTTGAGCGCGGTGTTCTCATTGACTGTCATCGTTATCTTTTTTAACGGTTAAGCAGACGGATGCCGAAGGCAGAAGTTACGGTGCGTGCCGCTCAGGCATGCACGCTGTTCAACACGACGATCAATTGCGTGATCTGCCGATTCCTGATGCCGAAGTAATAACTCAGGATCAACGGATCAGGAAGATGGGTTTTGTCGAAATCGCCATCGACTCGGGCGTGCACCACGATGTCCCCGTACTGGTCATAGGCACGTTCGACACGCAATGTAACCTTGGCGCCGAAAATTTCCTTGTCGGCCCAGGCACGGATGGCGTCGTGTCCGATAAATTCGCGCCGGGCGTCATTCACCAGAGCATCCGGGGCAAAGGTCGCCATCAACGCCTCGGCGTCGTGGTTATTGTGGGCCGCGATATGCTCGACGATGACGGGTGGCAGGGCGTGCGCGATGTTGTATCGCATAGCTGTTCCTCGCATGAAAGGGAAGAACCCAGTCTAGCCTCGCCCCCTGTCAATTCCTGTCAGGAGTGATCCTGCTGTACTGCTCCAAATCCAGATGCGCATGGAAGTCGCGCAACAAATCGGCGCGGCGTGCCGGATAGCGATCGCCCTCGGTCGCCGAAAGAATGCGGTCGGTGCGGAAAGTGCGGAACGCTTGGCGCCGCTCGCACCAGGCACCCAGCACCCGGGCGCTGTCCATAAAACCGAGTTGCAGCGGCCAGACCACCCGGCGCGTGTGTTGTCCGTCCGCGTCCACGTAATCAATCTCAAGTCGCTTATGCGCGCGTATCGCCGCACGCAACGCCGTCAGCGATACGGTGTTTTCCGGAAATCCCGGTGCGGCCGGCCCGGGCATGGACAGCGGAACCAGCAGCATGGCCTGCGCCTCCGGCGACAGAACGGACACAATCTTGGCCAATGCATCGGCAGCGGCCTGGGTCAGTACCTCATCGCCGCGCTGATCCACATAACGCAGACCCAGCACCACGGCCTCGATCTCCTCCTGATTAAACATCAGCGGCGGCAGGAACAGTCCGGACTTAAGCACATAACCGAGGCCGGCCTCGCCCTCAATCGGCGCACCTTGCGCCGCCAGTTCGGCTATATCACGGTAAATCGTGCGCTCCGATACCGTCAGCATCGTGGCGAGCTGTGCCGCGGTAACTGGATGGCGCCGGCCGCGCAAGGCTTGGAGCAGCAGCAAAAGACGGGCGGAACGTGACACGCGGAACTCCGGGTTAATGGCGAATGGGCAGTCAAATCATGGAAGCGGCAGCCAGGTGCGATGCTTGCACCTGTCACATGATCACGCCCGGCACCGCGCTTGCGGCGCCGCGCAAACGCGCCAGGTCCCGGCTGGGCGGTGCGCCGAACATGCGGCTGTACTCGCGGCTGAACTGGGAAGGACTCTCGTAACCCACCGCAAACCCCACCGCCGCAACGTCCCCGGTTTGCGCCAGCAGTCGCGAGCGAGCCTCCTGCAGGCGAATCTGCTTCTGGTATTGCAGCGGACTCATGGCTGTGACCGCGCGGAAATGCCGATGGAAAGAGGACACGCTCATCGCCGCCAGCCGGGCCAGATCCTCGATCCGCAGGGTCTCGGCGTAATGGTTGCGGATCCAGTGCAGGGTGTGACTGATTTGCGTGAGCCGGCTGTCGGCCAAACCGATCTGACGCACCATTGCGCCTTGCTCACCGGCAAGTAGCCGCCATAATATCTCGCGTTCGATCAGGGGACGCAGCACCGCCGCGTCCTCCGGATGCTCCAGCAGCCGCAGCAAACGCACCATGGCGTCGAGTAATTCGACGGTGGCATGACTCACCGCCATGCCCGAGGGCTCAACCGCCGTACGCTCGGCGGCGGCGGTTTCCAACAACAAGGTAGCGATGACCGCCGGCTTCAAGGCCAGGCCGATCGCCAGAAAAGGTTTATCGGCGCTGGCTTCGACGACATTACTGGCAATCGGCAAATCGACAGTGACAACCAGATACTGACCGCGGCCGTACTCGAATACCTTGTCGCCCAATCTAGTGCGTTTGCTTCCTTGCACCACCACGGCGAAACCCGGCTCGGAAATCAGATGGGCCAATTTTGTCGGAAAACTTGACGCCGTCAGCCGCACACCGGCAAGGGCCGAGGCGGTCCCGCCGGGTTGGGCGTGGCGGGTAATCAGCGTGCGCAGTTCGGCAAGAGGTTCCATCGCTCTATTAAAACCGACGCCTGGCCGAAGCGCAACGGCGATCTACACAAATCCCCCGCGCTTGGCAGGATCGTGCAAGAGCCTGCGAGCATCGGTCTACTCATAAAATCTCCCGCGTGTTTTCATGGAAGCTCAGTCATAAAGGAGTTCAACGATGCAAAAGATATGGTTTATCACCGGTGCCAGCCGCGGGCTCGGCGTCGAAATTGCCAAGGCTGCCCTGCGCGCCGGAGACCGCGTCGTCGCCACCGGACGCAGACGCGAGGCCGTGATTGAGGCCCTTGGAACCGACAGCGAGCAACTGCTGAATCTCGCACTCGATGTGACCGATGCCGGCCAAACGCGAGCCGCGGTGCAGGCAGCGGTCTCCCGCTGCGGCAAGATCGACGTATTGGTGAACAACGCCGGCTACGGTCACCTGGGCTTCTTTGAAGAGAACGGCGCCGAAGACGCGCAAGCGCAATTCGCCACCAACCTGTTTGGCGTGTTCAATGTCACCTGGGCCGCACTGCCCTCGATGCGTTCGGCCCGTCAAGGGCACATCTTCAATATTTCCTCCATCGCCGGCTTGCTGGGCGCCGAATTGGGTTCGCTCTATAGCGCCAGCAAGTTTGCGCTTGAAGGCTACTCCGAGTCCCTGGCAAAGGAAGTCGCGCCCTTCGGATTGCACGTGACCATCGTCGAACCCGGTCCTTTCCGCACCGACTTTCTCACCCCCGAGTCGATCCGTTTTGGCGCCCATCCCGTAGCGGACTACGACCAGCGCCGGACTCTGTTACAGGCTGCGTTCCAGCAACGTAACGGTCAACAGCCGGGAGACCCGGCAAAGCTGGCGCAGGCAATGGTAGACCTGGCCAACGAAGCCCAACCCCCGATGCGTTTTATCGCAGGATCTTATGCGGTTGACGCAGCCGACACAAAATTGGCCGGCATGCAAGTCGAGCTCGACCGCTGGCGGCAACTTTCGCTCAGTACCGACGGCGACTACGGCCGCTAGAGAGACAAATAGGCATACATCATCTTGCATAGTTCGTTCAACGCCGAGGCACGCAATCCGGGATCCGGCTCGGCGTTGATTTGAACCGCGGACTTCATGATTTGCTGAACCACCGCAGCCATTGCCGTCGCGTGGCCGGCGTCAAGCTGCGGGAAATGGCTACGCAAGATGGTACTCAATTGGGCGCGCATGTTGCGCCGGACGCCATCGGCCATCTCAGGCGATGCGCCAGGCGTTTCGACCAGGATCGCAAACGAAGGATGCGCATCGCGAAAACGGATCAACGCGAAGCATAGACGTTCGCTCAGCACATCTGTCGCGAGCTGGTCGGCCTCGGTACGAATCGCTTCCAGCGACAGCGCAAGATCCGCCATTTGAATCCGCACCAACTCCCGCGCCAAACTTTCTTTGGTCGGGAAAAACTGATAAAGCGATCCGATGGATGACTTCGCGGCAGCCGCCACTTCCGTCATGGTGGCGTTGTCGAAGCCGGTTCTGGAAAAAACACTCGCCGCGGCTTGCAATAGCGCGGCCACTCGAAGGCGGCCCCGCTCACGAGTCGGCGCCTTAAGCGGCAACGCGACCGGGGAGTCAAGCAGGCCGGTTGACTTTTGTGAGGGTAAGCTCATATAATTATTTGTGAGAATAGACTCATATAAAGGATATTGCCATGCTATCACTTGACCCTCGTTCCGTCGCGCTGGTCTTGATCGACCTGCAACAAGGAATTCTCGGTTACGCCCAAGCGCCCTATTCCGCCGACACCGTGATCGCTAATGCAGCTTTGCTGGCGCAGCGCTTCCGCGCCATCGATGCACCCGTCATTCGTGTACGCGTGGGTTTTTCCGCGGGAGGTGCCGACATGATAGGCACCCCGACCGACACGCCGGCACCGATACCAGCGGGTGGACTGCCGCCCGATTGGCTCGACGATCCGCTCGCGCTTCCCGGCCAGGCAGGCGATATCAATATCCTCAAGCGTCAGTGGAATGCGTTCTACGGTACCGAACTGGACCTCCAACTGCGTCGCCGCGGCATCCGTTCCATCGTCCTGGGCGGGCTCGTCACACCTTTCGGCGTCGAGTCGACCGCGCGTGCGGGATGGGAACTCGGTTATGAAATGATCTTTGCCGAAGATTTGTCGAGTGCTCCCAGCGCACCCTTACACATGCACTCGATGCAGCTTATCTTGCCCAGATTGGGTCGAGTTCGCTCGACGGTCGAAGTGATGGAAGCCCTGCTTCAGGATTAGGCGAAGCGGCACCTGGCGATCCCTGATCCCTGATCCCGTTAAATCGCTCAATCCTCGCGCTACGGGAACGTCAGGCGCATCCCCCAGCTCAACCAGGGCAGAATTTCACGGCGCTGTACCTGGAACCTGATGATCGGGAATGGTCTTATTTATCTGAGCTAGCCACTTTAAAAGTGCGCCTCGCATGATCATCCCTCCGAGCAATCCACTCTCTGAGGAACTTCATGCGCCACTTTAAAAAAACCATCGCCTTATGCACCGTCATGTTTTTGGCCTGCGGCTCGACTGCCTATGCCGCGCCCGGCGCGCCTAACAATGCTACCCCCGCCGCGCAGGAGCAGCATAACGACGGCATGTTGCACAACCTCGACAAAATCCATGCGCAGTTGAAGTTGACTACCGACCAGGAACAACAGTGGCAAGCCACGCAAGCCGCAATGGATTCCGCGGGTCAGCAAGAGCGCGCCATCTTTACCCAATATCAACAGCAATTTCAAACGCTGATGCAAGCACCCGTACTGGATTTGCAGGCGCTCGATACGATACGGGAACATGTCGGCGACCAATTGCGCCAAGTGCATGGCCAAACTCAAACAGTCTGGCTGAAATGGTACAACTCGCTGGATCTCACGCAAAAAACCCTGGTCAGTACCACCCTGAAAGCCAAGTGGCAGCAAATCAAGGCCCGCGCCGCCAAATAAGTCCGGGCGTCAAGCATGTGCAACGAGGCGGGTTTTTATCAGCCGGCGCAGCAAGACATGCTCGATCCGGCTGCGATAGGACAACGCTTCATTTTATAAAAGCTAACGAGATTGTTTGATGAAGAAAAATCTGGTTTTACCGCTGATGGTCGGCGTAATTGCATTATCGGCATCTCAGTGGGCGCTTGCATCGCACGTCAACGTCGGCATCAACATCGGGGTCGGCCATGCCTACGCGCCGGCACCGGTCTATGTGGCTGCGCCACCCGTCTATTACGCTCCCGCGCCGGCGTATTACGCCCCGGCTCCGGTCTATGTTGCCCCTGCGCCCGTTTATGTGGCTCCCGCGCCCGTCAGCCGAGTTTCGATCTCCATCG
The DNA here is from genome assembly GCA_026225455.1 of Burkholderiales bacterium. Classification (GTDB taxonomy): domain Bacteria; phylum Pseudomonadota; class Gammaproteobacteria; order Burkholderiales; family Burkholderiaceae; genus LMUX01. Next base: position 9,751 of record JAMFSV010000221.1, on the reverse strand, counting down.
GCTGGCATGGCGACAACTACTGGGACGGCCATCGTTACTGGTCGCGTCATGATTGGCAGGTCCACCACCCGGATCCGTGGCGGCGCTAAGCTGAGCCAGCCTCTGCGTAATCAGGCTGCCGTTGCAGCCGGAAGATAAGTCAGCAATGGAAGCCGCGCGCAGCACCCTGACCCTGCATCGCGGCTTCTGGCTCAAGGGCCGCGCAATATTTGATCATCCGGCCCGCTCCGTCATTATTCATGCTTCTGCCGGTCTAACCTTCGACCTGCAATCCGTGCCCACCACCGGCCAGCGGCTTCGAAAACAGCCAAAACGCGACCCCAGCCAAGCACGCACAGGCCAGGAAGGTGCCTTTATAGCCGATGCTACCCACCAGCACGCCGGAAAGCACCCCCGACAATATCGAGCCGACTCGCGCAGCATTAAAGAACAGTGCCGTGGACGCGCCCGGTGAATCCGGCTGCAGATCCTGGATATAAGTCATCCCCAGGCACGACGTGACCGCAACCACAAACGCACTCAAGGCCTGCATCGGAATCAGGGTCCAGACGTGGCCGGCGGCCGCCACCGCGACAAAATACAGCAGATGCACCGCCGCGGCCGCGGCCAGCCAGCGCTGCTTGTTCAGCATCGAGCCCCGCGCGCCGAGCACCAGCATCATGGGGATCTCGAGAAATGCGCCCAGCCCCAGCATGATCGATACTTCAATGCGCGTACCGCCCAGCCCAAGCACCATATATAGCGGCAGCACGATGATGGTCGCGTTGGCGGCCAAGCCGATCAGGGTTAAAGCCAGCACCGGCCGCCAAATCATCCGCAGCGGTACGGTGGCGCGCGCCGGAGGCTGCGTCACCGCGATCGGCATGGACAATTCGGATAACGCCGCCATTTCCATCAGCGAGACCGCGTCGCCCGCAAGCGGCGCCGTGCCCTGTCGGCCACGCTCAGCCGGTTCCTTGATTCGGGCCACGATGACCGCACATGCCGTGAAACTGGTCGCGGCGAACAAGAACAGGCCCGAGAAGCCGGTCGCCGCGAGTACCAGGGCGCCTACTGGCGGGCCGAATACCCACGCTACCGACAACAAGGTGCGCAGCGTTGCGGTGATAAAAGTTCGCTCGGCCTCATCCCGCGCCGGAATGGCCGCTCGACCGAAAGAAAAAATCAACGAGATTGCCGAGCCGCCGGCACCGAGAAACGCCACACCGATCAGCAGCAGCAGCGTGTAGTCGCGCACCCGGCATAGGCACACAAAGCCGAGCGCTGAGGCGATCAGCGCCGCCACCAGCAACGGCCGGCGCCGGCCATGCCGGTCGGACCACTTGCCCGCCCAGGTGCTGGCCGCAACCCCGCTGGCGGCGATCAGGGTCATAAACAAGCCCAATTTAAGCGGCGTCATCGCGATGCGCTCGATGCCGAACAGCGACAGATAAGGCGCGGTGAACGACATCGCCACACCCAGCATCAGGGTGGCGCTCGCCAACGGCAAAAAGGATGGAATGCGCGCGAGCCGGGTAAATCGTGAGTTCATGAAGGATGGGGGTTGTGTCTGAAGGTCTTTGAAATAGCGTAACACCGGATGACCGTTCCGTCGTGCCATACGATAACGCGCACGACGCTCGAGCGGGTCCGCGACCCAACCCGGATGACAGTTAAGACGTCTCGACCCACGCCGCAACCTCCGCCGCCCCCAATTCCGCTCCACCCAACAAGAAACGCGTCCCGTCGGGCACGGCGGCATGCCAAACCTCGTCGCCATAATTGAAAGCGAAACAGACCCGCCCCAGCCGGCGCAAACGCACACCGTCCGGCAGCGACACAACATCGATCCCGGCCTCGCGTACGCTGCGCGCGATAACTGCACGCAGCAGCACTGGATCGAAACATGCGGTCGCCAGACGCACCCGGCCCGAGCGCACCAGCGCCGGCACGCCATCGTCAAAACGTGCCTCGACTTCGACGCCCTCACCCGCCTCGACGTGGTCGCGCCAGCACAGGCCCTGCCCCTCGACGCCATCAAGCGTCACCCGTGGCCGCAGTGAGGGGCGCAATGACTCGCTTTGCGCAACCCGCAGTGCCAGCACCGACTGCAGCGGACCCGGCGGCAGCGTCGCGGGAATCGCAAAATCCGGCGTCTTCGAACCGGTACGCGGCCCGAACAACCAATGCGCGTCACCCGCCTTGATTTGCGCCACCAGGCTTTCGGGCACCACCGGCAGGGTCGGCGCCAGCACCAGCCGATAGCCCGTCAGGTCGGCGCTTACCGGCAGGATATCGACATCCAGACCCATTGCCCGCAGGCAGCTATACCATTCGAAGACGATTTTTTGATAGTCGAAATCGGCGCCGTGACGCTGGATCTGCACCATCCAGTCGGCGGGATAGTCGAATAACACCGCCACCTGCGCAGGCCCGGTCCAGCCCACCGCAGTCCGATCGAAATCAGCCAACTCGGCGGCAACCCGGCCTATTTCATAGCCTCCCGCGGTCAGCCGGTCGTCCGGCGCGTTGATGCCGGAATGCATTTGTTCCTGCGCGAACGGCGCTTGCCGCCAGCGGAAATAGGACACCAGTTCCGCGCCGTGCGCAAATGCCTCCCAAGTCCAGAGCCGCGCCATGCCCGCTTTGGGTACCGGATTATGCGGCGCCCAATTGACCGGCCCCACTTGCTGTTCCATCACCCACATGCGCCCACGACCGACGCCGCGATACAGGTCGTGGTTGAAGGCCGGAATGTCGGGATGCCCGCTGCGTGCCCAGCGATGCTTGTCGGTTTCGTCGAACCACAGCACTTCCGTGCGCGGCAAGGGATAGCTGTCCCAGGCCGCCACATCCAGGCCGGTTTGGGCCAATTCGTAGTGATCGAAGCTGGTGAAAAAACCCATGAAATTGTGCAGCAGGTCACGCCCCGGCGACCCTTCACGTATCAGCGCGCCTTGCAGCGCATGGAAGCTAGCGACTTCGCTCGACATGAAGCGGCGGAAATCGAGCCAGTGACTCGGATTGGCGTCAGTGGGAGTAAGGTTGGGCAAGCCGACTTCGTTGAAACTGCGATACTCCATGCTCCAGAACACGTTGCCCCACGCCGCATTCAAACCGGCGACCTCGCCATAACGCACCGCCAGCCAATCCTGAAATCGCTCGCGTGCCGCGCCGGTATAGCTTGGCACGGTGTCGTGACAACCCAGCTCGTTGTCGGTCTGCCAGGCAATCACAGCCGGATGAGTACCGTAACGGCGCACCATGGCAGTCACGATCTGCGCACAATATTCGCGATAGACCGGACTTGAAATATCGTAATGGCGCCGCGAACCGAAATTCAGCCTCGTGCCGTTCTGGGCCACAGGCAGAATCTCGGGGTGCAGATCGACCAACCATTTGGGCGGCGTCGCCGTAGGTGTGCCGAGTATCACCTTGAGTCCGGCTTGCGCCAGTACGTCGATGGCGCTGTCGAGCCAGGCCCATGTATAACGGCCGGGTTCCGGCTCCATCCTGCCCCAGGCAAATTCGGCAATGCGAACCCGGCTGATGCCGAGTTCGACCATGCGACGCGCATCGCCGGCCCATTGATCTTGCGGCCATTGTTCGGGGTAGTAACAAACGCCTAAATGCATGGTGCTCTCACAGTAAATGACAGGTCGATATCGTGAGCGCAGCGGGACAGCGGCTTATATCCCGTCTACGCGATACTGAGACACGCGGGCGCGGCGTTACCGACGTGCGCTCGCCGCCAGGGATTGTTGCGGATCCGTGCTTATCCTTTGGTGGCGCCGAAGGTCAGTCCGGCGACAAAATGTTTCTGCATCGCAAAGAACATCGCGACAGAAGGCAGTGCCGCCAGCACCGACCCGGCGGACACCAGATTCCATGAAGTGGTCCATTGCCCTCTCAGCGCGGCAACCCCCACCGTGATGGGCGCCGCATCGTCACCCTGTGTCAGGCATAAAGCCCAGAAATAATCGTTCCAGACGAAGGTAAACACCAGAATGCCGAGCGCCGCCAGCGCCGGGCGTACCAGCGGCAGCACCACCCGAGCGTAGATCGCCCATTCGCTGGCACCTTCGATGCGCGCAGCCTCAATCAATTCATACGGTAATTCACGAATAAAATTACGCAGGAAAAGAGTGCAAAAACCGGTCTGAAATGCGATATGGAATAACACCAATCCCCACACCGTGTTGTACAAACCCAGGCGCAAGGTCAAGTCGCGTACCGGAATCATCAGTATCTGGATCGGCACAAAATTGCCCGCGACAAAAATCGCCAGCACCAGCAGATTGCCGCGAAAACGGTAATTGGCCAGTGCATGCCCCGCCATCGATGCCAGAAAAATCGATACGGCGACCGACGGCACCGTGATCAGGCAAGTATTCCAGAAGTAATGCAGCATCGGCGTCTGGGTCAACGCGGTGCGGTAATTTTCAATCAAATTAAAGTGCCTGGGCCAACCCCAATAATTGCCCGCGGATAACTCGTCGCTGGACCGAATCGAGGTGAGCAGCACCGCAATCAAGGGCATCAACCACAACAACAAGGCACAGGGCAAGGAAAGGCGATACAACAGGCGGCTGGTGGGGTGCCAACGGGAAATCGGTAGCGGATACATGGCGGCTCCTCAGGATTCGTTGCGAAACAGACGGCGCAACTGCCACGTAATAAAGATCAACATGATCAGGAACAACACCACCGCGATGGCAGCGGAATAACCTTCCCGGTAATATTTGATCGCCTGGTCATACATGAAATAAGCGAGAACCGTCGAACTGTCGAAAGGACCGCCTCCGCTCATCACCGAAATCAAGTCGAAACTGCGTAGCGCGCCGATGACCGTGAGGACCACCGCCATAAAAGTCGCGGGTCGCAGTTGGGGCAGAATGACGTGCCACAGCAATTGAAACCCTCGGGCGCCCTCCATCCGGCCTGCTTCGATAATTTCGCTATTGATGGCGGTGAGACCGGTGAGATACAAAATCATGCAAAAAGGAATCTGCGGCCAGAGTGCGGCAACAATAATTCCATAGGTCACATAACGCGGATCGCCCAGCACCGGGATACCGTGCCCGACAATCAATTTCAGCAAACCGTAAGTCGGATCGTAAAACCATCCAAAAACCAGCCCCACCACCACGCCGGGCAAAACGAACGGGGCGAAGAACAGCGATTTCACCAGGCGCATGCCGCGCATGCTCTGATTCAGATATAAAGCCAGGGCCAGACCGGCCGGCGGCGCCGCCAGAAACAGCAGCAGCCAGATAAGGTTGTTCTTCAGCGCGGTATAGAAGGTGTCGGATTGCAATAGCTCGCGGTAGTTATCCAGGCCCACAAATACCCTGGGTGTCATCCCGTCCCACTGATAAAAACTGAGCACGATGCTGCTGATAATCGGATAGATAACGTAGGCTGAAAACAGCAGCGCGCCCGGTAGCAGAAACAATAACGCCGCCCGATTGCGCCGCCGGCTCAGCGGTGCCGGCGCCTTGCTGCGCGCGTGTCCGCGTTGCCTTATTTTGCCGAACAGAGTGGTGGACATAATAGGAATCCGGCTCCAATCAAGGAAGGTCGAGGTCGCGGCAATTGGCATGAAGACCAACTGCCGCGATCCGGAGATGCCGCCTTATTTCTTGTAGATACGCTGACGAGCTTGTTCGAGCCGCGCCAGAATCTGCTCGAGTTGGCCGGGGTCGCTATAAAATTGCTGCATCCCCTTCATTCCCTCGTCGGCCATTTCCTTGGTCATGTCCCGGTCATAAAACTGAGCCACGCCGCCGGGCGTACTCGACAGTATTTGGAAGCCAATCTTCGAGATCGGATCTTGCGGTTCCGGTGCCTGATTGTTCGACGGCAGTTGCCCCCAACCTTTGGCCAGTTCGCCATTGAGCGGAGCTTGCTCGATAAAAGCCAGCAAACGGCGGGCATCTTTTTTGTTGCTCGCCTTGGCCGGAACCATCAGGATATTCACCGGACCATCCTCAGCCAGCGGCACTGCCTGGTCGATTACCGGGAAGCGGAAATAACCCATCTGCGCCTTGGTCGCCGCAGGCAGTCCGGCGGAAAAGAAGGTCCCCATCAGCATCATGGCGGCCTGACCGTTGACCAGTAGCGGGCTCACCGAGTCAAGGTCGTACGACAATGCGTTGTCGACAAAATATTTATTGTCGATCAATCCCTTCCATGCTGCGTAGACCTTGCGCACCCGTGGGTCCGTATAAGCGATATCCCCCGCCATCAATTGTTCGTGAAAGGCGTAACCGTTGATGCGCAAATCGAAATAGTCGAACCAGGCTGCCAGCGTCCATGCATCCTTGGCGGCTACGGCGATCGGCGCGATACCCGCTGCTTTCAGTTTTTTGCAGTCGTCCAGGAATTGTTCCCAGCTAGCCGGTTCGCCGGAAATACCTGCTTTCTCAAACAGATCCTTGCGATAAAAGAAACCATACGAGTCGTAACCCAGCGGCGCCGCATATTGTTTTCCGGCGTAGGTCGACGGTGGTTTGACTGCCGCATAGGTCTGATTCCAGCCATCCTTTTGCCAATCCGCGCTGAGATCTTCCAGCAGGCCGCGTCGCGCGAAATATGCCATCCGTTCGCCGTTATGCCAACTCAGCACATCCGGCGGATCGTTGACCAGCCAGCCCGACATCTGCACCTTGTAGGCCTCCTCGCCGACATAGGTGATTTTTAGATCGACGTCGGGATTGGCTTTCTTGAACTGGTCGAAGGCGCTTTGCCACACGTCACGCTGGCTGCCGCGCGCCGAGACAATCACCCTCAGGGTCGCGGCATCGACGTAGGTCCATGCCGTCAAAGCAGCGCAGGCGATGCCTGCAAGTAAAAATTTTCTTACTCCGAATTTCATTATTGTCTCCTGGTCTATTTTTTTATTGACGGCTTGCCGGCCGCCCGGTTACGACGGTTTCAACTCCTATTTCCAATACTCGTCACCGCATCGCCTGTTTCATCGAACACGTGACACGACGCCGTCGAGAAAAAGAACTTATGCCGCTCGCCGGCCCGCACCGAACTGCTGCCCGGTTCTTTCGCCAGCAAGGGGTTCGCGCCGGGTGATTCAAGATGCACATAAGTCATTTCGCCCAACTGTTCCGCATACACCACATCGCGGGTCAAGCTCAGGCGCGGCCCTTCCGCGTGCGATGCGTTCATGGTGAGATGTTCCGGTCGGATGCCGAGGGTCACGGCGGCGCCTTCCGGCATCGGACGAGATCCTGGCAACACCAGGATTTCACCGCTATTGAGCAACTGTATTTCGAGCCCCGATACGCTTGCCGCAAGAACCCGCGCAGGCAGAAAATTCATGCGCGGCGAACCGATGAAGCCGGCGCAGAAGATATTTTTCGGCCGGTGGTAAAGATCGAGCGGTGTGCCGATCTGCGCAATGCTGCCCTGCCGCGTCATATCCTCCCCGGCGCGCAGCAAGACGATCTTGTCCGCCAACGTCATCGCCTCCACTTGGTCGTGCGTCACATACACCGAACTGGCTTGGGCAAAGCGCTGGTGCAAACGGCCGATCTCGATGCGCGTCTGGCTGCGCAGCGTGGCATCGAGATTGGATAGCGGCTCATCGAACAGGAATACCTTGGGCTCGCGCACCATCGCACGACCTATCGCAACCCGCTGCCGCTGGCCGCCGGACAAGGCCCGGGGCCGACGTTCCAGAAGCGCTTCGATCTGCAGCACACAGGCCGCAGCGGCGACGCGGCGCCGGATCTCAGCATCGGCGACCTTCGCGATGCGCAAGCCAAAGGCGATATTTTCGAATACCGACATATGTGGAAACAAGGCGTAACTCTGAAACACCATCGCCACGCCGCGCGCCGCCGGCTGCACGTGATTCATGCGTTGACCGCCGATATGCAATTCCCCCGCGCTCAGGTCCTCGAGACCTGCCAGCAAGCGCAACAAGGTCGACTTGCCGCAACCGGATGGCCCGAGGAAGACGCAGAACTCGTGCTGATCGATATCAAGATTGACCGCGCGCAGGACCGGCAAATGGTCGCCGTACGACTTCGAAATATTTCTTAGAGAAATGGCGGTCATAACACTCCAAGGGGCAACAGCTAAACAGCAAGAACGGAATTTAAGCGCTTAAATTTTCTCTTGAAAAAATCGCTGCTTAATTTACTATAGCGCTCTCCTGCTTTCGTTTTTGAAACTTAACTCGGCGACTGGCGGCACGCAACCTTTAGGAGACTGTCTCAATATATGGATAAAACCCCGCCCAAGCAATGCAGAACTAACCCTCTGCTGTCGTTTACCCTCGGTTTGATTGGCCCATCATGGTGACCCTCGCGGAAGTTGCCCAGCACGCGCAAGTCACGGCCGCCACGGTATCCAATGTGCTGCGCAATCCGCAGAAAGTAAAACCGGCGACCGTCGATAAAGTGATGAGCGCCATTCGCCAACTCGGCTACCGCCCCAATCTCACGGCACGCGCGCTGGCCGAGGGACGCACCTCGACCCTCGCGCTGATGTTATCGAATATCGCCAACCCGTTTTATCCCGAGTTCGTGCGCGAAGCCGAATGCGCGGCGCGGCGGCACGGTCATTTCCTGCTGGTGTGCAACACCGATGATAATCCGGCGATTGCCCGCGCCTACCTCGATCAAATCGCCGGCACGCTGGCCGCCGGGGTGATCGTGATGAATACCGATGTCAGCAAAACCGAACTCGCCGAAATCGCCAAACGCGGCTCGCCTCTGGTGCTGTGCATGTGGGAAGGCGCCCAATCGTCGCAAGCGCTGCCTTGCGTCACCGTCGACTACGGCCACGCAGGTGCGTTAGCCGCCGGCCATCTGGTGCAACTCGGCCACCGTCGCATCGGTGCCGTCATGGGCCAAGGCTCGGGCGGACCGCAATCGGTTAGGCTACAGGGTTTTCTCGATGAACTGGCATTGCAGGGAATCAGCGGCGATTCGGTGACCGTCGCCCCTGCCGTCGACTCGATAGAAGGCGGTTATGCCGCAGCGCGCGTCTTGTTGAGCGAGCACCCTCAACTCACCGCCTTGTTTGCCACCAACGACTTGATGGCGATCGGCGCGATCCACGCGGCAGAGGATCTCGGCATGCGGGTGCCGCTGGACCTCTCGGTTATCGGACTCACCAATATCCACCTCGCGCATCAGTTTCGCCCCGCGCTGACTACCGTGAGTTTCCCCACCGCGGCGATTGCATCAATCGCCGTGGCAGTCGCGCTGGATCGCATCACCGGAACCAAGCCCAAGCGCGGCGCCTACAAAGTACCTCTGTCGGAGTTGGTCATTCGCGCCTCGACCGGGCGTGCGGCACGAACTTGACGGATTCCCAGGCGCTATTTCCTTTTGAGCATCGGGCGGAGGCCAAGTTTCAGGGCATGGATCGGCCGTTGGAAAATCTCCCGGAGCTCTTCCTCGTCGGAATTTGCCGAGGAAAGCTTGACCAGATCGCTGCGACTGACAATCCCCACCAGGCGCTGCGACTGCACATCCGCCACCACCGGCAGTCGTTCGAGCGCATGGACCGCCAGACGATTTGAAATGGTCCTGCAGGTCTCGCCCGGTAACGCGACAATGGGTGCATTCGCGCCGTAGAGATCGCCGATCTTCGCCGCGGCCGGCCCTTCTCGCTGTGCCATCAAGGTAGCCCGGTCCAGCATGCCGACCAGGATCCCGTCGCGCACGACGGCGTAGGCCCGATGCGCTTGCCCTGCCGCAAAATGACTGTGCAGCACGGCGGAAACCAGCGCATCGGCGGTGAT
>JAMFSV010000220.1 GCA_026225455.1 Burkholderiales bacterium | reverse complement strand
GCTGGCGGGGGCGGTGGGCAGTGTCTTGCTGGGTTTCCTGATGGCGCGTTATACCGATGCCGCGGTGCCTTGGGTGGACGCTTCGCTGACCAGCTTCAGTTTGGTGGCGCAATTTTGGATGGCGCGAAAATATGTCATGTGCTGGTTATTGTGGATCGCCGTCGATGTGATTTATGTCGGCGTCTACGCCTACAAAGTGTTGTATTTGACTGCCGGTCTGTATGCCGCGTTTGTGGTGTTGGCCGCGATGGGTTGGCATAGCTGGCGGGCTGCACTGGCGCGTCAATAAGACAGATCTGTATTTGGCTGCGAAATAAATTTCCGCTGTGGTGCTTTACGGGCAGGGTAAATCTCTGGCAAAGTTCCAGATCCCGACTTGCATTTGTGCTGTGTGAATATCGTGGGCCACACGCCTGACATATCGCTGTGCAAGCGAGCGAGCTAATGCTCCACCGTGCCGTACCCCGGCGTTTTTACTCGGAGCTCCACCATGGCATCCGCTTCCGCAACACCCTCTCGAGATCCGCTCTCACGCACGCTGCGTTTTGTGCTCAAACAGTGGCGGCATCAGCCCGCGCTGGCGTCGGCGATCGCCGCCGGTACCGCATCGCAGGCAATTCTGGAAATGACCGCGCCGGTCTATGCCGGGCGTCTGGTCGACGCCGTCGCCAGTAGTCACCTGGCGCACGACGCGGCACGCGGCGCGGCTTTGCACGAGGCCTTGTGGTGCCTGTTTGTGATGTTGGGACTGGGCCTGTTGATTGTGCTCCTGCGTTTTGCGGTGATGCGCGGCATCGTGGCTTTTACCTTGCGCATCATGTCGCATGTGGCGCGCGATGCATTTTGGCGGGTCCAGCGTTTCTCCACCGATTGGCATGCCAACAGCTTTGCCGGCTCGACCGTACGCAAGATCAGTCGCGGCATGTGGGCCTTCGACCTGTTGAACGATACCGTATTCCTGGCCTTGTGGCCGTCGTTGCTGGTGCTGATCGGCGCGACCGTACTCTTCGGCTGGCATTGGCCACTGATGGGGCTGGTGGTAGGGCTTGGCAGCACGGCTTATGTGTTTGTCAGCGGTTGGCTGTCGCTGCATTGGGTGATGCCGGCGGCGCGGGTCTCGAACGCCTGGGACAGTCGCTTCGGCGGCGTGCTGGCCGACTCGGTCGGGTGCAATCCGGTGGTCAAGGCCTTCGGTGCCGAGCGGCGTGAAGATATCCGCATCATGCGCACTATCGCGCGCTGGAAAATGCGCACCCGCAAAAGCTGGCGCGTGATGACCTTGAGCGGCACCGTGCAGCAGGCGTTGCTGACGTTGCTGCGGGTCGCGGTGATCGGGCTGGCCATCAGCTTCTGGTGGCAGGGCCGCGCCACACCGGGCGAAGTGACCTTTGTCCTGACCGCTTATGGCGTCATCGAGACCTATCTGCATGGCATCGGCCAACAGATTCGCAATTTCCAGCGCTCGATCAACGATCTTGAGGAAATGGTGGGTTTTCATGCGGAGCCGCTGGGCGTCGGCGATGTTCAGCAGGCGCCCGCGGCCTCGATTGCCGACGGCGAGATCGTTTTCGATACGGTGTCGTTTGCTTATCCCGCGCAACGCCGCACGATTTACGATGCTCTGTCGGTACGCATTCCCGCGGGACAGCGGGTGGGTCTGGTCGGCCCCTCAGGCTCGGGCAAAACCACTTTTGTCAAACTGGTGCAGCGCTTATACGATGTGGACGCGGGTCGGATCCTGATCGACGGCCAGGCAATCAATACGGTTACCCAGGAGAGCTTGCGCCAGCGGGTGGCGATTGTGCAGCAAGAGCCGCTATTGTTTCATCGTTCGCTGGCCGAGAATATCGCCTATGCGCGGCCCGGCGCATCCCGCGCCGAAATTGAGGAAGCCTCCCGGCTGGCGCATGCCGATGGTTTTATCAGCCGTTTGCCGGATGGCTACGCCACGCTGGTGGGCGAACGCGGCATCAAATTGTCGGGCGGCGAACGCCAACGCGTCGCGATTGCGCGGGCATTTCTGGCGGATGCGCCGATTTTGATTTTCGACGAAGCCACGTCCAGTCTCGACAGCGAATCCGAGGCATTGATTCAGGATGCCATGGAACGCCTGATGCAAGGGCGCACCACACTGATCATTGCGCATCGCTTGTCGACGGTGCGCAAACTGGACCGTATCCTGGTGTTCGATCAGGGCCGGATTGTCGAGGACGATACGCATCAGCATCTGATGCAACACGCTACGGGCATCTATCGGCGTCTGGTTGAGCGGCAAGCGGCGGGCATGGTGGAATTGGCGATGTAACGGCGGCGGGCGCGGTATCAGCCTGCGCCCGCTGCTCAGTAAGCCTGGAAAACGTCTTGAAGCTCCCGGGTGGCGGTGTAGCGGGTCAGTGCCAGCATCAATAAAATCCGCGCTTTGTGCGGCACCTGATCGTCGACCGCCAACCAGTCGTAGCGATCGTCCGGCTGCGCACCGTTGCGCATCACGATGCCGCTGCCGGTGCGTGATGCACGCACAATATGAATCCCCTCGGCCCGCGCCTGGCGCAAGGCATCGACCATATCGGCCGCGACATTGCCGCTTCCGGTTGCGGCATAAATAATGGCGCTGACGCCTGAGCGAGCCATGGCGGCGATCGCGGCCGGACTCACGCCGCCGTGTGCATAGACGATGCCGACCTCGGGCAGTTGATGGATCTCGCTGCCTGACCAGATGCTATTGACCGTATGCCGACGGGCGGGAAGGCGATAGAAGCTTGGCCGGCCTTCCACCACATACCCCAGCGGCCCATAAGGTGAAGCAAATGCCTCAAGTTTGAAGGTGCTGCTCTTGACCACATCACGGGCGCTGTGAATTTCGTCGTTGGCTACCACCAAGATGCCTTTGGCCTGCGACTCCGGGCTGGCGGCCAGCACCATCGCGTTGTAGAGATTAAGCGGCCCGTCCGCGCTGAGGGCGGTGGGCGGACGCATGGCGCCGACTATCACCACCGGTTTGACGCTGTTCAGTGTCAGGTGCAGAAAATAGGCTGTCTCATCGAGGGTGTCCGTGCCATGCGTGACGACTACGCCATCCACCTCGTCATCTTGCAAGAGTGCGGCGATCCGTTTGCGCAGCATCAGCAACTGGGCGCTGCCGAAATTTTCGGATCCCATTTGCAAGACCTGTTCGGTTTTTACATTAGCGATCAAGGCGATTGCCGGAATCTCGATCAGGATCTGTTCAATCGGCCGGACGGAGCAGGCATAAGCCGCGGTATTGACGGTGGAGGCGCCGTGGCCGGCGATGGTGCCGCCGGTTCCAAGCACCACAATATTGGGTTTGCGCGAACTGCTCATGGGTGAATTCCGCTGCTCGGTAAGGTACGCCGGTTCTATGTGCTGCCCGATTTAAGCCGCGACATATCGCCGATGTTAGTGAGGCAGGCAAAACAAGGTGCGGTCGATGGCGCCGGGCTTGCCGCTGATCCAATCGCTGAGCAGGCGTGCCGAACCTGTCGCCAAGGTAAAACCGAGCGCCCCCTGGCCGACATTCAACCAAAGATTGCGATAGCGGGTCGGCCCTAAAATCGGTTTGCCTTGCGGCGTGGCGGGCCGCAGACCGGTCCAGTGCGCCGCCGCCGAATAATCGCCCGCATCCGGAAACACTCTTTGGGCTTCGCGCTGCAAGCTCATCAGACGCGTTTGATTGTGCTCGGCCGACGCGGTACCCAAATCGGCCATACCCGCCACGCGCAAGTTGTTTCCCAGCCGGGCATAGACCACTTTGCGGGCGGAGTCCGTGATGCTGACGGCGGGGGCGATCGATGCCGGCGTGGTGGCCAGGGTCAGGCTATATCCCCGCAGCGGGTAGACCGGCAGACGTATCCCCAAGGGCTTGAGTAGCGCGGTGCTGGCGCAACCCAGCGCGATGACGATCTGTTGCGGGCGCAGCGTGCGTGCGCCGCAGCTTATTTCGACCAGGCCGGTGCCGCAATCGCGTAGCGCATCGACCTGAGTGCCGCATTGGAATTCGACGCCACGCCGGCGCAGCAGGTGTTCCAGGCCGAGGCAAAAGCGATAACAATCTCCCGTCTCTTCGCTGGCGGTAAAAATACCGCCGGCGAGCTGAGCGGCTATCCCTTTCAACGCGGGCTCAAGTTTGAGGCAGGCGTCGACGTCCAAAGCCTGTTGTTCGCAGCCCAGGGTTTTTTGCAAGGCGAGTAGTTCGAGCGCCGCGCGATAGGCGGCGGCATCGCGATGCAATACCAGTTTGCCGGAACGGACATAATCGAAGCGCAGCGCCGGTTCGTCCCGCACCAGTTGATGCATCAGGCTGCGGCTCAAAAACGATAACTGCAAAAGCTGTTGTGTCGATTGGGCATTCTGTTGCCGGGTGCAGGCGCGCACAAATGCCAGGCACCAGCGCCATTGGTCCAGATCACACGCCGGCCGAAACTGCATCGGCGCATGGGAACTGCATAACCACCCTGGTATTTTTTCGAGTACGCCGGGGCCTGCCAAGGGCGAAACATAGCTATAGGACAGTTGACCGCCATTGGCATAGCTGGTCTCCATGGCGGTTTGCGTGTGACGTTCGATCACGCTGACCTGATGTCCCGCGGCATGCAGGTAATAGGCCGTCGATAGACCTATCACACCGGCGCCAAGCACCACGACTTCCATATGGACTCCGGACTCTGGACCCCGGCGCAAAGCGATGCCGGGCTTGAGGTTGATGAAGGCGCTGATGTCACGCAGAGCGAGACATAGTGCTGCGTTGCGTAAATTCATTCATCCAAGCATTTACGCAATGGTAGCCTAGCCGCGGTTTTTACATTTTCAACACATCGAGCAATTTTTGCTTGCCATCGACATAATCGTAGAGCGAGATGACGCCGTGCTTCAAATCGCCTTTGGTATCGAATTGCGTTTCTCCCAAGACGCCGTGATAGTCGGTGCTCGGCATCTCGGCCAGGATTTTTTCCGGGGCGGTCGAGTTGGCGCGCGTCATGGCATCGACGATGACGTAGACGGCGTCATAAGCGAAAGGCGCATTGAGTTGTATCGGCTGATTAAATCGCGCTTCATAACGTTTTTCCAGTTCGGGGCCACCGGCCATTTTCTCCAACGGCATGCCGGCAATCGAACAGACCACGTTATCCGCCGCACTGCCGGCGAGGTCGGCCAAACTTTCGGCACACAGTCCGTCGCCGGCTACCACCTTGGCGCTGATGGCCAATTGTTTGGCTTGTTTGGCGAACGGGCCGCCCGTCGCATCCATCCCGCCATACATGATGACATCGGGATGCTCGCCTTTGACCTTGGTCAGAATGGCGCGAAAATCGACCGCTTTGTCATTGGTCGCGTCGTGCGACAGAACCGTCATGCCGTCGGCCTTGGCCTGTTTTTCAAACTCGTTCGCCAGGCCCTGGCCGTAAGCTGTGGCATCGTCGACGATGGCCACCGATTTGGCTTTGAGGGTTTGAGCAGCATAGTTGGCCAACGCCGGACCTTGTTGCGCATCGGTGGCAACCACGCGATAGGCGGTCTTGAAACCTTGCTGCGTATACATCGGATTGGTGGCCGACGGCGAGATCTGGACGATGCCGGCATCGCTATAAATTTTCGACGAAGGAATCGAGGTGCCGGAATTCATATGCCCGACCACCGCCACCACCTTGTCATCCACCAGCTTTTGCGCGATCTGAGTGGCCTGACGCGGATCGGATGCATCGTCTTGAGCATCCAGTTCCAGCGTGATTTTTTGTCCTTCTATGACCAGGCCTTTACGGTTGATTTCTTCAACCGCCAGGCGCGCGCCGTTTTCGGTGTCTTTGCCGAGATGGGCGTTGGCGCCGGTCAACGGCGCGACGTGGCCGATCTTGACCACTTGATCGGCGTAAGCCGCGTGGGTACTGAAAGCAAAAACGCCGCTTCCAATGATTAGAGATGCTAAATGATGGCATTTCTTGAACATGAGACTCTCCTGCTTAAAAAATTTCCGCAGTAGCATTGCGGCATTGGGGGCATTGGCGTCGATCTCGACGGTGACGGACTTATCCACGGCATGCGGTTTGGATGGAGCCAATGTAGTCAGGAAAAAAACCTGGGCATTGCAGCGTTTTGCTAAAAAATAGAAGAAATGCGACATTCAGGAATCCACCCCGATACCGCCTATACTTAAAGCCGTCCCCACCTTTGGCGAGACGCGATGGTCGCCGTTAAACAGCAATTTCAGCAGGACAGCCAGTCGGCCGCCCGCGCTATCGTCGAACGGCTGGACCGGTCCGATAACGAAGGGCAGCCCGGCCGTGCCCGTTCCGGGGCCGACCTGAGTGTCGGGTTTTTGCTCTGGCCTAAATTTCCGCTGTTGTCGCTGGCCGGATTTTGCGACGCCTTGCGCCATGCCGCCGACCTGGGCGACCAAAGCCGGCCGTTGCGGTGCGCCTGGGAAATTGTCGGTTTGCCCAACGAAAGTGTGGAGTCCAGTTGTGGCGTCTCGGTTCAGCCGCAGACGGTCTTGCCGCCGCCACGGCAATTCGATTACCTGGTGACGATAGGCGGCTTGCTGCCTTACCTCGACGCGGTGGATAAGCGGTATTGGGACTATTTAAGCCAGGCCGCCGACAGCGGCGTGCCGCTAATCGGCATGTGCACCGGGAGTTTTGTGCTGGCCAAAGCCGGGCTGATGGAGGGCCGCGTCGCATGCGTACACTCGTTTCATCTGGACGACTACCGGCGTTTGTTCCCTGGATTGCGGGTCACCTGCAACTCGGATTACCTCATCGATGGCGACCGCATCACCTGTGCCGGCGGCGTGTCGGTGATCGAATTGGCCTCGCGCCTGATCAGCTTGCATTGCGGTGCGGACCGGGCGTCCAAGGTGATCCATCAAATGACGGTCAGCCGGCAGGGCGGCAGCTCCTTTGTCGAACGTCGCCGCGCCTTGGGTTATCTTACGGTCGACAATTTTAATATCCGCCATGCCATTGTCCTGATGGAAGAGAACCTGGAAGCGCCGCTGAATATTTCGGTTATCGCCAAGATGATCGGCATTAGCGTGCGCCAGCTTGAGCGCGCTTTCCTGAGTGAAACGGGTATGCCGCCCAAGGCGTTTTATCGCTCGATGCGTTTGCGTTATGCGCGTTGGTTATTATTGAACACCGATAAATTGATTACCACGATTGCCTATGAATGCGGCTTCGCCGACTCGGCCCATTTTATCCGTGATGTAAAGGAAATTTACGGCATGACGCCGGGGAAATTACGTGCGTCGATCAACCAGAAAGCCGAGTGAACATATCGCCGGCTTGATCTTTTGCGGTAAGGGGCCTGCTGCGACCCGGGGGTAAGCCGTTCGTAGGTAACGCAATAGCAAAAAAGCCGTTTCGCGGCAACGAAACGGCTTTCCAAAGAGGGCGCGTTATTTCAAGCTTGTTTGGCGAGCGCGCCTTTGAGCAAGTCGGCTAATTCGGTAAATTCAGGTTCGCCGACATAACGTTTCAGAATGTGTCCGTCGCGGTCGACCACAAAAGTGGTCGGGGTCAATTGCACGTTGCCGAATTGTTTGGCGGCGCTGCCATCGTCAAGTGCAACCTTGAACGGCAACTGACGCGTCTGGCTGTAGTTGACGACATACATCGGCGCATCGTAATTCATCGCCACCGCGACAAATTCGAGGCCCTGGCTCTTGAACTGATTATAGGTCTGGACCATCTGCGGCATTTCCTTGATGCAGGTGTCGCAGTCGGTAGCCCAGAAGCTGACCAGGTAGACCTTGCCTTTGAGTTGCGCGGTGGAAATTTTCTGGCCGGAAAGCAGCGTGAAGGTTGCGTCGGGCACTTGTTTGGCGGTGCCGAAGGCCAGCCATGCCGCAACCGCAAGCAATACCGCCACGGCCAGCAATGCACCGTGTAGTGGCGTAAAACGGCGGCGGATGTTCGGTTGTGAAGTCATGACAGGTCTCGGGTGGTGCTTGGATCGTGCTCGGATTTGCACTTGCAACAGCATCTTGCCAGCGTATTTTAGTTCAAATCGCCGGATGTCGCCGGGTACGGCCGTTAACTATCAGACTTGGGGCCACTATTGAGTTCGACCTGGAGTTCAACCCCGGAGTTCGACCGCGGAGTTTAACCGCCGCCGGACGGCGGCTGGCGGATAATACGGCTTCCCTGCCACCATTCAGTCTTAATTCCCATGCCTCAGTTTTTTGTCCGGTTCGCCCGGGCACGTTTGCCGCGCACTTTCCCGGCCGCGCTCCCGGCCACAACCCAGCCCCCTCGTGTTTTGCCGCGGTGGTTGCGGTTCCTGGCGCTGCCGGCGGCCGCAACGTTAATGCTGAGCGCTTGCACACCGTCTTTCGATTGGCGCAATGTGGTCAATCAAGAGGGCGGTTTTTCGGTGATGTTCCCGGCTAAACCCGGACTTGATCAACGCAATGCCAAGATTGCCGGCCAGTCGCTGCCCATGTTGATGCAAAGTGCGCGGGTCGGCGACACTTCGTTTGCGGTCGGCGTGGTGACGCTGCCGGCAGACGACCCGGCATTGGCCGCCGCGGTGCTGGATTCGCTCAAGACCGGCTTGGCCCACAATATAAATGAGGTACTCGATACGCATCCGGTGCAGATCGATGTCGGCACCCCCGGACAGCAGGTGGCCGGCGCCGAGTTTATCGCCAGCGGCACCGTCGCCGGTGCGCATCATGAGCACCGGGTGATGCATGCGCGTTTTGCCGTGCGCGGTGCCAAAGTCTACGAGGCGGTGATTGTTGCGCCGGTTGAGCCCGCCGCCGAGCAGGTCGATCAATTTTTTGGCTCGCTCAGATTGTATTGATGCGACTGCATCGATCCGCTTGCATGAGTGCCGCGAATTGCGGGCGCGCCGGCAGGCTGAAATGGCGCGCTCCGCGCTTATCCTGGTGCCGAAGACAAAAATATTTTTGTGACGAGACACCGGAGCCGGTTTTTCAGCCAGGACCTGGCCTGCGGTGAGATCGAAATCATGTTCATGTGAAAAGCGATGAAATGGGCTTATCCCACTGATTCGTAGACATTTTTTAAACTATCCACAGTTGCTGTGGATAACTTTGTGGATATCTCCGAAAGTCGGACCTAAATGCTTGACCGATAAGGCTTCCAGACAGATTGCCGGGAATCTGGGCAGATGGAAAATTTACTTTGAAATCAAATAGATATGAATTTCATCAAGGTTTTGCCCGTGACACATCCGGGTTTGCTTGAAAAAAATCGGATTGTGCATAAGTCAAGACTTGACACGGATTTTTTGGTTTATTTGTGCGCCTACTGAGAAGGATTATCCGCGCTGTGTTAGCGCTACCTGATTTTTGCCGCGCCGGCGCCGTTTACCTCCAAACCGAGTGCGAGGGACCCATTTCTCTTGGGGTCATGCAAGCCCCCTTTCGCGGCGGCTGTTTTTCCGCGAGCGTAGAAAATAATTCTGCGGGATCTCGATTTCTCGTCTGAACCGATTGCTTGTTTGCGCCCGGCCGTCGCTTTTATTCTTCACGTAAAAATCGACAATCTCTCTATATCTACCTGATTTCGCGCCAATTTTTAAACTATCCACAATTGCTGTGGATAACTTTGTGGAAAACCCTGTAAGGTTGGCACAAACGCCTGTCGTATAAGGCGTTCGGGTAGTTTGCCGGGATTCTGGGCAACTTGGCTTAATTCATTTAAATCAATAGCTTATATATCAAGGGCCGGAGTTGAGGTCGGGCTATACCGCGCCTGTGCGTAATTTTGTTAAATGTGTATAAGTCAAGTCTTGATAGCTTCTTTTTGAACCTTTTTTACCCGCTTTCGAGCGCTTGTTCAGCCGGCCTGACCCGATGCTCGCATAAGGCGCTGCGCACCGGCACCAGGGAGTTCAAGCGTCGCCAAAGCCGCTGCGATAGCGGATTGCCTCGGCGATATGCGAGGCGTCCGGCTGAGCGGCCGCCGCCAGATCGGCGATAGTGCGGGCCACTTTAAGCACCCGGTAATGGGCTCGCGCCGACCATTGGAAACGTTGTCCGGCGGCTTCCAGCAGCGTTTTTCCTGCCTGGTCCGGCTGACAAAACCGATCGATATCGCGACCGTTGAGGCTCTGGTTGCTGCCATTTTGTCTGGAAATCTGGCGTTCACGTGCAAGCGCCACGCGTTGGGCAATCTCCGCGCTGCTTTCGGCGCCGCCGCTACGGGGTTCGGAGAGTTCTTGCGGGGTGAGTGCCGGCAGCGTGATTTGGATATCGATCCGGTCGAGTAGCGGCCCGGACAGTTTGCCGCGATAACGCGCGGCATGATCCGGTGTGCAGCGGCAATGCTTGCGTGTGTCGCCGCGCCAGCCGCAGGGGCAGGGATTCATCGCGGCGACGAGTTGCGCCCCGGCCGGAAATTCAACCTGTCTGCCGGCGCGGGAAATTGTAATCTGACCATTTTCCAGCGGCTCGCGCAGCATGTCGAGCACGCGTCGGTCGAACTCCGGCAGTTCGTCGAGGAACAGCACGCCCAAATGAGCCAGGGTAATTTCGCCGGCCAGCGGTGGGTTACCGCCGCCGATCAGTGCTGCCGCACTGGCTGAATGATGCGGCGCACGAAACGGCCGCTGCCGCCACATGCGCGGCACAAATCCGGCCCGGGTGGCGCTCAGCAAGGCGGCGGAGGCGAGTGCCTCGGCGTCGGTCATGGGCGGCAGGATCCCGGGCATACGCGCGGCCAGCATCGATTTGCCCGCGCCGGGAGGGCCGACCAGCAGCACATGGTGCGCGCCTGCGGCCGCCACCTCAAGAGCCCGCTTGGCACTGGCTTGACCCACCACCTCGGCCATGTCGGCGATCTGGCTCAAGCTTTCAGGCGGCAGACTGGGCGCCTCGCAAAGAGGTAATTGAGCTTGCTGCTGGCCGGCCAGATGGGCGCATAAGCTGAGTAAATCGCCGGCGCCATAAACCTTCACGCCGGGAACCAGAGCCGCCGTCGGCGCGCTTTGCAGCGGCAGGAACAGCTCGGGAGCCGGGCCCGCGGCGCCGCTGTCCCGCCGCGCCAAACCACATGCCATTGCAAATACGCCCTGAACCGGGCGCAACTCTCCCGTCAGCGACAGCTCACCGGCAAATTCGCGGTTGATCAGTGCGGCGGCGGGGATTTGAGCGCTGGCGGCAAGGATGCCCAGCGCGATAGGCAGGTCGAAGTGGCCGGACGCCTTGGGTAGATCCGCGGGAGCGAGATTAACCGTAATCCGCCTGGCGGGAAATTCAAACCGGCTGTTTTGGATTGCGGCGCGGACCCGCTCGCGGCTTTCCCGTACTTCCAAATCAGGCAAGCCGACTATATTAAAAGCCGGTAGCCCGTTGGCGAGGTTGACCTCGACTTTGACTTCGGGTGTATGTCCCGGGGCCAGAGCGCGGCTGCGAACGACGGCGAGCGACATGGCGGCCTATGCCTTGGGTTTGCCGGATATCGCGCGCCGCGGCGTCTGCTGGGTGGGTCAGACCGATTTTGCGGCGGACTGCGAGGTCAACTGGGTTTCGAGTTCGACCACACGACGCTCAAGTTCTTCCAGGCGCAGGCGGGTTCGGGTCAGGACCTGGGCCTGGGTGTCAAATTCTTCTCGCGTCACCAGATCGAATTTATTAAAGCCCTGGGTCAACATCGCTTTGACATTGCGCTCGACGTCCTTGGCCGGCGAGTTCTTCAACAGGTCGCTGAATTTGGTTTGGATGTCTTGAAGGACTTCATGGGGTTTCATATTAAATTCCTCTGTTTTGCACAAAAACGGTGCATCTGTGGGCGCGGCTTACCGAAATTCCGGGGCCGCGCTCGATTATGGTGCTACGGGTCGGTATTTGCGACAGCATCATAGGCGTTTTGCTCCGTCCCGTGCCTGTAAAGCACTCTAGCACGCCCCGCGTGGGGCTCGCATCGAGTACCGCCGGTTTGACCATTCGGCATATGGCAGCTTGTAAAGGAACAGTAAACAAACTCGCGGGCGACGCGCGTCGAAATTAAATCGGCATTTTAGCCTCCGCATGGCATAGGAGTTGCTGTTGTCCATAGGTAATAAGGTCTCAAGCATGTTCATCGGCAAGACTGGCAATTCCATTGAAACAATAAGCGAGGATTTCATGAAACTGATAACCGCAATCATCAAGCCTTTCAAGCTGGATGAGGCGCGCGAAGCCTTATCGGCGATCGGCGTCTCGGGAATTACCGTCACCGAAGTGAAGGGGTTTGGCCGGCAGAAAGGC
>JAMFSV010000219.1 GCA_026225455.1 Burkholderiales bacterium | reverse complement strand
GAAACCATCGAGGAAATCGGGATGGAAGGGCGGGATGCGTTTCTGGCGGCGGGCGGTCAGGAATATCATGCAATTCCCTGCCTCAATGCCGCACCGGCCTGGATCAAAGGGCTGGGCGAGCTGGTCGCGGCGAATTTGCAGGGTTGGCCGGTATTGGCCGCGCCCGCTGTCGTCGCGGCGGCCTGAGTTGCCCGCGGGACCTGAATTACCTCTTTATTCTCTATGGACCGGTAAACCGCCATGCATTATGCGATTGCCAGCGATAGCACCGCCCGCCTGCGTATCGATAAATGGTTATGGGCGGCGCGGTTTTTCAAAACCCGCACGCTGGCTACCGATGCGGTGAATCTGGGCCGCGTCCACCTCAACGGCGATACGCTTAAACCGTCCCGCGAAGTGCGGGTCGGCGACCTGGTGCGAATCGAAGTGGAGCGGCTGGTGTGGGAAATCGAGGTGCTGGGCCTGTGCGAAGTGCGTGGACCGGCCAGCGTGGCCCAGTCTTTGTACCGCGAAACCGATGACAGCCGGCGCATCAGGGAGGAAGAACTGGCCCGGCGCAAATTGTTTCGCGAGCCCGCCGCCGCTTTACATGGGCGGCCGACCAAACGCGATCGCCGCATTATCGGTAAATTGCGCGACTAGGAAGTCGCAGCCGGGCTTGAGGTTAGCGGCAGGTTGCCGAACTCGAACCTAGCCAGTGGCTGACGATGGCGCGCGCAAATCCATATTCCGTGGTGCGTTCGGTGACGGCGCCGGACATACAGATCGTGGTGGTGCCCGCGATCAGTACCAATCCGACCAAGGCAACGGCAAAGGTCAATTTCACGGTACATCCTTGACGGGTAAGCGGGTTGTGGGCGGAGTGCAGAGCGCATCGCCATTGATATTAAGTGTAGGCGGTTAAGTATTTACCCTCAATATGAATCTGCACGGTGGCCCTAAATTAATGTAACGAGGCA
Organism: Burkholderiales bacterium; assembly: GCA_026225455.1. Lineage (GTDB taxonomy): Bacteria > Pseudomonadota > Gammaproteobacteria > Burkholderiales > Burkholderiaceae > LMUX01. The sequence goes on along the minus strand of JAMFSV010000219.1, from coordinate 6,648 downwards.
TTGCCGAAAGGTGAAAAAAGCTAAAAAAATAGCGCTGGTGTAAGGTGCGAGCCTTGAAATCCGCGGCACTGCCACCATAACTACAAATATTGCAGAACCTTTCGTGTGACGGCAGGTTGTTGCGTCGCCGCAAATCGGTATGGGGGGATAAACAGATCCCTCTTTTTAATTCCCTATTTTTTAATCATATCGGACTCGCCGAGAGCGGCGGACCGGTTGTTTTTTGATCTTCAGGAACCCAGACATCATGGAAGAAACGCAAGCTAACCCGAACCCGGCCCAGGATCTGGACTCCAGCGCGGATACCGCCGGCGCGGACGCTGCCAACGTCGATACCTTCGCTGGGCTCCAGGCCGCGCTTGCCGACGCGGAAGCCCGCGTGGTGGCGGCTCAGGAAGATTTTTTGCGAGCCAAGGCCGAAACCGAGAATATGCGCCGCCGGGCCCAGGAAGACGTGTCGAAAGCGCATAAATTCGCCATCGAAAGTTTTGCCGAACACCTGCTGCCTGTGATCGACAGCCTGGAAGCGGCCTTGGCCGATGCCTCAGGCGATATGGCCAAGGTCAAGGAAGGGGTGGCGCTGACCTTGCGTCAACTCACGGCAGCCCTGGAAAAAGGCCGGGTAGTCGCAATCAACCCGGTGGGCGAGAAATTCGACCCGCATCGCCATCAGGCGATTTCGATGGTCCCGGCCGAGCAGGAAGCGAATACGGTGGTAGCCGTGTTGCAGAAAGGCTTTTTGATCGCCGACCGGGTGCTGCGGCCGGCCTTGGTGACGGTGTCGCAAGCCAAATAAGTCGATACCGGGCCTAATGCGCGAAAGCGGCATAAAAAACGATTTAATTAACGCATTAAGGCCTTGAAAAGCGAAAAGCAGCACCCATGTTAGAGGCATGGTTTTATCGATTGCAATTGAACCGCTGTACGCCGGGCGCTGATGCAGAGTTCCACGGCGGATTCAAAGCAGCGCAGGTTAGCGGTTCAGTCATGGTTAAGCACACTCCGGCGCCGATGCCATAACCAAGTGGCGACTCGGCGACGATCAAAAAGTCAGGAGATTTAAAATGGGTAGAATCATCGGGATTGACCTCGGCACGACCAATTCGTGTGTCGCGATCATGGAAGGTAATCAAGTTCGTGTAATCGAAAATGCGGAAGGCGCTCGTACGACTCCGTCCATCATCGCTTACATGGAAGACGGCGAAATTCTGGTCGGCGCTCCGGCCAAACGCCAAGCCGTGACCAATCCGCGCAACACGCTGTATGCCGTGAAGCGCCTGATCGGCCGCCGCTTCGAAGAAAAAGAAGTGCAGAAAGACATCGCGCTGATGCCCTACACCATCAGCCGCGCCGACAACGGCGACGCATGGATCAGCGTGCGCGAGCAAAAATTGGCGCCGCCGCAAATTTCCGCGGAAATCCTGCGCAAGATGAAAAAGACCGCCGAGGATTACCTGGGCGAAGCGGTGACCGAAGCCGTGATCACGGTCCCGGCTTATTTCAACGACGCGCAACGTCAGGCAACCAAGGACGCCGGCCGTATCGCAGGCCTGGAAGTCAAACGGATTATCAACGAACCGACCGCCGCGGCGCTCGCGTTTGGCCTCGACAAGACCGAAAAGGGTGATCGCAAGATCGCCGTGTACGATCTGGGCGGCGGCACCTTCGACGTATCGATTATTGAAATCGCCGATGTCGACGGCGAAAAGCAATTCGAAGTGCTGGCCACCAATGGCGATACCTTCCTGGGCGGCGAAGATTTCGACCAGCGCATCATCGAGTACATCATTGCCGAGTTCAAGAAAGACCAAGGCGTCGATCTGTCGAAAGATGTGCTGGCCCTGCAACGCCTGAAAGAAGCGGCTGAAAAAGCCAAGATCGAACTGTCGAGCACGCAAACCACTGAAATCAACTTGCCGTACGTGACGGCGGATGCCAGCGGTCCGAAGCATTTGAACCTGAAGATCACCCGTGCCAAGCTCGAAGCCCTGGTTGAAGAACTGGTCGAGCGCACCATGGAACCGTGCCGCATTGCAATTCGCGATGCAGGCGTGAAAGTGGGCGAGATCGACGACGTGATTCTGGTCGGCGGTATGTCGCGCATGCCGATGGTGCAGGAAAAGGTTAAAGAATTCTTCGGTCAGGAACCGCGTCGCGACGTGAATCCGGACGAAGCTGTGGCCGTGGGCGCCGCGATTCAAGGCCAGGTTCTGTCGGGTGACCGCAAGGACGTGCTGCTGCTGGACGTGACGCCGTTGTCGTTGGGCATCGAAACGCTGGGTGGCGTGATGACCAAGATGATCAAGAAGAACACCACCATCCCGACCAAGCATGCGCAAGTGTATTCGACTGCGGATGACAATCAGGGCGCGGTGACCATCAAGGTGTTCCAGGGCGAACGCGAAATGGCGGCCGGTAACAAGATGCTGGGCGAATTTAACCTGGAAGGGATCCCGCCGTCGCCGCGCGGTGTGCCGCAAATTGAAGTGACCTTCGATATCGACGCCAACGGGATTTTGCACGTAGGTGCCAAAGACAAGGCGACCGGCAAGGAAAACAAGATCACCATCAAGGCCAACTCGGGTTTGTCCGAGGCCGAGATCGATCAAATGGTGAAAGACGCCGAACTGAACGCGGAAGAAGACAACAAACTGCGTGAACTGGTCGAATCGCGCAACCATGGCGAATCGCTGGTCCACAGCACGCAAAAGGCGCTGACCGAGTACGGCGACAAACTCGAAGCTGCGGAAAAAACCGCGATCGAAGCTGCCATCAAGGACCTGCAAGAATCGTTGGCAGGCACCGACAAGGCTGCCATCGACGTCAAGGCTGAAGCATTGAGCACGGCAGCGCAAAAACTCGGTGAAAAGATGTACGCCGACATGCAAGCCAAGCAAGGTGCGGAAGCCGCTGCCGGTGCGGGCGGAGCGTCGGCCGGTAACGGTGAAAAGAGTGCCGGTCACGCGGAAGACGTGGTCGACGCCGAGTTCACCGAAGTGAAGAAGGACTAAGTCCTATGCGGATGAAAAGCGGCCCATGCCGGTTTTCATCCGACGGGACAAGCTTGGTCATCGCAGGATGCCAAGTGAGTAAAAGCGGTGAGTAAAAGCCTGGCGTATCCGTCTACCTCGTGCAGATGGCCCGCCGGGCACATTTATTTTTAGCCGGCGCAGCATCTGTTGACTTTGATAGTGCGCCGTACGGGTCTTAGACCCATGATCGGATAACAAGGAGCTGCCGGCCCGAGCGGGTTGGCGGCGCTGAACCAATATGGCGAAACGGGATTATTACGACGTTCTGGGTGTTGCGCGCAACGCGAGCGATGAAGAAATCAAGAAGTCGTACCGCAAGCTCGCGATGAAATTCCACCCGGACCGCAATCCGGACAGCAAGGATGCGGAAGAGCATTTCAAAGAGGCCAAAGAGGCTTATGAAATGCTGTCCGACCAGCAAAAGCGCGCGGCTTACGACCAATATGGCCATGCGGGCGTCGACCCGAATATGAGCGGCGCGGGCGGTCAGGGCTTCGGCGGCTTTGCCGAAGCCTTCGGCGACATCTTTGGCGATATTTTCGGCGCGGGTATGGCGGGCGGCGGACAGGCAGGCGGGCGCGCAGGCGGCGGCCGTGGCGGGGCGCAGGTGTATCGCGGTGCCGACTTGCGTTACAGCATGGAAATCACGCTGGAGCAGGCGGCGCACGGTTACGAAACCCAGATTCGCGTGCCGAGCTGGGAAGGTTGCGAAGTATGCTCAGGCTCGGGTGCCAAGCCCGGCACCAAAGCCGCGACCTGCCCGACCTGTGCGGGCCAGGGCGCGGTGCGGATGTCCCAAGGTTTTTTCAGCATTCAGCAAACCTGCCCCAAATGCCACGGGTCGGGCACCTACATCCCTGAACCCTGCACCGCATGTCATGGCGCGGGCAAGATCAAAAAGACCAAGACCCTGGAAGTCAAAGTACCGGCCGGGATCGACGACGGCATGCGCATCCGTTCCAGCGGCAATGGCGAACCTGGCCTGAACGGCGGCCCGCCGGGCGACTTGTATGTCGAGATTCACATCAAGGCGCATACGGTATTCGAGCGCGACGGCGACGATTTACATTGCCAGATGCCGATCAGTTTCGCCATCGCGGCCTTGGGCGGCGAAATCGAAGTGCCGACGCTGGCCGGCAAAGGCAGTTTCGAAGTCCCGGAAGGCACCCAGTCGGGTAAAACCTTCCGCTTGCGCGGCAAGGGCATCAAGGGTGTGCGCTCGGCAATTCAGGGCGACCTTTATGTGCATGTGATGGTCGAGACGCCGGTCAAACTGACCGATACGCAACGTGACCTGTTGAAGCAGTTCGACGCCTCGTTGACGGAAGGCGGTTCGCGTCACAGTCCGCAAAGCAAGGGCTGGTTCGACCGGGTCAAGAGCTTCTTTGACTGACATGCCGAAGTCCCTTGCGGGATCGGGGGGCGAGGGGACTTGCTGCGCGGCGCCCCCAAAAGGGACTTGCTGGGCGGCGTTTGCTTTGTTGGACGATAGCGGCGCCCCGGTCGGAGTCAAGGGTAGGCCGGCTACACCAAGCCGCTTGTATACAGACTTGGTGGGCGAGTACATATGCCTTGATGTGGCACAACTGGATCAGGTGTGTGCCGCGGTTGAAGCCGATTTGCAGAACGGGCTGCATGCCGTGGTGCTGGCCGACTATGAGTGGGGCACGGCGCTGGCGGGATTGGCGTCCTTGGCCGCAGACTTGACGCCGCTGCCGGATCACCCTCCGGCCTTGCGCTACCTGATGTTCCGCCAGTTGCAACAGCTCTCGGCCGAGCAGGTTGAGATTTGGCTGGCGGCACGGGAAGTCGGTCAGGTGCCGCCGGAACCCGATCCAACCGCTGCCGCGTCGCTTACCGTCGCACCTCCCGGCAATGCCGGTGTGATGGACCTTGGCGCCAGCGTCACGCGCGCCGAGTTCGAAAGCGCCATCGCCGGCGTTCATGCGGCGCTGCAGGCCGGCGATGCATACCAAATCAATTACACCTTCCGTCTTGATTTTGACGTCTACGGCTCGCCGATCGCCTTGTACCGGCGTTTGCGCGCGCGCCAGCCCGTCAGCTTCGGCGCCTTGATTGCACTGCCGGACGGGCGCTGGGTGTTGTCGTGTTCCCCCGAATTGTTTCTCGATCATCATGACTTGCCGGGCCGTCCGGGTCATCTTTCAGCGCGTCCGATGAAGGGCACGGCACCGCGTTTGCGTGACGCGCAGGCGGATCGCGAGGCCGGTCTGGCGCTGGCTCGCGACCCGAAGAATCGTGCCGAAAATCTGATGATTGTCGATTTGCTGCGCAACGATCTGGGCCGGATTGCACAGATCGGTTCGGTGCGAGTGCCGGCCTTGTTTTCGGTCGAGGGCCATCCCACGGTCTGGCAAATGACCTCCAGCGTCGAGGCTCAGCTCAAGCCCGCCGTCGGCTTCGCCGACGTATTGCGCGCGCTGTTTCCATGCGGCTCGATTACCGGCGCGCCTAAGCATAGCGCGATGCAATTGATCCGCCAGCTTGAAAGTACCCCGCGCGGTTTATATACCGGCGCAATCGGCTGGCTGGAGGCGGCGGCGCCTGGGCACGCTGCGGCCGGCGGCCCATTCTGCCTGTCGGTGGCGATTCGCACGCTGGTACTCGATGCTCCGCGCACCGATTCCCCCGTCGCCCCATCGCGCGGTGGAATACCCTGGGCGCCGACAGCAAGGCCTTGGGCTGACGCGGCAGGGGACGCCCTGCGCCCTGACAGCAGTCCGGGCAATTCGCTTGAGCCCATGCCCATAGGCCGACGCACCGGCCGGATGGGCGTCGGGGCCGGCATCGTGCTCGATAGCGTGGCCGCCGACGAATACGACGAATGTTATTTAAAGGCGCGGTTTCTGACCGGGCTGGATTCGGGTCTAAGCCTGTTCGAAACGATGTACGCCGAGCCCGGATCGGGCGTGCGTTATCTGGAACAGCACCTGGCGCGTTTGAGCCTGAGTGCCGGGCGCCTCGGTTTTGCCTGCGATATCAAGCAGGTGCGCCGTGCCCTGCAGGACTATCTGGATTCGCTATTCGCCCAGGCGGATGCGCTGGGCCGGCGTCAATTCAGGGTGCGTTTGGCATTGAACCATGCCGGGCAGATCGGTTTGTCGTCCGCGTTATTGCAAGCGCTGGCGGACGGTCCGGTCAAGCTGGTGTTGGCCCGGGATCTGGGGCTGGCCGCCACCGACGCGAACGACGTGCTGCTGAGTTTGAAAACCACACGGCGCGCTCACTACGATGCCGGATGGCAAGGTGCCGAACAGATTGGAGCGTTCGACGCATTGTTTGTCAATACGCGGGGCGAATTGACGGAAGGCGGGCGCAGCAATCTTTTTGTCAAACTGGCGGGGCGCTGGTGGACTCCTCCGCTGGACTGCGGCGTCTTGCCGGGCGTGATGCGCCAAGTGTTGCTGGACGATCCGCAGTGGTCGGCCGCGCAGCGCCGTTTGACGCTGGACGACCTTGAGCGGGCCGAGGCATTGATGGTGTGCAATGCCTTGCGTGGCCCGCTGCCGGCGCAATGGATTACGCTGCCGGTCGCTTTGCGCTCAGACTAAAACTCGTGTTCGGGCCCGGGAAAACTGCCGTCTTTGACTGCCCG
>JAMFSV010000218.1 GCA_026225455.1 Burkholderiales bacterium | reverse complement strand
TGATCGCGGTTGGACCGATCTCGACCGATATGTACTTACCTGCAATGCCGGCGATGGCCAGTGCCCTCGGAACCGACGCGGGCCATCTTGAGTGGACGATCTCCGGTTATCTGATCGGCTTCAGCCTGGGCCAACTGGTCTGGGGGCCGATCTCGGACCGATACGGCCGCCGCCTGCCGATCGCTGCGGGGCTGGTCCTGTTTATCATCGGTTCGGTCGGTTGTGCCATGTCCGGTACGGTGGGCGCGTTGCTCGGCTGGCGTCTGGTGCAGGCCGTGGGCGCGTGCGCCAGCGTCGTTATTTCCCGGGCCATCGTGCGCGATCTGTACCGCGGTCCCCGCGCGGCGCAGCTTATGTCGACGCTGATGACGGTAATGGCAATCGCGCCACTGATCGGCCCCAGCGTTGGAGGACTGATCCTGCACGTGGCACCGTGGCCCGCCATTTTCTGGGTGCTGGTCGTCGTCGGGCTAATGACGTTGACAGCGCTTTTTACCGTGCCGGAGACGCTGGCCATCGAACACCGGTCGCATGCGCCGCTGATCAGTGTGATGCGTACGTACGGTCAATTGCTGCGCCATCGATCGCTGCTCGGCTACGCTGGCGTGGCGGGGTGTTATTTCGGCGCCAGCTTTGCCTATGTCGCCGGATCGCCATTCCTCTACATAGGGTATTTTCACCTATCTCCACAGTGGTACGGTACCATTTTCGCGGCTGGCATCACGGGTATCATGGTGGCGAACCAGGTCAATGCCAGGCTGTTGAAATGGTTCGACAGCGACACGCTTATCCGGGCGGGCATTAGCGTCGCGGCGCTGGCAGCTGCCCTGTCCGCATTCGATAGCTGGGGTGCAGGCAGGCCCAACCTGTTCGCCGTCGTGGTCCCGCTCTTTGTCGTCGTGGCGGCCAATGGCTTCATTTCTGCCAATGCAATTGCAGGCGCGTTGAGTTGCTTCGACGAGGGTGCCGGCGCCGTCTCGGCATTGCTGGGTTGCGTGCAGTATGGCACCGGCATGATCGGTTCCGCGCTCGTCGGCTATTTCGACGGCGACACACCACGTCTATTGGCTGGTGTCATCACCCTGATGTGTATTGGCAGCTTGTCATGCGCATGGCTGCTGGTGCCATTGACTGCCATGGAATCGCCAAAACGATAGGCGCTGTGCCCAAGTGGTGTGTAGTGGCCGAAAGCGTTGTGGTCAGGGAATTCGCCATCCGCAAGCAGCTTTGCCACGGAAGCGGTCTGCAGCCTCGTTGTAGAACAGCGCCTACATTCCCCGGCGATATCCTAAGTGTTTCCTCGTTTTAACGCTTCCATATGGGACGCGCTGATGACCTCGGCGCCTGCCGAGCGCAGATTGTTTGCCATCACTGACGGTATCGCCGTCCATCGGCCTTGCGCGCCCCAACGGGCGAAGGAGACGCCGTTTTGCGAGGTATCGACGCCCGTGCTCGTTGGCAGCTGATGAATCGGTGAAGTTTCTGTCGCGATCGCTTTCGACGTTCTTTTTTTGCGCTGTGCGGGCAAAACAGGATCTGTCTTGGGATCGGCCCGGTACAGCAGGCCGGCATCGGTTGCCAATGCAACTTGCTTCGAGTGCGCGACCCTGCGGTTTGTGAAGATGATCTGAATGGCCGATCGAATCTGTTCATCCGAACAGGCGCTCGCGATCTGTCCGTCGAAGAGGCCGTCGTGGCAGCGGTCGAGGATCGTCGCTGCGTCGTCGGCCGCCGCAGCGATCAGGACCATGTCCGCCGTTTCGGCAAACTGGCGCAAGGCCATGGCGACCTGAACAGCTTCCAGGTCGGCAAGCGTTACGGCAATCAACGCCAGCTCGGGGACGCTTGTCACCGCTTCCAAGATGGCATCGCTGCCGCTGCGAGCATGCAGGACTGAACAGCCTAGCCGCACGAGGGCGGTTTTTGCCGTTTCAAAAAAGGGAGAGTCATCGACAACCAGGGCGATCATTGATTCTTTCGTTGCATGCGATTCACTGATGACCTACATGTCAACTATACATGAAGCGTTCCCGGGATGAGTTGTTGAAGGCAGTTTCAATTTCATGCAAGCGCATCCGGAACGGAAGTTGCCTGTTTTCCGCCACGTTTTTTTCAGCCAGCCCGATTGACCGGATTATTTACCCGGCCCGCGCCGCAATTTCAGGCCGGCATTGCTGCGAGCGCGATCAGGGCGGCAAACACGGCCAATGGCACGAGGTGGGTATAGTCGCGGTGGCGCAGGACGGTGACGATCGCGGCCGCAATGATGGCGGCCCCCAGCGCCAAGCCAATAAGATGACTGGCAGGAAGCGCAATCAGAATGGCGCCGATCACTTCCAGCGCACCGGTAAAAACGCCCCACCAGCGTGGAAATCCCCATCGTGCGAAATCGCTTCGCGTTT
>JAMFSV010000217.1 GCA_026225455.1 Burkholderiales bacterium | reverse complement strand
GGTCCGGAACGCCGTTCGGCCGTGATGCGCGAAGAAGAACGTCGCAATACGGCGTATCACGAGTCCGGTCATGCCGTGGTGGCCAAGCTGCTGCCGACCGCCGATCCGGTACACAAAGTCTCGATCATGCCGCGTGGCTGGGCGCTGGGTATTACCTGGCAACTGCCGGAGCATGACCGCGTCAATCTGTACCGCACCAAGATGCTCGAAGAAATCGCCATCCTGTTTGGCGGCCGTGCCGCGGAAGAAGTGTTCCTCGACTCGATGTCCACCGGCGCGTCCAACGACTTTGAGCGGGCCACCAAAATGGCGCGCGACATGGTGACGCGTTACGGTATGTCGGATTCGCTGGGCACCATGGTCTACGTCGATACCGAGCAAAACAGCATGTTTGGCGCGATGTCATCGAAGACGGTGTCGGAAGCCACGCAGCAGAAAGTCGACGCGGAAATTCGCCGGATTCTCGACGAGCAGTACAACCGCGCCCGGACCCTGCTCGAAGAAAACCGCGACAAGGTCGAAGCCATGACCCATGCGTTGCTCGAATGGGAAACCATCGACGCCAACCAGATCGACGACATCATGGCCGGCAAACCGCCGCGTCCGCCGAAAGTCTCGACCAGTACCGCATCCAGCGATACCCCCCCGCCTTCGAGCGGCGGTACGCCGGTGCCGGCCGACGTCAAGCCAGACAGCGCTACGGCGCCAGCCTGAACCGGGCCGTCGGATGAGCAAAGGGTGAATCACCCTGAAAGATAAACGGGCTGGTGCCAGGCACCAGCCCGTTTTTTATTATTCGCCTGCGGGCATGGCCGCGGATAATCTGGGCCGCTCCTGGAATCTCGCTCTCAATGGTTACCACCATGGCATCTCAACTCGCTGACGCCACTCCATCCCGCACCCCCCTGGAATTTAGCTGTGGCCGTTATCGTCTGACGCTGGACCGGCCGCTGGTAATGGGTATTTTGAACGTCACGCCCGACTCCTTTTCCGATGGCGGCAAATTTCTCGCCCGCGATGCGGCGTTACGGCATGCGGAACAGATGTTGGCCGACCAGGTCGATCTGATCGATATCGGCGGCGAGTCGACCCGGCCGGGTGCCGCGCCCTTGCCGTTGGCTGAAGAACTGGAGCGAGTGGTGCCCTTGGTCGAAGCCTTGCGCGACTGCGGCGTGCCGCTTTCCATCGACACTTACAAACCTGCCGTGATGCAGGCTGCCTTGGCGGCCGGTGCCGACCTGATCAACGATATCTGGGGCTTTCGCCAACCCGGTGCAATTGAGGCGGTGGCGGGCCGGGCTTGCGGTCTGTGCGTGATGCACACCGCGGGCGACCCGCAGACCATGCAGGCTCACCCCGACTATCCGGATGTGGTGGGCGAGGTTGCGGCGTTTTTGGCTGCTCGCGTGGTCGAACTGGAGCGTGCCGGCGTGGATCGAGCGCGTATCAGTATTGATCCCGGCTTTGGCTTTGGCAAGAGTGTCGCGCATAATTACGCCCTGCTGGCACGGTTGCGCGAGTTGACGGCGCTGGGTGTGCCGGTGTTGGCCGGCCTGTCGCGCAAATCGATGCTGGGAGCCGTCACCGGCCGCCATAACGCGCCCGAGCGGGTGGCGGCGAGTATTGCCGCTGCGGTATGTGCGGCGGAGCGCGGTGCGACCTTGATCCGGGTGCATGATGTGGCAGCCACGGTCGATGCGCTCAAGGTCTGGCGCGCGACCCGTGAGGCGGGCGGGATGAGATAGCGGTAACAACCGTGACAGATAAAAAATCGCCGGCAGTTGACAGCTTAAGGCGGAGCGCCATCCTGAAACGCGGGATGGGCTCATAAAAACAGGTGAGGCAAGTATGAGTCGTCGTTATTTTGGTACTGATGGGATCCGCGGCAAGGTCGGTGAAGCGCCGATTACGCCTGATTTTGTGTTGCGCCTGGGTTATGCCGCGGGCAAAGTGCTGGCCGGCGCCGATCGCGCTTATGTCGACGGCGCGCGTCCTACTGTATTGATCGGCAAGGACACACGGGTGTCCGGTTATATGTTGGAAGCGGCACTGGAAAGCGGGTTTTCCGCGGCCGGCGTCGACGTCATGCTGGCGGGGCCGATGCCGACGCCGGGGGTGGCTTACCTGACCCGAGCCTTGCGTCTTGCCGCCGGGGTGGTGATCAGCGCCTCGCACAATCCCTATTACGACAACGGCATCAAATTTTTCTCGGCCGACGGTAACAAACTGCCCGATGAGGTTGAGACCGCCATCGAGCGTCAGCTCGAACAAGAGATGATTTGTTCGCCGTCGGAGCAACTGGGCAAGGCGAGCCGGCTCGATGACGCGGCCGGCCGTTATATCGAATTTTGTAAAAGCACCTTCCCGGTCAATTTCGATTTACGCGGGCTCAAGCTGGTGATCGATTGCGCCCACGGCGCGGCTTATGACGTCGCGCCTAAAGTTTTTCATGAACTGGGTGCCGACGTGATTCCGATCGGCGTTCAGCCGAACGGTTTTAATATCAATGATGGTTTTGGTGCGACCGCACCCGATGCGCTGGTGCGCGCGGTACGGGCCAACCACGCCGATTTGGGCATTGCGCTCGACGGCGATGCCGACCGCTTGCAGGTGGTCGATGCCTCGGGGCGCCTGTTTAACGGCGATGAACTGCTCTATATTCTGACACGTGACCGCATCCTGACGGATGGCCGTGTGGAAGGTGTGGTCGGCACGCTGATGACCAATCTGGCGGTTGAAGTCGCGATCAGGGCCTTGGGCGTCGAGTTTGTGCGCGCCTCGGTCGGCGACCGCTATGTGCTGGAGCAGTTGCGCGAGCGCGGCTGGCAACTTGGCGCGGAAGGGTCGGGACACATTCTTTCACTGGATCGGCACACCACCGGCGACGGCATTGTCTCGGCGTTATTGGTGCTGGCCGCGGTCAAGCGGGCGGGTGTGCGCCTGGAACATATGCTGGATGAGGTCAAACTGTTTCCACAAAAACTGATTAACGTCAGGATGCGGCCCGACGCCGACTGGCGCGGCAATGCCGCGATCCAGACGGCGATTCGCCAGGCCGAGACCGCGCTGACCGGCACCGGGCGCGTGCTGATCCGGGCCTCGGGTACCGAACCGGTACTGCGGGTGATGGTTGAAGCCAGCCGTCAGGCTGACGCGGTGTTGCATGCCGAGGCGATCGCTGCGGTGGTGCGCGCCTCGACGGCTTGACGGCGCGGCCGAAGCGCGGCTTGAACCGCAATGAGCCGGCGCTCGACCCCGCGGCTTGAAGTCAGCCAAAAATGGGGCGCGAATCTTGATTCACAGCGTGAAACGAGGTGCTCAGCCTCGTTTCATGACAAAATAAAGTCAATTTGAAGTTGTTATCAAGTCACTTGGCTAACAATCGTACCCCGTTTAAGTGCGGCATATTGCCCCGCTTGATCCGGGGACTACCCTGGCGGCAGACCCGTCCTGCGCGGCCCCTCCCGGCAATCCTTGTTTAACCATCTAAATATTTGATTTAGTTGAATTTTTGTTGGGGGAAAACGCGTGTTTCAGCAACCTCGCTTGGCCTGCGGCGCGCCCCTGCCGGCTTGGATAAGGTGCCGATTTGGATGCGGAAACTGAAGCGTAACTGTAAGATGTCGGGCCTATGAGCGCCTCATTGTCATATGAATGTCATGTTGGGTCCTTAAGCTTCGTGACGCTAGATGAATTCTGTCAACCCCAGGTGGAGAACCCATGAACTTGATTAAAACGACAATCGCCGGTTTGGCTGGCGCGCTGCTGACCACGGTTGCCTTTGCGACAGACATTACCGGTGCGGGCAGCACCTTTGCCGCGCCGATTTACACCAAGTGGGCTGACGCCTACCAAAAATCGACCGGCAGCAAGATCAATTATCAAGGTATCGGCTCATCGGGCGGTATCAAGCAGATTCTGGCCAAAACGGTCGATTTCGCCGGTTCCGATGCACCGATGAAAGACGACGAATTGGCAAAAAATGGCCTGTTCCAGTTTCCCACAGTGGTCGGCGGTGTGGTGCCCGTGGTGAATCTGCCGGGGATCAACCCAGGCCAGATCGCGTTGACCGGTGCGGTGCTCGGCGACATCTACCTGGGCAAGATCAAGAAATGGAATGACGGTGAAATCGCCGCCCTGAACCCGACCGTGAAGTTGCCGGATACCGATATCGCCGTGGTTCGCCGCGCCGATGGTTCGGGCACCAGCTTTATCTGGACCAACTATTTGTCGAAAGTGAACGGCGAATGGAAGAGCAAGGTCGGCGAAGGCGCCACGGTGAACTGGCCGGTCGGTACGGGCGGCAAGGGTAACGACGGGGTTGCCGCATTCGTGCAACGCCTGCCGGGCGCGATCGGCTACGTCGAGTACGCTTACGCCAAGCAGAACAAGATGGTTTATCTGGACTTGAAGAATGCCGCCGGTGTCACGGTGGCCCCGACGGTCGATACCTTCAAAGCCGCTGCTGCCGGTGCCGATTGGACCAAGAGCTTTTACCAGATCCTGACCAATGAGCCGGGCAAGAATGCCTGGCCTATCCTCGGCGCGACCTTCGTGCTGATGGATGAAAAGCAAGACAAGCCGGCTTCGGGCGCGGAAACGCTGAAGTTCTTTGACTGGGCGTTCAAGAACGGCGGCGGCGCTGCCGATTCGCTGGACTACATTTCCTTGCCTGACTCGGTGGTCAAGGAAATTCGCGCGCAGTGGACCGCGAAGATCAAAGACGCCAGCGGCAAGGCTTTGGCGCCGTAAAGTATAGTGATGAATCAGGAGGGCGGACTGCTCCGCTCTTTTTCGCGGCAGGCCGAGGTCCCCGGACCTCGGCCTGTTCGAATCAAACAAGCTGTGTCGCAGTATGTGGTTTTCTCAATGTGCAGTAATGGAAACGGGCTGATATGTCTGACGTCGACATTCAAATGAAACAAACTGCGGCGGCTTCGCGGCGTGTGCCGAGCCGCAGCGCAGATGTCATTTTTGGTGGCTTTGCCCGCCTGGCCGCGCTGGTGACCTTGCTGTTGCTGGGCGGTATCATTGCTTCACTGATTTACTCCTCATGGCCCACGATCAACAAATTGGGCCTGGGCTTTTTGTGGCACAAAGAGTGGGACCCGCCCGCGGACCACTACGGCGCGCTGGTGCCGATTTACGGCACGCTCGTCACCTCCTTTATTGCGCTGGCGATTGCGGTTCCCGTCAGCTTCGGCATTGCCCTGTTTCTCACCGAATTGTCTCCGGCATGGTTGCGCCGTCCACTGGGCACGGCGATCGAGCTGCTGGCGGCAATCCCGTCTATTGTCTACGGCATGTGGGGCTTGCTGGTGTTCTCGCCGATTTTTGCGGACTGGTTTGAAAAACCGCTTGGTTCCGTACTCGGTTCGATGCCGATTATCGGTGCCTTGTTCAGCGGGCCGCCGATCGGTATCGGCTTGCTTTGCGCCGGGGTGATTCTGGCGATCATGATTATTCCCTACGTCGCGTCGGTGATGCGCGATGTGTTTGAAGTGACCCCGGTACTGCTGAAAGAGTCGGCTTATGGCATTGGCTGCACCACCTGGGAAGTGATGTGGAAAGTGGTGTTGCCCTATACCAAGTCCGGCGTGGTGGGCGGGGTGATGCTGGGCCTCGGCCGGGCGCTCGGTGAAACCATGGCGGTGACCTT